>CAZXGT010000013.1:0-14530 GCA_964639935.1 uncultured Phycisphaeraceae bacterium
AGTCGCGATCGATCCCGCGCGCCGCGTCGCGCGCAAAGGCCGTGTAGATGTACCGGTCCGCCAGCACCACCGCGCCCGCGCGCAGCGGCGGGATGATCGTCCGCTCCAGACGATCCACGAAGTCCGCCGCGTGAATCAGCGAGAACGTCATCGGGCTCAGCAGCCGCTGACGCTTCCCCAGACGCGTCGTGTCGCGCACCAGCGGCGAGGAGTTCCACTCGCTGAAGCTCACCGTGTACCCCTCGCTCTCGAGGTACTTGCGGAGCAGATCGAGCTGCGTGCTCTTGCCCGATCCGTCGATCCCCTCCACGATGAAGAGCTTCCCCGGAAACTCCTCGCTCAGATACTGCTCGAACTCGTCGCTCATCGGCTGGTCCCGTCGCTCTCGCGATCAAAGGGCGGCGCCCACTCGAACGTGGCGCGCCGGTGAAACACGGACTCAAAGAGCTCGCTCTTGCGCGACGCCCCCCAAAGCTCCACATGCGGATCCTCGGGCGACTCCACACCGAACCGCGCCGTCTGGTCGTCCATCGCCAGGCGAACGCCGCTCACCCGCTGCACGTGCGCCCGATCCAGACCCCCCGCGATCCGCAGAATCGCCGACAGCGCCCGCACCATCGCCCGATCGTCCGCGCTGAGCCGCGCGTAGGACTCGTGCTTCATCTTCGGCGCCGCGCGACGGTGATACCGCGCCACGTTCGCGATTACCCGCGTCTGCCGCGGCGAGAAGCCCGGAAGGTCCGCGTGCAGGATCAGGTGGTGCGAATGCTTGTGATGCCGCGTGTAGTTGATGTGATACCCGACGTCCTGAAGAAGCGACGCCGCCTCCAGGATCGTCCGCGCCTCGTCGGTCAGGGGCGCCGCCCACGCCGGCGCCTCCGCCTCGCGCCCCGCGAGCTCCCGGAGCTGATCGAACACCTGCAGCGCCAGACCAGCCGTGTGCTCGCAGTGCGCATGGTCGTACTTGCACGCCGACGCGAACCGGTGCACCGACTTCATCGCGTCGGCTCCCGAACCGCCCTCGACCCGCGCCGCGCTCCCGCCCCGCGCGCGCTCGGCCATCTCCAGAAGCAGCCCGTCCCGGATCCCCCGATCGTGCACCCGCGCCTCGTTGACCCCGAGGCGCTTCATCAGGACCTCGCCGAGCAGGATCCCCGGCACAATGATGTCCGCCCGCTCTGTCGGAAGCCCCGGGACCCGCGACCGCTCCGCGAGCGTCATCTTCCGGAGCCGGTCCAGCATGTGCCGCAGGTCCGACCGCTGCATCTCGTGCCCGCGGATCATCGCCGAATCGTCCTGCGCCCAGAGCGGCCCCCGGCTCTGGTGCAGATTCATCGCCGCGAGCGTCGTCAGCGTGCCCCCCGTTCCGATCATCACCTGCGGCGTAAAGGGCGGCTTGCCC
Organism: uncultured Phycisphaeraceae bacterium; assembly: GCA_964639935.1. GTDB lineage: Bacteria > Planctomycetota > Phycisphaerae > Phycisphaerales > UBA1924 > CALNYS01. The sequence continues at coordinate 1,403 of CAZXGT010000013.1, forward strand.
ACGATCTCCTTGATCTGCTTGCGAACGAAATCCCGCATCTCCCCGTACCGCGACCCGCACGCCTCGTCGGGACCGCCGAAGCGCTCCGTCAACCGCACCGCACCAAGCGGGATCGCGTACACCGTCTCGATCAGCCCGCGCGACGAGAGCACCACCTCCGTCGAGCCGCCCCCGATATCCACGATCGCCACCGCCAGGTCCCGGATGTCAAACGACGCCGCCACCGAGCGGAATGCCAGCTGCGCCTCGCGCTCCGGCGAGATGATCTCGAGATCCACCCCCGCGCCGTCGAGCATCGCGCGACGGAGCTCCTCGGCGTTCTCCGCGTCCCGCGCCACCGCCGTCCCGACCGCCCGGAGCGTCGCCGCCCCGTACCCCGCCGCGATGTCCCGCATCCGCTTGACCGTCGCCACCGACCGATCGATCGACGCCCGCGTCATCCGCCCCGTCTCCGCAAGCCCCGCGCCGAGTCGCGTGATCTCCTTCTCATCATCGATCACCCGGTACCCGCCGTCCTCCTGAAGCTCCGCGATGATCAGACGGATGCTGTTGGTGCCCACGTCGATCGCCGCCAGCCGGTCCCGATTCGCCGCCGGATTCACCCGCAGCGCCTCCGTCGCCGGATCCAGCGCCCGCGGACCGGGCTCGCCGGTCTCCGCCGGAATCTCCCCATTCGCCTTCTCCCCCGCCAGCCGCAGCGCGTCCACGATCACCTCGTGCGCCTCCTCGCCGCTCCACGCCTCGCGCGCCGACGACGCCAGCGTCTCCAGCTCCCGCCTGAAACGCTCCACCAGCGCCCCCAGCCCCCGCTCGGCTCGCTCGTTGCGCTCGATCCCCCGCTCCAGCTCCCGGTGATACCGCTCGAGCCGATCCAGAATCGACGCCTGATCGTTCAGCGCCCCAAGCGAATCCTGAAGCAGCCGAAGCTCCCCGAGCGTCCGCTCCCGCGCCCCGTCATCCACGAGCCCCTCGAGCAGCTCGAGCGTGTACCGGAGATGCTTCGCCCGCTTGCGAACGTCGTGCAGGCGCTCGATCTCCGTGAGATCCGCCGACGCCGCCTCCTCCAGATCCCGCGCCGCCCGATTGAGCGCCGACGCGCCGGCGCGTCGCGCGATCTCCGGCGCCAACGCCCCGGCGTCCAGCCTCTCCCGCCGCTTGGCCAGCTTCCTCGCCGCGCCGGTCTCGACCAGCTCGACCAGCGCCGCCTGCGCCGACTCCCGCTCCTCGCGCGTCCGCTCGATCGCGTGCCGAACGCCCTCGCGCTCATCAGCGCTCGACGCCTCCGGCAGCGCCTCGAGCGCCAGCAGATGCACGTCCGCGTCCCGCGCCGGCGACGCCGCCCGACGGATCGATTTCAGCGCTTTGCGCAGGGTCTTCCGCGACCTCTCGTCGATCGCCTCGGAGAAAACGTCCAGCGCCGCCTGCGCCCGCCGGGTCGCCACCCGCAGCTTGTGGACGTGCTCGATGTCCTCCTCCGCGCGCAGCGCCGCCGGCTCGATCAGCGCCTCGGTCTTGCGAAGACGCTTCAGCAGTCGCTCCGCGGGAGCGGCCGCGGTCTCAGGCCCAGCTTGATCCTGACTCATGCGCTCGAAGCCGCCTTCGAAGTCTCCGCGTGCGGCTCGATCACCCGCATCACCGCGTCGCGCAGATCGCGAAACACCTCGCTCACCTCGCGCGTCGCGTCGATCCGCTTGAAATCATGCAACTCCGAAAGCTCGTCGAACGCCTCCAGAAGCGACGTCTGGTACCGAACGAACGAGCTGTACACGTCCGTCTCCTCCTGAAAGTCCAGCCCCGACTCCCAGTAGTCGAACCCGCCCTTGGCCAGCACCCGCGCCGGGAGCTCATCGACCCCGATCGAGAGATACAACACCGCGTGCGGGCTCGGCGCGAACCGGTACACGTCCTCGATCCAGTCCAGATCGCCCCCGCGAACCAGCGACCGCGCCATCAGCGAATAGATGTACCGGTCCGTCAGCACCACGAACCCCGCCCGAAGCGACGGGACGATGTGGTTCTCCAGGCGATCCGCGAAGTCCGTCGCGTAGAAGAGATCCATCGTGCTCCGCAGCAGCGTGTGGCCCTCCTTCGCCACGCGCAGCCCCTCGCTCACCAGCCGCGACCGCGTCAGACCCGTGTGCGTCACCCCGTACCCGCGCGTCTCCAGCCACTCCCGCAGGAGCGCGATGTGCGTGCTCCGCCCCGCCCCGTCCGTCCCCTCCAAGACGATCAGAGACCCCGGAAGCTCCGAGATATCGATCGGCCCCGATCCGTCCACCACGATCTCCGCCTCCGAGGGCGGCGGCGGGGAAGGCGACGGCGCCGTGGCGGGAAGATCCTCGGACTCGATAGGGGGCACGCGGTCTTGCATGGGCATCCCATCAGTATAGGAATCGCCTCAAGACCGGCTCGTGAGCCCGCCGCGCGATCTCCACCCACTCTCTCCGCGCTCCCTCCGGCTCCCCGCCCCCTTCCCAAGCGGAGCGCCACGCGAGGCGGTGCGCTCCCTCCGGCTCCCTCTCCCCTTCCCAAGGGGAGAGGGCTGGGGTGAGGGGATCTTGAACGTCCGTCCACCACCCGCCGCAGATCAGCGCGCCATCAGAGACGCGCCCGGGCCCCCGCGCTTCTACTCCTCGCCCCCCGTCGCCTCATCCACCCCGCGATAATCCCCGTACCGCAGAAACGACGCCACGCTCTCCTCCGTCGGCGCCGACGCCTCCCACGCCGACGCGTACAGCGCCGCCAGCATCGCGCCGCCCGCGTCCAGCCGCTCCTCCAGAAACGCCCGCCCCGCGTCCTCCATCAGAGCCCCCGTCTTCTCGAGCGCGTACAGCGGCTCCACCAGCCGGAAGCTCTCGCCGATGTACCCGAGCACCACCGGCCACGCGTCCCCCGACTTCACCTCGTAGCTCGCGCTCGACGCCCCCCGGCAGCTCGAGAGCGTCACCCCGTGCCGGTCCAGCGCCCCCGAATCGATCATCGCGTGGAAACGCTTGTCCTCCGTGTACCCGTACGGATTCGGCCCAACCCATCCGTTGAAATGCTCCGTGACGTGAAGCGGCTGGGACGCGTCGCCCACAAAGTGCGAGAGCATCCCCATGTGGTAGATCGCGTTCGCCCGCGCCTGCTCGAGCTGCGCGCCCAGATCGTCCCGGTCCACCCGCTCCAGAGTCCGCACCGTGGCGAAGCTCGAACGCAGCTTCTCGTAGTGCTCCACAATCGCGTGCGGCAGGAAGCCCGGGTACTCATACGCCTTCGCCGCGTCACGGCTCGCGTCCCACGTCCCGGGCGAGGCGTCCGGATCCAGATGCCGCGCGACCGCCATCTGCGCCAGGTAGTCCCGCCGAAGCCTCGGCAGCGTCTCGAGCGACATGTCCATCAGCCACAGATGCTCGACGTCGATGAAGTGGTCCGGCTTGTTCTCGTGATTGATCGCAAGCGACGGCGTGCCCTTCCACCGGTCCGCCTCGTTGGACTGAAACGCCGCCCGAACCCTCGCCTCCTCCGTCGAGAGCCACCCCGGCGCCGCCTCCCACCGCTCCATCGCCAGATGCGTCACGATCCGGTGACCGTGGGCGCCCCACGCCAGACAGGTCGAACTCACGGCCAAAGCGCCCACGGCGCACGCAACACGGGTCCACATCACGAACTCTCCGCCAAAGGGGTGCCACGACCCGCCACCGGCGCGTCGTGCTTCGGGGCGCCACGACTCGCCGAAGGGGCCGTCGTAGCGGAACGAGTATCAGCCTAGGCCCGCGTCCGACCCGTTCAAGCGTCCGCATGTGAAGCTCGCGCCTCGCTCGCCGGCAGCAGCCCCACCAGCACGCACACCGCCCCGAGCACGATCGCCGCCGACCGCGCGGGCCGCTCCGTCACCAACCGCGCCAAACGCGAGCGCTGTTCATTATCGGACTCATCGTCGCCGGCGGCCGCACGAGCGCCCCCGTGCGCCCCAGCCGCGCCGCTCGCCGTCCGATGCCGAACATCCAGCGCGATCGGCCGCGCCCCCGCAGGGCCCAGATTCAAGTGCGTCTGCGCCAGCGACATCACCAGCGCCTCGTCCGGCTCCGTCAGCGCCGCGATCCGCGAGCCCGCCTCCTCCAGCATCTCACGCCGAAGCTCAACCTGCCTCTCGGCCTTCTCCCGGAGCCGCTCGGCTCGCTCGAGCTGCTCCTGCGCCGGGATCAGCGCCGCCGCCGCCAGCACCGCCGCGCCGGCCACGAGATAACACCATCCGGTCAGCTCTCGCAGCGCGTCGGTCATCGGCTCGGGAAGCGGGCGCATCGCTCAGATATCGGCGCCCACCGCGGGCGCGCCGTGAGATTTCCCGGGACGCGCCCCCGCGCGGCTACACTTCGGCCGAGTCCAGCTTCGGGAGCATCGCCATGACATCCGCCGCCGCCCATCCCTTCCACGAGCGCACGAGCAAGCTCCTCGCCGATCTCGCCAGCTCCGGCCAGATGAAAGAGCTCCAGACCATCACCGGCCCCATGGGCCCCACGATCCAGCTCGAGGGCCGCGGCGAGGTGCTCTGCTTCTGCTCCAACAACTACCTGGGCCTCGCCAATCACCCCGAGGTCGTCGAGGCCGGCGTCAAGGGCCTGCGCGACTACGGCGCCGGGACCGCCTCCGTCCGCTTCATCTGCGGCACCTTCGAGCCCCACCTCACCCTCGAGAAACGCATCGCCGATTTTCTAGGGACCGAGGCCAGCTACTCCTTCGTCTCCTGCTGGAACGCCAACGAGGCCATCTTCCCCACCCTCTGCGAGCCCGGCGATCTCATCCTCTCAGACGAGCTCAACCACGCCTCCATCATCGACGGCGTCCGCCTCGCCGCCGTCATCAAGAAGGGGCTCAAGAAGGGCGTCTACAGGCACAACGATCTCGAGGACCTTCGCGAGAAGCTGGAGGTCGCCCGGGCCGAGCCAGAGGTCGAGGGCGTCGTCTGGGTCGTCACCGACGGCGTCTTCTCCATGGAGGGCGACATCGCCAACCTTCCCGGCCTCCGCCGGCTCTGCGACGAGTTCGGCGCCATGCTCATCGTCGATGACTCCCACGGCGCCGGCGTCATGGGCGAGACCGGCCGAGGCGTCCACGAGCACCAGGGCCTGAGCGGCGACCGGATCGACTTCTTCACCGGCACCCTCGGCAAGGCCCTCGGCGGCGGCGCCGGCGGCTTCATCGCCGGGCCCAGGGACGGCGTCGACATGATCGTCCAGCGCGGGCGCCCCACGCTCTTTTCCAACGCCGTCCCCGTCACCGTCGCGTGCTCCGCCACCAAGGCCATCGAGATCGTGATGAACGAGCCCGAGCGCGTGCAGAAGCTTCGCGACAACGTCGCTTACACCCGCAAGGGCATCCGCGACGCCGGCTTCGACGTGCTCGACTCGCCCACCGCGATCTGCCCCATCATCATCGGCGACACCGCCGAGGCCATCGCCAAGAGCCAGCGTCTGATGGAGCTCGGCGTCTTCGTCATCGGCTTCGGCTACCCCGTCGTCCCCGAGGGCGAGGCCCGCCTCCGCGTCCAGATCTCCGCCGCCCACGAACGCGAGCACCTCGACGGCCTGCTCGACGCGCTGAAGAAGCTCTAGCCGTCGCCGTTTCGGCTCCGCAGATCCGCCGGCATCCCGACGCGCTCGGCGGGCAGGTCCACGAGCAGCCCCCGGTGATCGCTCCAGGGGATGCCGAAGGTCTGGACAAGCGCAGGCGACGGGTTGGCCTCGATCAGCGCGGGGGTCGCCAGCGCGTGGTCCAGCGCGACAGGCGACCACCGCCGCCCGAAGGGCCACGTGCCGCGCAGTGGCCCGGCGCCGGCGCCGTGGACGGAGCAGTGGACGCGTTTCCACGGCGCCACCGCCTCCTCGTAGCGCGACCAGACGGGCTCAAAGTCCGCCGTGTTGAAGTCGCCGATCGTCAGCCCGGGCTCGTGCTGGCTCACCTCGCCCATGCGCCGGGCGAGACGCGCGAGCTGCCTCTCCCGCTTCGGCCACCGCCAGGGCAGGTAGGGGGCCACGGCGTGGACGATCAGCAGGCGAAGCCCGCCCACCGACGCCTCGAGCCAGCCCTCGCCGCTCTCGCGCGCGTCCTCGATCCGGATCTCCTCGCGGGCGTGCAGCGAGACGGGCATGCCGTCGGGGCGGGTCAGCCCCGTGAGCCGCCTCGGCGGGAGCAGATGATCGGCGATCCTTTGGAACCGCGGGACCGACTCGATCAGCACGTACACGTCGGCGTCCTGCCGGGCGACGGCCTCCAGCGCGGCCGCGGGCCGGGGGTTCAGGCAGAACAGATTGGCCGAGGCGATCCGCATAACCTTCCAAATCGTATCCCGACCCTCAGCGGACGGAATGAACGCCCGGTGAGAGCCGTTTGACGACCGATGAGACAGACGCCGATGGAAAGGGCGGGCTCATGAGCGAGCGGATGCCACACGACCAGCAGCAGGCCGATGACCTTCAGGCCCGGCCCGCGCCCAGGCGGCGCGGAAGCCGTGGGAACCTCCTCTTCGGGATCGCACTGCTCGCGATCGCGGCGGTGGTGATCTTCAGACCGACCGAACCCGCCCCCGTGCCGGCGGTCTTTGAGGGCGGCGAGGCCACACTCGCGGCCGCCGTAGAGCGGGCCGAGGCGGAGGACCGCGTGGTCTTCGCCGTCGCCACCGCCGACTGGTGCGCCCCGTGCCAGGCCTACAAGGAGGGCGCCCTGACCGATCCGCGCGTCGCCGCGTGGGTCGCCGCCAACGCCGTGCCGCTTTACCTGAACGTCGATGAGTCGCCCGAGGACGCCCGAGCCCTGAATATCTCCGGCATCCCGGCGTCCTTTGTCATCCGCGGCGGCGAGGTCGTCGCGCGCCAGCCCGGCCGCTTGAGCGCCGATGAGCTGATGGCGTGGCTCGAGGCCGCCAACGGCTGACGCTCAGGGGGCCAGCGACTCGATCTCGGCGATCCAGACCTGGCTCGAGCCCGGATCGCTCGAGCCCTCCCGGCGCTGGGTGGTCCACATGAGCAGCGAGCCGTCCGGCGAGATCACGGGCATCCCGTCGAAGCCGGCGGCGTCCGTGATGCGCCGCCGCTTGAGCTCGCTCGGCGATACCTCGGGATCATCCGCCGCGGGGACCTCGATCGAGAAGACCTCGTAGTTGCGGTGCCCGATCTCGCTCGTCGTGTAGACGAGAAACTCGCCCGAGGGGTCCCAGTAGGGCGCCCAGTTCACATGGCGGTTGCGGGTGATCGCTCGCTCTCGGGCGAGGCTCGGGGCGCCCGAGTCGTCGAACGCGAGGTCCGCGATGAAGAGCTGGAGCAGGTCGTTGCCCTGGCGGTCGGAGCGGTAGGTGATTCGCTTTCCGTCGGGCGAGAAGAAGGGCCCGCCGTCGTAGCCGGGCTCGGTGATGATCGGATGGTTCTCGCCCGTGAACGTGTCGAAGATGTAGATGTCCCCGTCGCCCGATCCGGGATCGACGTGGGTGTGGACGATGTAGCGCCCATCGGGCGAATAGGCGCCCTCGGCGTCGTAGCCGTCGCGCTCAAAGAGGCGGACGGGCCGCCTGGCCTCCTCGCCCCAGCTGACGCGCAGGTCGTCGGTTCCCTCGGGGAGCTGATCGTAGAAGATCGCGGGGATCGTCCGGGTGACGATGTCCATCTCGCGCGGGAAGAGCCACTCGTACTCGGAGGTGTCGCGCTGGTAGCCCGCGGTCTCGCTCGCGGTGAAGGGCTCAACGGTCGACCCGAAGATCACCGAGTGCGGCGCCCGGGGGTTGAACCACCCGCAGGTGTTGGCCGAGCCCTCGGGCGAGACGCGGATGGTCTCGCCGAGCCCGGTCACGCGGCCGCCCTCGTCGCGCTCGAGCTTCGCGACGTACATCTGATAGTGCGCGTCCTTCGGCTGCCCCTCGGGCACCGCCTGGAAGATGATCCACGACGCGTCGGGGTTGAAGTAGGCCTCCCCGGCCTTGGTGAACTCGCCGGGCGTGGTCAGCGGGGCGTGATGGCGCAGCGCGCCTTGCTCGGCGTCGGCCCAGGTCGCCTCGGCCGAGGCGGCGCCGGCCAGCGCAAGGCAGCCGAGGAGAGGGGCGGCGGTAGCAACGGAAACGCGAGTCGTCACGGCGATCCTTTCGAGCGTGAGCAGGGATGCAGGATGAAGCGATGCTAGCCTCGCTCCCGTCCGCCGGCCTGACGCGGCGGGCTAGACTGCGATCGAACCCGAAGGGCATCCGAAGGAGAGAAGTCATATGCGGATCTGGCGAGCGGCGGTGGTGTTCCTGACGGCGGCGCTGGCGGCCGCGCCGGCACCGGCGGACGGAGGCGAGGCGAACCCGGCGGCCAAGCCCTTCGGCCCGGTCGTGACGCGACACGAGGCGCGGATCGGCGACCGCACGCTCCGCTACGAGGCGACAGTCGAGTCCGTGCTCGTCGATACCGAGGCCGGCGAGGACCGCGGCGAGATCTTCTCGATCGCCTACACCCTGCTGGGCGAGGTCGATCCCGCCGAGCGGCCCGTCACGTTCGTCTTCAACGGCGGGCCGGGCTCCTCGTCGGTGTGGCTTCACATGGGGTCGCTCGGGCCGCGGCGGGTGCTGATGAGCGCCGAGGGCGAGACGCTCCCGCCCCCCGGCGCCATCCAGGACAACCCCGACTCCTGGCTCGACCTCACGGATCTCGTCTTCATCGATCCGGTCGGGACGGGGTTCTCGCGTCCGGTCGGCGAGGGCGAGCAGGCCGAGTTCTCGGGGGTCGAGCAGGACGCCCGGAGCCTCGCCGAGTTCATCCGGATCTACCTCACCCGCAACGACCGCTGGCTCAGCCCGAAGTTCCTCGCGGGCGAAAGCTACGGCACGACCCGCGCCGCCGCGCTGACCGGCGTGCTCCTCGATGAGCACAACATCGCGCTCAACGGCGTGTTTCTCATCTCGACCATCCTCGACTTCTCCACCGCTCGCTTCAGCCCCGGCAACAACCTGCCCTACGCGCTGTTCCTTCCCACCTACACCGCCACGGCGTGGTTCCACGGGGCGCTCCCGCCGGATCTGCTCGAGCGCGACCTCGAAGACCTGCTCGACGAGGTCCGCGAGTGGGCGCGGACGGACTACCTGCTCGCCCTCGCGCAGGGCTCGCGGCTGACCGAGCCCGACGCCGAGCGGATCGCCCGGCGCCTGGCCCGCTACACGGGGCTGGACGCCGAGTACCTCAGGCGGACGAACCTGCGCGTGCACATCCAGCGCTTCACCAAGGAGCTGCTCCGCGACGAGCGCCGCACCGTCGGACGGCTCGACAGCCGGTACGCCGGGATCGATCGGGACGCCGCGGGCGAGAGGCCGGACCGGGACCCGAGCTTCTCGGCGATCCTCGGCCCCTACACCGCGGCGATTCAGGACTACATGAGCCGAGAGCTCGGCGTCCAGCGCGACGAGCGCTACCACATCCTGAACTGGCGGATCGGCCCGTGGGAGTGGAACTACGAGGGCGGGAGCAACAGCTTCGTCAACGTCGCCGAGACGCTCCGCGCCTCGCTCACGCGCAACCCGCACATGCTCGTGCATGTCTCGTCGGGCTACTACGACCTGGCCACACCCTTCTTCGCGGCCGAGTACACGATCGACCAGATGCTCCTGGAGCCCGAGCTGCGCGACAACGTGATGTTCGATTACTACCGATCGGGCCACATGATGTACGCGCGCGACGCGGACAACGCGAAGCTCAAGCGCGACGCGGCGCGCGTCTACGATCGCGCCATGCGACAACGCGGACCCGCCCCCATGATCTCCACGGAAGGCCTCAACCGATGAGCGCGACGATGACCGCCGGCGAGATCGCCGCCCGAATCGACCACACCATCCTCAAGGCCGAGGCGACGCCGGAGGACGTCGACGCCGTCACGGACGAGGCGCTCGAGCTCGGGTGCGCGTCGGTCTGCGTCAACGGCGTCTACGCGCCGCGCGTCCGCGAGCGCCTGGACGCGGCGCGACGCCGGAGCGACCACCGCGTCAGGCTCTGCGTCGTCGCCGGGTTCCCCCTCGGCGCCACGCTCCCGATGACGCGAGCGATCGAGTCCACGCAGCTCGCCAAGCTCGGGGCCGAGGAGATCGACGTCGTCGCGTACCTCCCGCGGGTCCTCCGGCGCGACACGGAGGGGCTTCGCGACGATCTGCTCGAGACGACGCGGGCTGTTCGATCCGTCGCGGGCGACATCGCGGTGAAGGTCATCATCGAGAGCGCGCTGCTTCGGGAGAAGGCGGGCTCGGACGAGGAGTTCGAGGCGATGATCGCCGGCGCCTGCGAGGCCGCCGCGCAGGCCGGCTGCGACTTCGTCAAGACGAGCACGGGCTTTCACCCGGCGGGCGGGGCCAGCGTCGACGCGGTGCGCCTCATGAAGAAGCACGCCGGGCCGCTCAAGGTCAAGGCGTCGGGCGGCGTGCGGACCTACGAGGACGCGGTCGCGATGATCGAGGCCGGGGCCGACCGCCTCGGGTGCTCCTCGAGCGTCGCCATTGCGCAGGGCGCCCCGACCTCCTGAAGCGCGGCGTCGAGCACCCATCGCGCCGCCGGCACGCACACCGCGTCGCCGAGGGCGAAGAGCAGCTCGGTCTCGCTGAACCCCTCGGGCAGGGGCGCGCTCACCCCCTGAAGCCGCGCGGCCTCCCGGCTGGTCATGAAGCGCACGCGGCGCTCGCCCCGGCCGGCCTCGAAGACAATCTGCTTCGCGCTCCCGCCCTTGGGCGTGCGGAGGCACCCGGCGAGCCCGTCGTCGCGAAGCTCGATGAGGCTCCTCTTCTCCCCAGCGATGGCGCGGACGCGCCGGAACGCCGGGCGACGCTCGACAGCCGGGCCGGCGATGAGCCGCTCGGCCAGCGCGCGGTGCGCCGGGTGGATCTGGTTCATGAAGTACGCCGCGCGACCCTCGGGCCACCATCGGGGATCATCGGGCGCGAGCGCGTCGAGCGCGTCGTCGAGGGTTGGGGCGCGGTCGGGAAGCTCCGGGAGCGGGCGGGCGCGCCAAGCGAGATCGGCCATCGCGCCGGCGGCCCGGCGGAGAGCCGGCGGCCGCGCGGGGTGCTCCGGGGCGGCGGCCGGGTTCAAGAGCGGGCCCTCGCCCAGAGGCGAGGCGATCAGGAACAGGCGCAGGCGCGACTGGGGCGTGAAGCGGGCCGCGCTCACCAGCAGCGGATCGACGGCGTAGCCCAGGCCGTTGATCGCCTCAACCAGCGCCCGCAGGTCGGCGCCCCCGTGGCTCGTCAGGAGCGCCGGGACGTTCTCAAAGAGCAGCCACCGCGGGCGGTCGCGCCCGGCCTTGCGCCGCAGCAGGTCGAGCATCGCCCACACCGCCCCGGACTGCCCCGCGTGGATCCCGGCGCCGCGCCCGGCGAGCGAGAGGTCCGTGCAGGGGAACGACGCTGTCCAGAGGTCCGCCGGCGGGACGTCCGCGGGCGCGAGGGAGGCGACGTCCGCCTGAATGAGCGGGTCCTCGGCGTCGCGGAAGCGGGCGCGGTACATGCGGGCCTTCGCATCGTCGAAGTCGTTGGCGAAGACGGTCCGAAAACGCCTCTCGGCGGGCCCGGACTCCAGTGCATCGCGAACCAGGCCCATCCCCGCGAAGAACTCGCAGGCTCGAAGCTCGGGCGCCGCCTCTGGCATCCGCGGAGGGTAGCGCTTTCTGCCGATTTCGTCGAACCGCCCGGCCCGCCCGCCGATACAGTCGGAGCCGCCTTGGGAGCCGATATGCCCGTCAAGACGCCGACCATCCTGCTCCGCCTCGAGCTGATCCTCTCGGCCCTCGCCGCCCTCAGCGCGATCGGCTTCGCCGTGGTCGCCCTCCAGGGGCAGCACTTCTTCATGCTGGCGGGCGAGGGGCTGATCCTCGTCGCCGGGCTGTTCGGCGTGCTCGCCGGCCTGGGACGCTTCGCGCTCGGCCCGGCGATGGCGGCGGCGTGCGTCGCGGGCTCGATCGCGGTGGGCGCGGGCGTGGGGGGCCTCGAGACGTCGGTGCTCCCGAGCTTCCGAGGCGAGCGAGTGGAGACGATCGCCACGCTCTCGCGCGTGGGGATCGCCGGGCTGATTCTGGCGATCGCCGGGCTGATGATCCTCGTCCGCCGACCCGGGATGTCGGTGAAGCGAGTGGCGATCGGAGCGCTCGCTCTGGCGCCGGTGCTGGCGATTGCGGTCGCCTGGCGGACCGGCGCTCTCGCGGCTCTGGCGGCCGCCGTGCCGGCCGTGTTCTTCAAGATCGGCGTGCTTGCGGCGGGCCTCGTCTCGATCATCCTGCTCTCGATCGCCATCCACTGTTTCATCCGCGCCTTTGAGATCGGCGTGGACGCGGCGGATCCGCAGACGCCCGATCCGGCGGACAATCCGAGCGGCCCGGAGGCAACGCCGGCGACGTCCTAGAATCCGGCCGGTTAGAACCGGCGCGAAACCGGCCGCGGCCCCTTCCCACCAACCGGGTCGGGCGAGGCGGGTTCGCGTGAAAGGACGGGTGACGGCAGATGGAGCCTCTGGTTCTCGCAGTGGTGTCGGTGACCCTCGGCCTGATCGTCGGCGCGATCGTCTTCTGGACGCTCGGGCGGAGGTTGGGGCGTCGCTCCAAGGGCCCGGCCGAAATCCACACCGACTTCGTCTTCCAGCGCGTCCGCGCGGTGGGACGGCTCGTCGGCCTCGAGGTGAGCGCCAAGGAGATCGCCACGAGCACCCGCGGCCTCGGGTGGATGCCGCCCCTGATCCTCTCGCAGGCCCGCGTCGCGATGATCTTCCGCTTCGAGAAGCAGTACTCGGTGGACCTCGCGAAGATCCGCCCCGAGTCGATCCAGGAGCACGAATCGGGGGAGTACACGCTGACCTTGCCGCGGCCCGAGGGTCGCCTCCGGCTGCTGGACGTGGCGCCCTATGACATCCAGGCTGGCAAGGTGCTGGGCCTGCTCGACGTGATCCCGGTCGGCGCGGCGACGCAGAAGGAGCTGATGGAGCGGGCGCAGATCCAGGCGGCCGAGCTCTACGAGCAGGCCGACGAACGCTACGAGGCGGAGGCCATGCACTCGATCGAGCGCCAGCTTGAGGCGCTCCTGAGCATGTTCGCCCTGAACGTCAGCGTGAAGTGGGAGCCGCTCGAGCCGAAGAAGAAGACCGAGCCGGCGGTGCTGGC
>CAZXGT010000013.1:14630-33128 GCA_964639935.1 uncultured Phycisphaeraceae bacterium
GCGGGTTTCCCGGGATCGCGGTCTTCCGGCGCTCGCGACGGACGGGCCGAGCCCCCGGCGCTGGTGACGGAGATTCGCGCGTCGGTGCGACGCTCGATCTGGCGCAGGAGCTTGCGCTCATCGCTCCCGCAGAAGGAGACGGCGACGCCCGAGGCGCCGGCGCGGGCGGTGCGGCCGATGCGGTGGACGTAGGTCTCGGCGTCGGCGGGCATGTCGTAGTTGAAGACGTGGGTGATCTCGTCGACGTCGATGCCCCGGGAGGCGATGTCGGTGGCGACCAGGACGCGCGTCCTGCCGCTTCGGAAGCTCTTCATCGCGCGGGTGCGGGCGTTCTGGGTCTTGTTCCCGTGGATCGCCTCCGCGTCGATGCTCGCCTGGCGCAGGCGGCGCACGATCTTGTCGGCGCCGTGCTTGGTGCGGCTGAAGACGAGCGAACGCCCGACGCCGACCTCCTGCAGGAGCGTCTCCAGCAGATCCGGCTTGTTCGGCCTCTCGACGAGGTACACGCGCTGGTCCACGGCCTCGGCGGTCGTGGATTCGCGAGCGGTCTCGACCACCGCCGGATCGCGCAGGATCGAGCCGGCGAGGCGGCGGATCTCGGGCGAGACCGTCGCCGAGAACAGCAGCGACTGGCGCGAGGCCGGGATCCGGGCGACGATCTTGCGGATGTCGTGGATGAACCCCATGTCGAGCATGCGGTCGGCCTCATCGAGCACGAGCGTCTCGACGGCGCTGAGGTCGACGTGGCCCTGGTTCATCAGGTCCATCAGCCGGCCGGGGGTGGCGATGATCGTGTCGGCGCCGGCCCTGAGGGCGCGGACCTGGGGGTTCTGGTTCACGCCGCCGAAGATGACGGCGTGGCGCAGCGACAGGCGACGCCCGTAGCGGACGAAGCTCTCGAAGATCTGCGCCGCGAGCTCACGCGTCGGGCACAGAACCAGCGCCCGCGGGAGGCGCCCGCCCTTGCGCGAGGCGTCGGCCGCCGCGAGACGGTGAAGAACCGGGAGGGCGAAGGCGCCCGTCTTGCCCGTGCCCGTCTGGGCGCAGGCCATGACGTCGCGGCCTTGAAGAACGTGCGGGATGGCGGCGGTCTGAACGGGGGACGGAGCGGCGTAGCCTTCGTCGGCGACGGCGCGGAGGATGGGCTCGGCGAGCCCGAGTTTCTCGAATGTCATGGGAATGGTCGTCTCGTGATCCGGTGAAGCGGGCGACTTCGCGCCCAGGGCGACCGGAACCTTCTCTCACCCGTGGAAGCGGGATGTGCTGAAAAGCGACCGGTGTGAATACCGCTCCAGAGCGTCAGCGCCCTGGAGGGAGAAAGAGCATAGCACGCGAGGCGGCCTTGGGATCGCCGCCCGCCCGCGATTCGCTCAGATGGGGGAGATCGGTCGGATCCGGCGTCCGCTCAAGGGGCTTCTGCGAGCCCGAGGCCCGGGCGCAACAACAAGGCCGACCCGATCGGGCCGGCCTTGGAGTCTGGAGAGGGACACAGAGGAGAGCTTTTCGTGTGCGTGCGTCCGGGCCTGCGCCCGGCGTGCCGACCTTGGGAGCTGGGAATCAGGCCCCCGCGCCGGCCGGTTCAGCGGTGGTACGGGAGGTGAAAACGAACTGTTCGCCCTCGAGCGAAACTTCCACGAGATTTTCCGCTGAGATCTCGCCCGCGAGGATCTTCGCCGCGAGGGGATTCTCCAGGCGGTGCTGGATCACCCGCTTGAGGGGGCGGGCGCCGAAGGCGGGGTCCCACCCCTCGGCCGCGATCTGCTCGATGGCCTCGGGCGTGATCTCAAGCGCGATCTCCTGATCGGCGAGGCGCTCGCGGAGGTCCGAGAGCTGGATCTCGACGATCCGGGCGATCTGCTCGCGCTTGAGCTGGTGGAAGACGGAGACCTCGTCGATGCGGTTGAGCAGCTCCGGGCGGAGCGTCTGCTTGAGCTCGTCCTTGACGGCCGCCTCGATCTCCCAGTCCTGGGCGCCCTGGTTCGCCAGCTCCATGAGCTTGCCGGAGCCGATGTTGCTCGTCATGACGATGAGGGTGTTGCGGAAGTCGACGGTCCGGCCCTGACCGTCGGTGAGTCGCCCGTCATCGAGCACCTGGAGGAGGATGTTGTAGACGTCGGGGTGGGCCTTCTCGATCTCGTCGAGGAGGATGACGCCGTAGGGGCGGCGGCGCACGGCCTCGGTGAGCCGTCCGCCCTCCTCGTAACCGACGTACCCGGGGGGGGCGCCGATAAGGCGGGCGACGGAGTGCTTCTCCATGTACTCGCTCATGTCGATGCGGGTCATGGATTCTTCGGTGTCGAAGAGGAAGGCGGCGAGGGCCTTGGTGAGCTCGGTCTTGCCGACGCCGGTGGGCCCGAGGAAGAGGAAGGAGCCGATGGGTCGGCGGGGGTCGCCCAGGCCCGCGCGGCTGCGCCGGACGGCGTCGCAGACGGCGCGCACCGCGTCGTCCTGGCCGATGACGCGCTCGCGGAGCGCGTCCTCCATGCGCAGGAGCTTCTCGCGCTCGCTCTCGACGAGGCGGTCGACCGGGATGCCCGTCCAGTTGGCGACGACGCGCGCGATCTGTTCGGCGTCGACCTCCTCCTTGACGAGCAGGTCGCCGGAGCCCGCGCGCTCGTCGAGGCGCGCCTCGGCGTCGCTCAGGCGCGCCTCGAGGTCGCGGAGCTCGCCGTACTGAATGCGGGCGGCCTGCTCGAGGTCGCCGCGGCGCTGGGCCTGCTCGAGCTCGACTCGCTTGGCGTCGATCTCGCGCTTGATCTCCTGCACGGCGTCGAGATCGGCCTTCTCGGCGTCCCACCGGGCCGAGAGAGCGCGATCCTGCTCGCGCAGCTCAGAGAGCTCCTTTTCGATGGCCTCGAGCGTCTTCTTCGAGGCCTCGTCGCCGGCGGAGGCCTCGAGGTCCAGGCCGGCCTTCTGGATCTCGAGCTGCATGATCTTCCGGCGGAGCTCGTCGAGCTCGCGGGGCATGGAGTCGATCTCGATGCGCAGGCGCGAGGCGGACTCGTCGATGAGGTCGATCGCCTTGTCGGGCAGGAATCGCTCGGTGAGGTAGCGGTGCGAGAGCTTGGCGGCGGCGACGACGGCCGAGTCGAGGATGCGCACGCCGTGGTGCGCCTCGTAGCGCTCCTTGATCCCGCGGAGGATGGCGACGGTGTCCTCGACCGAGGGCTCGTCGACATAGACGGGCTGGAAGCGGCGCTCGAAGGCGGCGTCCTTCTCGATGTGCTTGCGGTACTCATCGAGCGTGGTGGCGCCGATGCAGCGCAGCTCCCCGCGGGCGAGCGCGGGCTTGAGAAGATTGCCGGCGCTGACGGCGCCCTCGGCCTGCCCGGCGCCGACGATCGTGTGCAGCTCGTCGATGAAGAGGATCACGCGGCCCTCGGCGGCGGCGACCTCGCGCAGCACGGCCTTGAGCCGCTCCTCGAACTCGCCGCGGTACTTGGCGCCCGCCAGGAGCTGCCCGACGTCGAGCGCCATGATCCGCGCGTGACGCATGGAGCTCGGGCAGTCGCCCGCCACCACGCGCAGCGCGAGCCCCTCGGCGATGGCGGTCTTGCCCACGCCGGGCTCGCCGATGAGCACCGGGTTGTTCTTCGTGCGCCGCGAGAGCACCTGCACGCAGCGTCGGATCTCCTCGTCGCGCCCGATCACGGGGTCGATCTTGCCCTGCTGGGCCTTCTCGGTGAGGTCGATCGCGTACTTGCTCAGCGCCTCGTAGGAGCTCTCAGCCTCGGCGTCGGCGACGCGGTCGACGCCCGAGGCCGCGCGGATCTCCTTGATCGCCCCTTCGAGCGTGCCGCGGGAAAGGCCGGCGGAATCCATGGCGTCCTTCGCGCCGGACTTCACGCTCGCGAGGGCGAGCAGCAGGTGCTCGGTGGAGACGTAGGCGTCGCCCATCGCCTGGGCGTCCTGCTCGGCGCGGGCGATGACGTCGGTGAGCTCGCGCGAGGCGTGCGGCGCCCCGGCGCCCTCGACCGAGGGCTGGCTCTCGAGCTCGGCGTCCGCGATGCGCTTGAGCTGCGCCGGGTCGGCCCCGGCGCGCTTGACGATCGACGCCGGCGCGGCGCTGGCGTCCTCGAGCATCGCCCCGAGCAGGTGCAGCGGGCCGACCTGCGGGTGACGCCCGGTGGTCGCCGCCGATTGAGCCTCCGAGAGCGCTTGCTGAGCGAGCGTGGTGAGTCGGTCGAGTCGCATTTCAATCTCCTTCGTCAAATAGAGGAAAACAACGCGGGCGCCAGATTCAGGCGACCTTTTTCACCGTTATAGGCGTGTCTTCGTCGTGATTCACTGCCGAATCGGCAGCGGCCCTGCCGGGGGCGGCGGGAGCGCGGCATCCGCGGCCGCCCGACGCCCGGCGGCGGTTCGTCGCGGCTCAGGCGATCAGATCGATCCGGCGCGAGGCCTCGCGCAGACGGCGCTCGGCGCGCTGGGCCGCCTGCTCGGCGGCGATCAGCACGAGGCGAGACGAGTCCGATCCGGGGCCGCCGGGGGCCTGCTGCGCCGCCCGGCGGGCGTGCTGGGCCATGATCATCGCCAGCCTCGCCTCGAGCCTCGCGGCGAGGGTCTGCTGGACGCTGGATGTGAGGCCGTCGCCCCGCATGCCGATAGTCTCAGATTCCCGGGCGCTCGCGGCGCGGCGGATCGTGGGCGGGCGGGTGAAGCTGTGCGGGTTACGCCGACGCCCGGATGCCCCGCGCCTCTTCGACGAGGCGGATGGCGCGGTCCACGGCTTCTTCAAGGCGGTCGTTGACGATCATCGCGTCGTAGGCGCCGGAGGACTTGGCGCGGGCGATCTCCTGCTTCGCCGCGCTGAATCGCTTCTGGATCTGCTCCTCGCTCTCGCGCTTGCGGTCGCGGAGGCGGCGGAGCAGCTCCTCCTCGCTCGGCGGGAGGATGAACATCGCCAGGGCGCTCGGGAGGGCGTTCTTGACGGATTCGCCGCCGCGCACGTCGACGTCGAGGATCATGAGCCCGCCTCTCTCGACGATGCGCTCGACGGGCCCGCGGAGCGTGCCGTAGCGCTGCCCGGCGTACTCGACGTGCTCGAGGAACTCGCCCGCCTCGATGCGCTCGAGGAACTCCACCTCGGTGAGGAAGTGGTAGTCGACGCCGGCGGTCTCCTTGTCCGTGCGCGGGCGGGTGGTGGCGGAGACGGAGAACTCGGCCTCGGGGAAGCGCCTTCGGAGGGCCTGGGTGATGGTGGTCTTGCCGACCCCGGAGGGGCCGGAGACGACGACGAGCAGGCCGTTCGGGTCGGTTCTGGACTGGCGCGCGGGGCGTTCGGTCATGCGAGGTCCTGGTCGGTGAGGGTGAGCGCCTCGCGGAGGGCGGCCATTCGCGCGAGGACGCCGACGGAGACCATGCGGGTGATGCGGCTCTGGTGGCTCTCGGCGACTTCGCCGGTGATCTCGACGCCGCGGTTCATGGGTCCGGGGTGCATGACGACGGCGGAGGGTTTGAGGAGGCTCTGGCGTCTGCGGTTGAGCTGGTAGCCGGCGATGTACTCGCGGTAGGAGCCGGTGGCGGCGCCGCGCTCCTTTTGGACGCGGAGCATCTGCACGGCGTCGGCCTGAGCGAGGGCGTCGTCGAAGTCGGGCGTGATCTCGCATCCGAGGCAGGCGAGCGAGGGCGGGGCGAGCCACGAGGGCCCGACGCCGAGCACGCGGGCGCCAAGGGCGGTGAGCCCCGCGATGTCCGAGCGGGCGACGCGCGAGTGGGCGAGGTCGCCGACGATGAGGACGGTGAGGCCGGAGAGGTCGAAGTCGCGGAGGCGGTCGTGGGCCTCGGCGATGGTGTAGGCGTCGAGCAGTCCCTGGGTGGGGTGCTCGTGGCGGCCGTCGCCGGCGCTGATGACGGGGACGCCGACGGCGCGGGCGACGACGGCGGGGCCGCCGGGCTCGTGGGAGCGGACGACCATCGTGTTGGCGCCCATGGCCTCGATGGTTCTGGCGGTGTCCTCGAGCGTCTCGCCCTTGGAGCGGGAGGAGACGATGGCGTTGAGGTCGACGACGTCGGCGCCGAGGCGGGCCGCGGCGACCGAGAAGCTCACGCGGGTCCGGGTGGAGTCCTCGAAGAAGAGGTTGGCCAGGAGGCGCCCGTTGCGCGGGCGGACGCGGCGCTGGTCGGGGGTGTCAAAGTCCCGGGCGGCGGCGAGCAGGCGGCGCAGGCGGTCCGGGGCGATCGAGCGCAGATCAAGCAGCGAGCCCTCGGCCGCGGCCTCGGCGGGGCGCTGGATGTGCTCCGGGTCCAGCTCTCGGCTTGCGCGCGGGACGGAGCGCTGGCGATGTTCGGGCTCGTGGCTTGGCGCCGAGGTCATCACGGCATCCTACCGCGACGCGCCGAGCGTGCGGGCCGCTAGTCGGGGGCCGGTCCGACGAGCGTCCGGTCGGCGACGATGGTGATCGGGATGACGGTCTCGGCGGTCTGTCGCGTGGCCTCGTCGCGGATCGCGACCTTGAGCTGGTATCGCCCGACCGAGAGGCTCTGGGGGAGGTCGATCATCTGGACGATGAAGAAGTCGCGGCGCCGGTTGCGGGAGAAGTCAACGACGTCCTGAGGGGGGAGGCGCCAGGCGAGCAGGCCGTCGGCGTCGTGGAAGAGCTGGAGCTCCTGCGTGAGGCGGGCCTCGAAGCCGCGCTGGCCTCGGGGGCCCACGGCGGGGGTGCTCGCGAAGCGATCCACCTCGGCGTAGACGAGGGCCTTGTGCGGGCGCCCGGCGAGCCACGTGGCGCCCATGGGCGTGTAGCGGCCGAAGCCCTCGACGCGCGAGCAGAGGCGGGCGGTGCGGATCTCGAGGGGCTCGATGGCGTCGGCCTCTTCGGCGGCGTCGAGCAGCGCGGTGATGAGCCCGCGGGCGTCGGCGGGCGAGGAGCTCAGGCGGGCGTCGGCCTCGCGCATCAGGTCCGCCCAGGACTCGAGGATGCGGGCGTCCTCCGGCGTGAGCCCCGCGATGGCCGAGGGGTTGACCATGACGCCCGGTTCGATGAGCTCGAGCGCGGCCAGCGCCGCGTAGACGCGGACGGGATCGATCTCGGCGTCCCGCCGGAGCGCCAGCGCGAGCCGCCTCGCGAGCTCGCCCGCGGTGGGGGATGTCTCGGGCGCCGGGTCGGGTTCCGGCTCGGGTTCCGGGTCGGGCGTCGAGGCCTGCTCGGGCGCCGGTGGTTCGGCCGATTCGATCTCGACGGCGGGGCTCAGGTTGGCCCGGGGCGGTGCGGCGGCGGAGGCGACGACGGGTTCGCCGCTCGAGGCGGGCGGCCTGTCGGGGGTTTCGCTCAGGGAGCGCAGGTCGGCGGCGGTGCGCTCGATCTGGGCGAGCAGCTCGGCATCGACGTCTCGTGGCTCGCCGGGCGGCCGCGTGGGCCCCGCCGTGCGCTCGCCGGCGGTCGAGCACCCGGCGCACCCGGCGATCACCGCAAGCAGAAGCGTTCCGGTGGGGATGGTGGCTCGGGACATGGGGCGCCTCCTGCGCGTCGGGTCGCGGGCTCCGCCCGCGTCGGTGGTTATCGGCTCAGCGGGCGGTGAGCCTTGCGAACTCGATCGCGGCGAGCTCCGGGGCGAGCTCCGGGCCGATGACGCCCGACTTGGCGTCGCGGTCGAGCCCGATGAGCGTCCGAAGGGTTCTGGCGGCGGCGGTCGGCGGGACGCTGCGGGCGGCGCTCAGGACGAGGTCGCGGGACGCGCCCCAGAGCTTGAGCTCCTTCGCGACGCCCTGTGGCGGCACGCCCTGGGCGAGCAGGCGCGAGGCGCCGTGGAGCTTCCGGGCGAGATCGACGCAGGCGAACATGACCATGACGGGGGGCTGGCGCCAGGGGCCGAGGGCCTCGCGCACGGCGGCGAGGGCCTCCTCGGGACCGGCGAGCAGGCGCGACTGCACGGCCCAGGCTTCCTCCTCGCGGGTGCGGCCCACGAGCTCCCGCACGTGATCGGCGGTGATCGAGCTCGATCCGCCGGCCTCGGCGGCGGCGGCGAGCTTGCCGGTCTCGGAGTCGATGCGCCCGAGATCGGTCCCGAGGCGGTCGACCAGGAGCGCGGCGGCGTCGCGGTCGAGCTCGGCGTTGTGGCGCTTCTTCGCCCGCTGCACGGCCCAGGCGGCGGCCTGATCGGGTCGGAGCGCGTCGCAGGAGACGATCGAGCCGACCTTCTGCACGAGCTTGTCGAGCTTGCCCGCGCGCCAGGCGCCGGAGCGGAGAACGAGGGTGGCCGATTCCGGAGGGTTCTCGGCGTAGCGCTCAAAGAGGGGCCGGGCGGACTCGCGGACGAGCTTCTCGGCGTCATCGACGATGACGACCTTGTGGCGCATCATGAGGTCGAGGCTTCGGCACTCGTCGAGAACGCTCGCGGGCTCTTCGGCGGCGCCGTCGAAGCGGATCGTCTCGGCGTCGCCCCGCTCGTCCCGGATCTGCTCGACGAGCTTCTCCGTGTGGAGAGCGCGGAGGTACTCGTCCTTGCCCTTGAAGACGACGACGCGGTCGGCGGGTCCGGCGGCGCGAGCCTTGGATGAGCGTTTCCCGGGCACGACGGGATGGTAGCGGGGGGCGGGGCGCGTGAGAAAGGGCGCCCTTTCGGACGCCCTCTCGAGGGAGATACAAAGCGACGTTGTTGCGGATCGGCTCAGCGGCGCCGGCGGGCCGCGAAGAGGCCGCCCATGCCGAGGAGCGCCGCAGCGCCCGGGGCGGGGACGTTGGTGAAGAAGGCGATCTGGAAGTCGCCGCCGGTGTCAAAGCCGGTGCTGACGACGTCGAAGTCGGTGTCGTTGAAGGTGACGTTGAACTCACCGAAGGCGAGGTAGTACTCGCCGGCGGAGAGCAGGGCGCCGTCCTCGCCGTCGGCGATGCCGTCGCCGCCGAGGTTGAAGGAGTCTCCGAGCATGAGGCCGGAGCCGGAGCCGAAGGTGAGCGTGCTTGTGAGGCCGATGCCGTCGTCGTCGTCGTTGGCGACGCGGTTGCCCATGGCGTCATAGAGGCCGAGCTCGGTGTCGATGCCGGAGTCGTTGGTGGTGACGTCGAAGTAGGTCGCGAGCCCCGCGGCGGCGTCCTGGTTGATGACGAAGCGGTACCAGAGCACCTCGTTGGGGGCGATGGAGCCGCTGATGACGAAGTCGCCGGTGATCGTGCCGAGGTCGGTGGCGGCCGGCGGGATGACGCCGGCGCTGGCGGCGCCCGCCGTGAGCCCCACGGCTGCGAACAGCGCGGAGACAGAACCGAACGATGCGTGTCTCATGAGTCTTCCCTCCTACAGGAATGATAATTCTGTCGCGGCATCTTGCCGCATCGATCAGGATAGAAGCTTGTCCCAAGGGGCTAAAGGAAAAACCAGATATTTTTTCTTCTTCATGCGATTCGCGGATCTGGACGTGCCGGAGCGGGCCGCCGCCGGGATGGTTTCCGGCCCGGTTGCGGGTTCAGGCTCCGGGGCGCGGTCCGCCGCGGGCGCGGTGGATCGGGATTTTCCGCGTGGTGGAGTCGCGGGAGGTCCGGCCTAAAATGGTCCGGAAGGATTGGCTGAGATGCCGGAGGATTGGCGTTGCCCGTGATGCCTGATTTCAAGGGTTGCTCGTGGGGTCCGCTGGCGCTGCGGGATCTGTGGCGTCGTCGTCGGGACGCGGACGAGCGGCTGATCGCGTGGGGCGTGGTGGGGGTGAAGCCGGCGTCGGGCGCAGAGGAGCTGCTCGGGGCGCTCGCGCCGGGGCCTCTGGCGGCGATCGCGGAGGTGGCCTCGACGTCGGGCGGAAGCCGGCAGGTGTTGATTCTGAGCGACAAGCGGCTGCTTCTGGTCCGGGCGAACCCGCTCGGCCCGGCGGCGGACGGGCAGGGGGTGGTGTGCGACGCGTCGCTCGCGACGCTTCGGGTGACGACGGCGCCGACGCACTTTGAGATCCTGGGTCCGGAAACGGGGCGGCGGCTCAAGGTGAGCGTGAAGGAGCCGCATTCGCGGGACGGGGCGAGGCTGGTCGAGGCGCTCGTGGCGCTGGCGGAAGCGACGCCCTCGTGAAACCTTCACGCGGGTGGGGCGTCTGATCTAGTATGGCGATCCGGGCGGATCGTCCGGCGGGGTTCTGCGCGAGCGGGCAGACCGGCGGGCGCTTCGTCCAGGCTGTTGGAGGCTCGCCATCATGAACGATTACACCACGGACCAGATTCGCAACATCGCCCTTGTCGGCCACGGCGGATCGGGGAAGACGACGCTCGCGGAGCAGATTCTCTTCAAGGCGGGGCGGATCAGCCGCCCGGGCGTGGTCGAAGAGGGCAACACGGTCTGCGATCATGAGCCGGAGGAGAAGCGGCACGGGCATTCGCTCGCGGCGTCGCTTGTTCACTTCGACCACGAGGGCAACCACGTCAACCTGATCGACACGCCGGGGTATCCGGACTTTCTTGGCCAGTCGCTCCCGGTGCTCCCCGCGGTGGAGACGGTGTTCGTGGTGATCGACGCGGCCAAGGGCGTCCAGATGGTCGACCGGCGGATGATGCGCGTGGCGGCGGAGCGCCGGCTGCCTCGGGTGATCGTCATCAACAAGATCGATCACGAGAACCTGGATCTCGAAGGGTTGCTCGAGGACATCCGCGAGACGTTCGGGGCGGTGTGCCTGCCGATCAATCTCCCCGCGAATGGGGCGACGGAGGTGCGGGACGTCTTCGAGCACGAGGAGGACTCGTCGGACGTTGACTTCTCGTCGGTCGCCGAGGCGCATACGAGGGTTGTGGACCAGACGGTGGAGGTCGACGAGGCGCTGATGAGCGCGTATCTGGAGAAGGGGTCGGTGGAGCCGGCGCAGCTGATCCCGGCGTTCAAGAAGAGCATGCGCGAGGCGCACCTGGTGCCGGTGATCTTCTGCTCGGCGCGGACCGGCGCGGGGGTCGATGAGCTGATGCACCTGATGGCGGGTCTGTGCCCGAGCCCGGCGGAGGGCAACCCGCGGCCCTTTGAGCTGACGGATGAGGACGGCTCGGTCACGGAGTGGCACGCGGACCCGAAGAACGGGGAGGCGACGGTGGCGCACGTGTTCCACGTGGCGTCGGACCCGTTCGTCGGGAAGCTGACGATGTTCAAGGTGCATCAGGGATCGGTGAAGGCGGGGACGACGATCTCCCGGAACGACGAGAAGAAGCCGTTTCGTGTGGGTCACGTGTTCCGTCTTCACGGGAAGGATCACGTGGACATCGACGAGGCGATCGCGGGGGACATCGCGGCGATCTCGAAGGTGGAGGAGGTGCGCTACGACGACGTGCTCCACGAGGCGGGGCACTTTGAGAGCCTGCATCTCAAGCCGCTGGCGCTCCCAAAGCCGATGTTCGGGCTGGCGATCGAGGCCAAGAGCCGCAACGACGAGCAGAAGCTCTCGACGGCGATCCACCGGCTGATGGAGGAGGACCCGACGCTGGTCGTGGAGCGCGTGCCGGCGACGAAGCAGACGGTGGCGCGGGGGCTCGGCGAGCTGCACCTGCGGATCGCGCTCGAGAAGATGAAGGAGCGGTATCACGCGGAGGTGACGACGGCGCCGCCGCGGGTGGCCTACAAGGAGACGATCGCGGCCAGCGCCGAGGGGCATCACCGTCACAAGAAGCAGACGGGCGGGGCGGGGCAGTTCGGCGAGGTGTACCTTCGGGTCGAGCCGCTTGCGAACGGATCGACCGAGCCCTACGAGTTCGTGAACGAGACGGTGGGGGGCTCGATCCCGCGGCAGTTCATGCCGGCGATCGAGAAGGGCGTCCGGCAGGTGCTCGAGACGGGCGCGATCGCGGGGTACCCGCTCTCTGGCGTGCGCGTGGCGGTGTACGACGGGAAGCATCACCCGGTGGACTCCAAGGAGGTCGCGTTCACGACGGCGGGCAAGAAGGCGTTCATCGACGCGGTGCAGAAGGCGTCGCCGGTGCTTCTGGAGCCCTTTGTCCAGATGGAGGTGACGGCCCCGGCGTCGCACATGGGCGATCTGACGGCGGACATCTCAGGCAAGCGGGGGCGGGTGAGCGCGACGGACGTGCTCCCCGGGGACATGTGCCTGGTGAAGGCGGAGGCCCCGCTGTCCGAAGTCATGAACTTCACGAGCGAACTCAAGAGCATCACCGGCGGAGCCGGGAGCTTCACGATGGAATACAGCCACGACGAGAAGGCCCCGCCGAATGTTCAGGCGGAGGTGGTCGCGGCGTACAAGCCCCACGAGGATGACGAGGACTGATGAGACTTCAGACGCTACTGACGCTTCTGCTCTCGGCTGTGGCGATCGGCGCGCTGGCGCCGGCGGCGGCCGGGCAGGACGCCTCGCGAACGGTCGAGAACGTGCGCCCCGACGCGCCCGACACGCAGGCGGGCCGGCTGCTCGAGTGGTTCCTCGCGCAGGTTCGATCGCCCGACGCATCGGCGATCGAACCGGAGCTTGGCGAGACGCTCAACGACATTCAGGCGCCGACCGCGGAGAACCTGGCGAAGGACCTGCTGACGGTCGGGAATCGGACCGGCGGGTTCGAGATGGTCCGGGTGCTCGAGGTGGACGGGCTGGAGCTGGACGTCCTGCTGCGCGGGCAGGAGAGCCGCGGGTGGTGGATGGCGACGGTCGCGGCGCGGCCGGAGCCGCCTCACAAGCTCTCGAAGCTCCGGCTGGCCCCGCTCGTGATCAAGCCCGACTCTGGCGCGGACGACTGGGGGACGCTCAGCTGGATGCTGAGCCAGCGGCGTGGGCCGCTGATCTCGCTGCTCGTGGAGGAGGTCAAGGGCGAGCGGCGCGTCCCGGTGGCGCAGCTCGCGAGCGACAAACGCGCGGCGCTGGCGCAGGCGTCGCGCCTGTTCCCGATCACGCTGCTCGCGGAGCGCGTGGCCGCGGGCGAGATCGATCTCGCTCAGGGGGTCACGCTCGATCCCGGTCTGCGGAGCCTCGGGAGCGAGGAGCTCAATGAGATCGTGGTCGGGGAGGTGTACTCGGTTGAGGAGCTGCTTCGTCTGGCCTTCGCGGGCGACAACGCGGCGACGGATCAGCTGATCGGGTTCCTGGGTCGCGGAGCGGTGGAGCGTCTGGCGTCGGAGGTGCAGGGGGAGGACGGGCCGAACTTCCCGTTCCTGACGACGGGCGAGTTCTTCAGGCTCAAGCTGCTTCCGGAGGACGATCCGGCGTACCGGCGCTACGCGGACGCCGAGAGCGAGGAGGAGCGCCGCGCGGCCTTGCTCGAGCTCGAGGAGCGTCCGCTCCCCTCCTACCAGGAGGCGGACGCGATGACGGACGTTGTTCGCGTGCGCGAGGTGGAGTGGCGCGCCTCGACCGAGGAGCTGACGACGCTGCTCGCGCGGCTTGACGCCGCGATCAAGGCGGATGAGTCCGGGCGTCTCGGGGAGATCCTCAACGAGGTGTCGGAGCTCAACCAGAAGATGGGCGTCTGGACGTTCGTGGCGCGGGTCACGGGCGGCGAGCCGGGCGTCTACGCCGAGGCGTTTCTTGTGGAGCGTCAGGACGGGCGTCGGTACCGTTTCGCGATTCTCATCGAGAACGCGGACGAGGAGATCGACTTCGAGTTCTTCAGCCGCCTGCCGGCGACGGTGATGACGCTTCTGGCGCTCGAGGGGTAGCGCGATCGGAAGCGTTTGCTACAGTCCGCGTCGGAACCCTCATCACTCGACACGGACGTCGTCCCATGCCCACCTCGACCGGCGCCGCAGCGATCGACCAGCAGCCTCCCGAGATCGATCTCGCCTGGCTGACCCGCCTGGCCGGGCGGTTCATCGTCTTTGACGGGCCGGACGGCTCGGGCAAGAGCACGCAGCTCGAGCGGTTTCGCGAGCGGTGCGCGTCGGCGGGCGTGAGGGTGTGCGACGTGCGCGAGCCGGGGGGCACGGCGATCGGCGAGCGCATCCGGGAGATCCTGCTCGACGCGTCGGCCGGGGAGATGTCGCCGCGGTGCGAGATGCTGCTGTACATGGCGAGCCGGGCGCAGCTGGTGAGCGAGCGGATCCGTCCGGCGCTGGCGCGAGGGGAGCTGGTGCTGGCGGATCGGTTTGTCTCGAGCACGCTGGCGTATCAGGGCGCCGGAGGCGGGGTTCCCGTGGAGGCGATCGGCGCGGTGACGGCGGCGGCGTGCGAAGAGATCCGCCCGGATCTGACGGTGATCTTTGACGTCGGCGAGCGGACGGCGAGCGAGCGGGTCGGCGAGCGTGGCGGGGGCGCGCGGGACCGCATCGAGAGCCGGGACGCCGAGTATCGGCGGCGCGTCCGGGCGGGGTACCTGGAGCAGGCGAAGCGCGAGCCCGAGCGGGTGACGATCGTGGACGCGTCGCCCGGGCCCGAGCGCGTGGAGCGGGCGATGCTGGCGGAGCTTCGCCGGCGATTCGCCTAAGCCGGGGGCCGCCGATCGCCGATCATCACGGCATGAAACACGGCGCGGGTCTTCTCGTTGTGATCGGTCTGGTCGGGCTCGGGTGCTCGGACCGGGAGATCACGCTGACGGACACCCCGAGCTACACGATCGAGGATGTCCGGGAGGGAGCGGGGCCCGCGGCGACCTACGGCGACCAGATCACGGCGCAGTACACGCTCCGGCTGCCCGACGGGCGCATCGTGGTGGACGTGACGGGTCGCAAGAGCCATACGTGGACGATCGGCGACGGGACGGTGGTCGCCGGCGTGGACGAGGCGGTGGTGGGGATGCGTCCGAGCGGCGTGCGGAAGGTGGTGATCCCGCCGGACCTGCACTACGGGCCCGACGGGTACGGCGACGGGGCGGTCCCGGCGAACACGGATCTGCACGTCGAGATCACGCTGAACTCGGTTCGATGACTCGTGGCGGGGGCGGCTTGGCGTATCATGCTGGCATGGCGATCGTTGGACATGGCGTGGACCTGACCCCGGTCGAACGGATCGCTCGGCTTCGCGAGCGTCACGGGGAGCATTTTCTGGTGCGGGTGTTCACATCGGCGGAGCGGGAGTTCTGCGAGAGCCGGCCTCGGCGGGTCGATGAGCATCTGGCGGCGCGGTTCGCGGTGAAGGAGGCGACGCTCAAGGCGCTCGGGACGGGGCTCCGCGGGGGGATCCGGTGGACGGACGTGAGCGTGCGCCGGGAGGCATCGGGCAAGCCCGAGGTGCGGCTCGACGGAAGGGCGGCGGAGATCGCGAGAACGCTCGGGATTCGGAGCTGGTTCGTGTCGATCTCGCACGCCGGTGGTTCGGCGATCGCGTCGGTGATCGCGGAGCGTTGATCGCCCGGCTTTCGGGCGGGAGGCTGGAGGCGTCATGCCCTCACGCAAAGGCGGGCCCGTGCTCTTTGAGCTGGTACGAGGCGGCTCTCACCCGGCGCGACCGGTCTCGAGCGGCGGTGCGACGGACCCCGAGCCGGCCGGGGGAGGGTGGTGGAACTGGGCGGGGCGATCGATCCGCGTGCCGGCGGGGTACATCTTCGTCGTGGCGGCGGTGATCGTGGCGGCGGGCCTGCTCGGGTACGTGATCGGGTTTGGGCGGGCGGAGCGGCTGGCCGAGGCCGACGCGGCCCGTCGGGCGCAGCAGACGATGCCGGTGAACGATCCGCTCACGGAGGCTCCGATGAACCTCGACCTGACGGCGCCGACGCCGGAGGGGCCCGTCGACGACGAGCTGGCGGCGGGCGCGCTCACTGGCCCGCCGGAGCGCGGGCCGCAGGCCCAGGAAGGGCGGGAGGCGGTCGACGACGGCGACCCGCGCGACGCGGGGCTGAATTACTACGTGATCGTCCGGGATCTTCCCGCGGAGGGCGCCCGGCTGGTCGAGTGGCTCGAGGCGCGCGGCGTGGCGGCAATGACCGAGCCGGTCTCCGGCGGCCTCGTGAAGGTGATCGTGCTGCAGGGGTTCCCGCGGGGTCAGGCGAGCTCGGCGCGGGCGCTGGCCTTCAAGGAGCACCTGCGCGAGCTCGGGCGACGCTGGAAGCGGGATCAGCGCGGGAGCTCGGACTTTTCGGATCTGTACCTCGAGAAGCACGACCCGGCGTAGGGCGGCTCCGGCCTCGACCGGGCGGGGCGATCCTGATACACTCCTCGGCCCGACGCGGCGAGCGGCCGCGGCGCGATTGTCTCGATGGAGCGAACCGATGAGCCTCGATCCCAGCCTGAAAGTGTCCACCGGCGCCCTGGCGACCAAGCGGAGCGTCCTGAAGCGCGCCGAGCGCATCGCCAAGCTCCAGGACAACACGAAGTACGACCCCAAGGAGAAGCCGGTCCTCGGTCTGCGCAAGACCAAGTCGACCTGAGCGTCTCGAATCGCGACGGGCGTCGTTCTCCCAAGATCGCTGACCGCGGTAGTCTGAGCGCATGAACGCTACCGACCTGCTGTCTTCGCGCGCGCTGAGCATCGAGGGTTCGGGGATCCGCCGGATCTTCGAGCTCGCCGCGGGCCTGAAGGATCCCATCAATCTGTCGATCGGGCAGCCGGACTTCGCGGTGCCCGAGGTGATGCGCCGCGCGGCGGTCGAGGCGATCGAGTCGGGCCGGAACGGCTACACGCTGACGCAGGGCGACGCGACGCTGCGGGCGCGCACGGCGGAGCATCTGAAGGCGGACGTGGGGTGGGACGTGCACCCGGATCTGCCGCCGGTGGACGACCCCGATCGGACGGCGCTGATGATCACGAGCGGGACGTCGGGCGGGCTGATGCTCGCGGCGATGGCGCTGCTTGATCCGGGCGACGAGGTGATCATCCCGGACCCGTACTTCGTGGTGTACCCGAACATCTCGAAGATGCTGAACGTGAAGACGGTGCTGTGCGACACGTACCCGGACTTTCGGATGACGGCCGAGCGCGTGGCGCCCCTGATCACGGAGCGGACGAAGTACGTGCTCTTCAACTCCCCGAGCAACCCGTCGGGCGTGACGCCGACGGGGGAGGAGTGCCGGGAGCTGCTCGAGCTGTGCCGGGAGCGAGGGATCGTGCTGCTCTCGGATGAGATCTACGACGAGTTCGTGTACTCGGACGCGGTTGAGGAGTCGCCTCGGGGCGAGGCGGGGAAGCGGTGCCCGTCGCCGGCGCGCTTCGAGGGCGCGGAGGAGACGGTGCTGCTGGTGCGCGGGTTCGGCAAGACCTACGGGTGCACGGGGTGGCGGATGGGGTACGCGGCGGGGCCGGGGCCGGTCATCCGGGAGATGGGCAAGCTGCAGCAGTATTCGTTCGTGTGCGCGCCGTCGATCGCGCAGGCGGGTTGCGTGGCGGCGTTTGAGGCGGACGTGAGCGCGCACGTGGCGGATTATCAGAGGCGGCGCGACATGGTGATGGAGATCCTCTCGCCGGTGACGGAGGTCGAGAAACCGGGCGGGGCGTTCTACCTGTTCCCGAAGGTTCCCGAGGGGATGACGGGTTCGGAGCTCGTGGAGCGGGCGATCGAGCGCGAGGTGCTGTGCATCCCGGGCGGGGTGTTCTCGAGCCGGGACACGCACGTGAGGCTGAGTCTCTCGGCGCCGGAGGCGAAGCTCCGGCAGGGCGTGGAGATCCTGGCGGAGCTGATGCGATAGGCGGCTTGCCCGGCGGGAGCGTGGAACGGGTGGTGAGTGGTCGCTAGGCTTGTGGCTCGCGGGCGTGAGACCCGCGGGATGGAATGAATCGCAGACACCGAAGGAGAGAGCGCATGGCGATCCGGGTTGGCATCAATGGGTTTGGTCGTATCGGGCGCCTGGTCTACCGGGCGATGGTTGAGCGCAACGAGGCGGGCGAGGGCGACTTTGAGATCGTCGCGGTCAACGATCTCGTCGAGAACGACGCGCTCGCGTATCTCCTTCGGCGCGACACGGTGCACGGGCCCTTCCCGGGCATGGAGGCCGAGGGCGACTTCATCTCGGGGCGCGGGCAGAAGACCAGGGGCCTCTCGGAGAAGGACCCGGCGGCGCTTGGGTGGGGCGACCTGGGCGTGGATTACGTGCTGGAGTCGACGGGGCTGTTCACGACGCACGAGGGCTCGAAGAAGCACCTCGACGCGGGCGCGAAGCGCGTGCTGATCAGCGCGCCGACCAAGGATCCCGACACGATCCGCACCTTCGCCTACAAGGTGAACCACGAGCAGTACGACCCGGCGAAAGACACGATCCTCTCCAACGCGTCGTGCACAACGAACTGCCTGGCGCCGATCACGAAGGTGGTGCTCGATGAGTTCGGTCTGGAAGAGGGCCTGATGACGACGGTGCACGCGGTCACCGCGACGCAGCCGACGCAGGACGGCCCGAGCAAGAAGGACTGGCGCGGCGGGCGCAACGCCTACATGAACATCATCCCGGCGAGCACGGGCGCCGCGAAGGCGGTGGGGCTGTGCATCCCGGAGGTGCAGGGCAAGCTGACGGGGATGGCGTTCCGCGTGCCGACGGCGGACGTGTCGGTCGTCGATCTGACGTTCCGCCCGAGCAAGTCGACGAGCCTGGACGCGATCCACGCGGCGATGAAGGCGGCGAGCGAGGGCTCGATGAAGGGCGTGCTCGGGTACACCGAGGAGGAGGTCGTCTCGAGCGACTTCATCGGCGACCCGCGGTCGAGCATCTACGACGCGGGCGCGGCGTACAACATCGGCGACA
>CAZXGT010000014.1:0-29966 GCA_964639935.1 uncultured Phycisphaeraceae bacterium
GCCCTCTTCGGCCTCGCCGGCCTCACCGCCGCGCGTCGCCGTCGCGCCTGATCCAATCGGATCACCGACGACGCGAGCCCGCTGAGCTCATCAGCCCGGCTCGCCTCATCGCAGAGATGTGAGAGAGAGAACCCCGTCGCCCCAGTGGCGACGGGGTTTTTCTATTGCCGGCCAATCAGCGAAAAAACGCTTGCGGCGCCAAAAGCTAGCGTGTACTAGTATAGTGCATGCTAACAAAGGGGGCCGCCATGACGCCAAACGACCTCGCCATCTCCCGCCGGCTCACCGGCCTCGAACGTCGCCTCGACGCCGTCGAGCGACGCCTCGGGCTCCATCAGGCCCCGCCCGAAGCTCCCGCGGCGTCCGCGCTCGAAGCCGCCCCGGGAACCGCACCGACGGACGCCGAGCCCGCCGCCCGCGCGCCCGAACGTCTCCCCGAGCCTCTCCCCGAGTCCGACGCCGACCGCGTTGCCGACGCCGCCTCCATCGAGTCGTTCATCGGCCGGCGTCTCTTCGCGGTCGTCGGGGCGCTGATCGTCATCGCCGGCGCCGGTCTGGGACTGAAGCTCGCGTGGGACCTCGGCGTCCTTGCAAACATCTCAGACGCCGGGAAGAGCGCGCTGATGGCCGCGTTCGGGGCGTCGCTGCTCATCGTCGGCGGGGTCGCGCGCACGCGCTCGGGCCGGGCCGCGGGCGAGGGGTTCACCGCCGCCGGGCTCGGCGTGCTCTTCGCCACCGTCTACGCGATGGTCGGCCCCTTCGATCTGCTCATCGCTTCTCATTCGCTTCTGGCGCTCGCGATCGTCGCGGCGATCGGCTTCTGGATCTCCGCCCGAGGCGGATACGTCGTCGCCCCAGCCGTCGCGGTGGTCGGCGCGTTCCTCGTCCCGCTTCTCTCTGGCGCGAGCGACGCCGCCGAAGCCGTCCTCCCGAGCTACTGGCTCGCGGTCATCATCACCGCCTACGCGCTCACCGCCGCCCTCGGCGCCCGCTTCGCCGCCGCGCGCGCCAGCGCCTGGTGGCTCGCCCTCATCGTCGGCGGCTCATGGGCGCTCGCGGAGAGCCGCTTCGGCGCCGGAGGCCGGTGGCCGCTCGCCTTCCTCGCGAGCCTCTGGGCGATCGTTCATCTCGAACTCTGGCGAGCCTCGGCCATCGCGCCGCGAGACAACGCCTGGAGCCACGACCGCCTCGTGCGCGCCATCGCCGCCGCCCTCACCACAAGCCTCTGGACCCTCTCGATCGGCCTCGCCGCGATGAACCGCATGCCAAAGATCGAGCTCTGGATCCTCCCGGCGGCGCTCGCCGCGGCCTCGGCGCTCATCGCCCGACTCGTCGCGCCCGTCGGCGCCCGCCTCCTTCGCGACCCGCGCGACCCGCTCGAGAGACTCGGCGTCGCGCTCGCGCTCCAGTCCGGCGCCCTCGCCGTCATCGCCATTCTCATCGGCGGCGGCGACTGGACCCGCGCCCTCGCCACCGCCGCCGTCGGCGTCAGCGCGATGGCGATCGCCGCGCGATTCGGGTCCGCATGGCTCCGCGTCTACGCCCTCGCGACGCTCTTCGTCGGGACCGTCTTCGCCATCACGCCGCTTCATCTCATCGGCGGCCCCGCGTGGACGCCCGGCGGTCTCATCCTGACGCGATGGTCGCTGCTGGTCGCTCTCGCCGGCGTCGCGTGGATCATCAGCGCCTGGATCGAGCGCTCGCGCGCCGCCGGCGCGCCGCTGGCCGCCGGGGGCGCCGCGCTCTTCGCCCTCGCCCTCGTCAACGAGTACGCCGACCCCCGCTGGCTCGCCGGCGCCTGGGCCGCGTTATCGGTCCTCGCCCTCGCCGCCGGCCGCGTGGCGCCCACGATGCGCACGGGCCTCACCGGCGCGGTCGGCCTGCAGATCTCCACCATCGTCTGGATCGCGGCGTATGCGTCGACCTGGGACGCCGGACCGACCATTTTCCCCGCGCCCGGCGTTCACGAGGGCCTGCTCATGGCGATCGCCTTCGTCGCGCTGCTGACCGGCGCCGCGGTCGAGCTGACTCGCGGGCCGGGCAGCGACGCCGCCGCCCGTCCCTTTGGGATCTTTTCCGCCATCGTCGCCGGCGCGCTCCTGCTGCTTGCCACGTCCCTCGAGATCGGTCGCCTCGCGGGCGAGCTCCTGACCGATGAGACGGCCCGCCGGGCGGCGCTCTCGATCTGGTGGGGCGTCTTTGCGATCGGCGTGCTCGCGCTCGGGCGACGCCTGGAGCTTCGCGCCGTGCGGTTGACCGCGCTGGGGCTGCTCGGCGTGGCGACGGCCAAGGCGGTGGTGTGGGATCTCGCCGCGGTCGCGCCGGGATGGCGCGTCGGGTCATTCCTGTTGCTCGGTCTCATCCTGCTTGGCGTGGCCACCGCCTACGCGCGGTCGGAGGCGCGGCTCAGGAGCGGGCGCTGACCGTCAGGTCCGCCGTGGTCTGCGGCTTGACCGCGTTCTCGGCGTGCAGGCGGCTGGCGCGGTGCTGCGACCAGTCCTCGACCCGGCGGTCCGGGCTGCTCTCGCCCGTGTGGGTGCGGATGATGTTGTAGGCGCTGTCTCGCTGGGCGGGAATGAAGCCCGCGTCGCGGATGAGCCGGCAGAGGACCGCCTCGTCGAGGCAATAGGTCGTGCCGGCGCTCGAGACGACGTTCTCCTCCATCATCACCGAGCCCATGTCGCTGGCGCCGAAGAAGAGCGCGGCCTGCCCCACGTGCGGGCCCATGGTCACCCAGCTCGAGCCGATGGAGTAGATGTTGTCGAGCATCAGGCGGCTCACGGCCTGCGTGCGCAGGTACTCGACGGAGCCGGCCATGCGGACGCGGCGCCCGAACTCGGGGTGGGCCTTCGGATCGCCGTCGCCGCGGAGGGTGGCGACGACGTCGCCCGGGAAGGGCTCTCCGACCTCGCCCTCGCGGGCGCCCCAGTCCTTGACGCGTCCGAGCGGGGTGTTCTCACGCTGGAAGGGCCAGGAGATGAAGGCGAGGCAGCGGCCGCCGGGGATCGGCTCGCCGGTGACCGGGTGCGTCACGCCCTCGCCGAATTCCGCGAGCGATCGGTCCTGCCACTGGCGGGCGAGGGCCATGTGATGGACGCGGTCGGCCCGGCCCTCGATGTGCCCGAACATCATGGTGCAGCTGGTGACCATGCCGAGGGACTGGGCGGCGTGCATGACGGTGAGCCAGGCGTCGGCGGTGCACTTGCCGAGGCCGATCTTCCGGCGGACGGGGTGGGCGAAGATCTCGCCCCCGCCGCCCGGGAGGGAGTCGAGCCCGGCGGCCTGGAGCCGCGCGAGCACCCAGCGGATCTGGTCAAAGAGCGTTTCCCCGGGGGGGGAGAAGAAGTTGACGAACTCGATGAGCTCGGGCGGGCTGAACGCGTGGATGTTGATGTGTGGGAAGCGGGCCTTGATGCCTCGGAGCAGATCCTCGTACCACTCGATGGGCAGCGCGGGGTTCATGCCGCCCTGCATGAGGATCTGCGTGCCGCCGATGGCCGAGAGCTCGGCGATCTTCTCGAAGATCTGCTCCTTCTCGAGGGTGTAGGCGTCGTGGTCGTCGGCGTCCCGGCGGAAAGCGCAGAAGGTGCACTTGGCGGTGCAGACGTTGGTGTAGTTGATGTTGCGGTCGATGATGTAGGTGCGGATGGACTCCCCGTGCAGGTAACGCGCTCGGGCGTCCGCGGCGCGGGCGAGCGTCCAGATGGGGGCCGCTTCGAGCAGCTCGAGGCCCTGCTCGGGCGTGAGGCGCAGGGCGCCGGCGGCGACATCGCGGAGCAGGCCGGGATCGGTCGCGGCGGCGTCGGGAGCGGTGGGCGGAGGGCTGTAGATCGGCATGCGCGGCTCCGAAAAAGCGGGCAGGGGAGCATTCTACGCCTGTTTTCGTCGGTTCGCCGGGTTTGGCTTCATCCTTTGCCGGGGCGGTGGATCGGGCCTTCAGTCGCCGGCGCGGTGAACCGATAAGCGACGGGTGCGGGCTTTCGCCGGCGGCTCGCGGGAGGAGCAGGGTGTTCGAACCGAGGCCTCATCTGAGCCATGCGCTGCTGCACCTGCGTTTGAGCGTGCAGGCGGCGGCGCTGATTCTCGGTCTGTGCCTGGTGGCGAACATGAGCGTCTGGGCCGTCGCTCATTTCACCGATGCGCGGTGGACCGAGGAGACGGTGCAGACGGAGGTCGCGCCGCCGCCGCGCGTGGTCGACGGCGAGGCCGTCAGCCGGACGGGCAAGGAGGTTGTGCGGCGGGCGAAACCGATCGAGGAGACGATCCGCGTGCCCAGCGCGACCGAGGTGACGCTGCGCGACGGGTGGGCGGTCAGCGGGTGGATCGGGACGATCGCCGCGGTGGCGCTGGTGATCTTCATGCTCGAGGGGGTGGTGATCGCGGGAGGGGCGAACGTGCCGGGCGTGGAGAAGGCGGTGACGGCGACGTCGTGGTCGCTGCTTGTGGCGATGATGTGCCTGCCGCTGCAGAATCTGCTGCCGGCGATCCCGCTCGAGGGGGTGTTCGGGTCGTACGCGTCGATGACGGAGACGGCAGAGGCGATCAAGGCGGGGGGCGAGGAGGCGCCGAGCCAGCTCGGGTTCATCCTGGAGCGTTTCCTGCTGCCGATGGCGTGTCTGGGGGGCGTGGTGTTCGTGGCGATCCGTTTCACGCGCGGCGTGGAGGAGGGCATCGTCAGCCGGACGGCGGACGAGGCGGAGATGCGTCTGCTTCAGGAGATGGAGCGTTCGCGGAAGGCGACGGCGTCGCAGGGTCGGGCGCAGGGCGCGCTGTCGATGACGCTTCAGGAGGAGCCGGGGACGCAGCCGATGCCGCCGCGTCCGGAGCCGCTGCAGCGTCCGATCAGCTCGCCGTCGCCGGGGAAGGCGCCGGGGCGGATCATCTGATCGAGACAAGGGTGGCACGGCTCGCCGAAGGCGCAGCCGTGAATGACCCTCCTCAACGCACGACTGCGCCTGCGGCGAGTCGTGGCACCGGTTTCTGCTACGGGCGCGGGTGGTATCTGGCGTGGACGTCCTTGAGGCGGGCCTTGTCGACGTGGGTGTAGATCTGGGTGGTGGAGATGTCGGCGTGGCCGAGCATCTCCTGGACCGAGCGGAGATCGGCGCCGCCCATGAGCAGGTGGGTGGCGAAGCTGTGGCGGAGGGTGTGGGGGGTGACGGCGCCGGGGACGCCGGCGTCCCGGGCGGCCTTTTTGACGATGCGCCAGACCATGGAGCGCTCGAGCGGCCGGCCCGTGCGGGAGAGAAGGAGGCGGCCCCGGTCGAGCGGCGGCGTGCGGACGAGCTGGGGTCGGCAGTGCTCTAAATAAGTTTCGAGGGCTCGCTCGGCGGGAGCGCCCATGGGGACGAGTCGCTGCTTGCGGCCCTTGCCGGTGACCTTCAGGACGCGGAGGGCGGGGTGGCGGGCGTCCGCGTCGAGATCGGCGGCCTCGGAGGCGCGGAGGCCGCAGGCGTACATGAGCTCGAGCAGGGCGACATCGCGGAGGTGCAGGGGCGGGCCCTTTGGGGCGGGCTGGGGCGCGTCGATGATGCGCTTGACCTGATTGGGGGAGAGGGTGCCCGGGAGGCGCTTCCAGCGTGTGGGCTGGTCGAGCAGATCGGCGGGGTTCTCCTCGATGAGGCCCTCGGCGAGGAGCCAGCGGAAGAAGACCTTGATCGTGGCGAGGTGGCGGGAGATCGAGGAGCCCTGCAGGTTCTTCTCGCGCTTGAGGCGTGCGAGGTGATCGGCGAGGTCGCGGGAGGTGAGGGCGAGGGGGTCGGGCGGGGTTTCGCCGAAGGCGGGGTCCTCGGCGAGGTCGCGGAGGTCGGCGTCGTAGGCCTTGAGGGTGGCGTCGGCGAGGCCGCACTCGACGCGGAGGTAGGTGCGGAAGCGTCGGCGGAGTGATGAGAAGTCGGTGGATCGCACGGTGATGTGATCGGCGAGGGGGGTCGGCGGCGTGGAATCTGCGCGGTCGGCGCAGGGCGTGCGCATGGGGGAGCGCGTGCGGCCGCCCGGGGCACGGGCGTGGGCGGGTTCTCGGACTGGCGCCGGGATTGTGAGGTGCGGGGTGAGCGGGCGCAGGAGGCGCCCGGGCTTTGCAGGAGGCGAAGCGATGGAATCGCGAGTCACGGATGACGAGCGGAATCAGAACCACGCCGCGAGCGCGGCCCGGCCGAGCGGACCCGGGCCGCGTCTCGCGGGACCGGACTCGATGGCGCGTCTGGGCCGGCGGGTGCTGGCGGGCTCGAGCGCGTGCGTGGCGATTCATCAGATGGAGCTGACGAGGGCCGCCGCGGAGGGCGCCCGTCGCGGGAGCGGCTGGGAGGCGCGCCGGTGAACTACGGCTTTTACATGGCGACGAGCGGGTTGCTCTCGGGGAGTCATGCGATGGACGTGGCCTCGAACAACCTGGCGAACGTGGAGACGGTCGGGTTCAAGGTGGATCGGGCGATGGTTCGCCAGCGTCAGCCGGCGCGGGCGGAGGACGGTCTGTTTCACCTGCCGTCGAATGTGATGCTCGAGCGACTTGGCGGTGGTGTGACGCCGTGGCCCACGCGGACGGATTTCGGGCAGGGATCGCTCGAGTACACGGAGCGGCCGCTTGACGCGGCGATCCGCGGGGACGGGTTCTTCATGGTGCGCGATGGGTCGGACCCGAGCGGGCAGGAGACGCGGCTGACGCGTGACGGGCGGTTCCTGACGACGCCCGAGGGGCTGCTTGTGACGCACGACAACGGGTTTCCGGTGCTTGATGAGCGCGGGCGGGAGATCCGGCTTGACATGACGGCGCCGGCGGAGATCAACGGCCGCGGTGAGATCGTTCAGGGCGGGGCGGCGGTCGCGCGGCTGGGGATCGTGGACGTTCCGGATCGGCGGGCGCTGGTGAAGACGGGGGACGGGCTTTTTACGAGTTCCGCTGACGTGATGGCGAATCTGGAGGCGGTGGAGAGCCCGGCGGTGGTGGGCGGCGCGGTCGAGCGGAGCGGGGCGGATCCGATCAAGGCGATGAACGCGGTGCGGAGCGCGAGCTCGATGGCGACGCGCAACGCGCGGATGATCGACATTCACAACGACGCGATGAGCCTGGCGATCTCGCGTCTGGGACGGATCGGCTAAGGGCCGGCGGGAGCATCTCTGATGGCATTGATCGCACTGAACTCGGGCGCGAGCGCGATGAGCGCGTTGAACACGCGCCTTGACGTGATCGCGAACAACCTGGCGAACATGAACACGGACGGGTTCAAGTCGAGCCGGGTGAACTTTCAGGACCTGATGTATCAGGAGCGCGCGCACCCGGGCGTGGAGAACGCGAACGGGGACCAGCGTCCGACGGGGCTGTACGTGGGGCTGGGCGTGAAGACGAGCGGGACGCAGTTGACCTTTGCGCAGGGGTCTCCGGTCGTGACGGAGAACGAGCTCGATCTGATGATCGACGGTCGCGGGTTCTTTCAGGTGAGCGTGTCGCCGGACCAGGCGGAGGGGGGGATCGCGTACACGCGGGCGGGGAACTTCACGCTCAACGCGGATGGTGAGATCGTGCTGGCGACGGATCAGGGTCGGCGTCTTGAGCCGAACATCGTGGTGCCCGACGACGCGGTGCAGGTTCAGGTGACGTCGGACGGTCAGGTGCTGGCGTTCTTTGAGGGCGAGGCGGAGCCTCAGAACATCGGCGAGCTTGAGATCGCGGCGTTCGTGAATCCGGCGGGGCTGCGCCAGATGGGCGAGAACCTGTTTGCGGAGACGGCGGCGTCGGGTCCGCCGATCGCGGGCGAGCCGGGGGAGGCGGGCCTTGGGACGATTCAGCAGGGGGCGCTTGAGGGGTCGAACGTCGATCCGACGCTGGAGCTGATCGGTCTGATCCGGACGCAGCGTGCGTATGAGATGAACAGTCAGACGATTCGCGCGGCCGACGAGGTGATGCGTCAGGTGGCGCAGCTTGGGCGGTGATTGAGATGGTTCTTCGGTCGATTCTGATGACGGTTCTGGTTCTGGGTCTGGTTCTGGCGCCGGCGTCGGCGTTTGGCGCGACGAGCGTGACGCTTCGGTCGTCGTCGTCGGCGACGCCCTCGCCGGTGACGCTCGGGGAGATCGCGACGATCGAGGGGGACGAGGCGGCGGCGCTTCGGGGGATCGTGATCAGCGAGACGTGGCCGGGCGGGGGGGTGGTGGATCTTCGGGATGTGCGTGAGGCGCTGGACGCGGCGGGTGTGAACTGGGGGCGGGTGACGCTTCGCGGCGGGCGGTGCGTTCTGCGCGAGGGCGAGCCGCGGCTGCGGTTCGGGGTCGAGCCGGACGCGGAGGAGGAGCGGCGTCCGGGTGTGGTGGATCTCGACGGGCCGGCGAGCGTTCGGATCAAGATCGCGCGGGTGCTGGGTGAGCTGTACGGGGTGGCGAACGAGGATCTTCGTCTGCTGTTTGACGAGCGGGACGAGGATCTGCTTGGGGCGATGGAGGCGGGGAGGCGGTACGAGGTGTCGGCGACGTCGGGCTCGAGCAGCGAGCGGGCGCCGGTGACGGTGACGGTGTTTGAGGGCTCGCGTGTGATTGAGACGCGGACGGTTCGCGCGGACGTTCGGATTCGTCGCGACGCGCTGACGCTTCGGCGGGATCTCTCGCGCGGGGAGCGGATCGAGTTGGAGGACGTCTCGGCGGGGCGTCGGTGGGTGTCGCCGTCGGGGTCGCCGGTGATCGGGGACGCGGCGGCGGCGGCGGGAAACCTTGCGCGGACGCGTCTTTCCGCGGGGACGATCTTGCGCGAGGCGCTGATCGAGAAGCCGGTGGTGATCCGGCGCAACGAGCTGGTGACGGTGCACTGTCTGAGCGGCTCGGTGGCGCTCCGGGTGGAGGCTCGGGCTCTCGACAACGGTCGGCCGGGGGACGTGATCGAGTTTCGAGTGGATCGGGAGAGTGAGCCGTTTACGGCGCGGGTGAGTGGCCCGGGAGTTGCGGTGGCGACGGATGAGAAGGGGTCGTGATGATCGAGTGCGTCAGAATCGTGGTCGCTGTGTCGCTGGCGGGATCGGCTCTCGGGCAGACGCTGTTTCAGGCTGAGCCCGAGGCGGCGATCGCGGGCGCTTCGGTTGATCAGGCGGCGCCGCTGTACGCGTATAGCCTGGTGGCGGTGCGTCCGCCGGAGCCGCGGAGCTTTCTGCCGAACGATCTGGTGACGATCGTCATCCGCGAGAGCACGCGGGTGGAGCGTGATCAGACGCTCGAGACGGAGAAGGATCTGGCGCTTCGCGCGGAGATCATCAAGCTCAAGGCGTTGACGCAGTTCCTGGAGCTTCGCGGGCCGAACGCCACGGAGAGCGTCGACGCGAATCCGCTCATTCGAGCGTCCGGGGAGTTTGAGGGCGAGGGGGAGTACGAGCGGAACGACGACGTGACGGCGCGGGTGACGGCGCGGGTGCTCGAGGTGAAGCCCAACGGGACGCTGCTTCTTGAGGCGCGGACGAGCGTTCGCACGGACGACGAGATGCAGACGATCACGCTCTCGGGGTATTGCCGGACGGAGGACGTGAGCGCGCTGAACACGGTGCAGTCGAGCGAGCTCTACGACCTGCGGCTTGACATTCAGCACGAGGGCGAGATCCGGAAGGCGACGAAGAAGGGTCTGATCCCTCGCGTGTTCGAGACGATTTTCAGCTTCTGACCGAGGCTTTTTAAGAGGAGGGCGGCGGAGCCATGCCCACCACTGTTGTGAGAATTCTGGCGGCGCTGATCGGGATCGTGACGATCGCGGGTCCGGCGCTTGGGACGAGCGTTCAGCAGATCGCGCGGCTCGAGGAGCAGGGCGAGAGCGTTCTGCAGGGGCTGGGCCTGGTGGTCGGCCTGCCGGGGACGGGGGACTCGGCGGAGGACCTGATCGTCGCGCGTCCGCTCTTTGCGATGCTCGAGGCGATGGGGAACGCGCCGGGGTCATTGGAGGAGCTGGCGGAGTCGAACTCGGCGGCGCTGGTGGTCGTGACGTGCGTGATCCCCGAGGGCGGGGCGCGGGTGAACGACCGGTTCGACGTGACGGTCAGCGCGATCAACAACGCGAAGAGCCTGGAGGGCGGCGAGCTGTTTCTGACGCCGCTGCGCGGTCCGCTTCCGGGGCAGGGCGTGTACGCGATTGCGCAGGGCTCGACGCTGATCGAGGGGGCGACGCCGACGCGGGTCCGGGTGCGCGAGGGGGCGAGGGTGATCCGTCAGACGCCGGGGTGGCGGCTTGGTCCGGAGGGGGTGGTTCGGCTGGTGGTGCGTCCGAGCTTTTCGGGGTGGACGATGACGCAGCTGCTGGCGGACACGATCAATCAGCACCGGGTGGGCTTCGCGGAGGCGGCGGTGGAGATCGCGCGGGCGGTGGACGATCGGACGCTCGAGGTTCGTGTACCGGTGGAGGAGCGCGGGGCGCCGGTGAACTTCATGAGCGACATCATGAGCATCCGGTTCGATCCGTCGCTGCTTGATCTTCCGGCGCGGGTGGTGGTGAACGAGCGGGAGGGGGTGATCATCGCGGCGGGGAACGCGCGGTTCAGCCCGGTGTCGATCTCGGCGCCGGGGGTGATGATTTCGACCCTGGGGGGCCGGGATGAGGGTCGAGCGGCGGCGGGTCCGGGGCGGGCGGGCGTCGCGCCCGACGAGGATGAGGGGACGACGGGGAGCGTTGAGGATCTGCTTGGGGCGATGCGGCAGCTGAACCTGCCGATCGAGGAGCAGATCTCGATCATTCATCAGCTCGAGCGGGCCGGGGCGCTTCACGCGGAACTGGTGCTTGACTGATGGGCGGGATCGGGACGATCTCAAGCGTCGGCGCGTCGGCGCCCGGCGTGATGGGCCGTGGGATGGAGTCGCGCGTGTCGGGGTCGTTCGATGCGGCGATGCGTGGGGCGATGGCGCGTCGGGGCGAGGATCGGACGAGCGGGCGGGATCCGCGCGAGGCGGCGGAGGAGCTGGTGGCGATGACGCTGGTGCAGCCGATTTTGGCGCAGCTGAGGGAATCGAGCCTGGCGGCGGAGCCCTTTGCGCCGTCGGAGGGCGAGAAGCGGTTCGGCGCGATGCATGACGCGCAGGTTGCGCGGCAGATCGTGCGCGGCTCGCGGTTCCCGCTGGTTGAGGAGTTGGCACGCCAGATGCGGGAGCGATCGGGAACGACGGAGGGTCCCGACGATGCTCAACGCGACGACGGCGAGAAGCCGAACCGGATCGACCTCAGCGCCTGAGACGATTCTTGACGTGAGCGAGGCGAGGGCGCGGGCGGTGAGGCTTGCGGACTCGCTCGATGCGTTGCGCCGGGGTCAGGAGAAGCTGCTGGAGCTTGCGGCGCGGCGGGAGCGCGCGGTTCGCGGGGCGAATCCGTCGGAGCTGGCGGCGTCGCTCCGGGAGGAGACGGAGACGATCCGGGGGATCGCGGAGCTCGACGCGCGGCGCGCGGAGGAGGCGGCGTGGTTCGCGTCGCGGCTCGGGAGCGAGCAGGGGCGGCGGGCGCGGGCGACGTGGATCGCGTCGCGGCTTCCGGCGTCGATGGCGGCCGAGCGGCGGCGGATCGAGCGGTCTGCGGCGTCGCTTCGGGAGCGGATCGAGGAGGTCTCGCGTCGGGCGGCGTCTGATCGGCTGAGCGCGGAGCGTCTGTCGCGGCACATGCGCGGTCTGATCGAGACGGCCTCGGAGCGGCTCGGGGCTTCGGGCGGGTACGGGGCGCGGGGCGAGCGGCGGGCGAACAGGCACGCGCCGGTGGGCATCGACGTGACGTCGTAGGGACGAGCGAGCCATGGGACTGACGAGTTCACTTCTGATCGGCCGTTCTGGGCTGAACGCGGCGCAGACCGGGATCCAGGTCGCGGGCGACAACATCGCGAACGCGGCGACTCCGGGGTACACGCGGCGGGTGCTGTCGCTGAGCCCGGCGGCGGGGCCGTTTCGCGGAGAGAACGACTACAACGGTCAGGGCGTTCTGGTCGAGCGGATCAGCCGGGCGCTGGATCCGGCGATCCTGAGCCGTCTTCGGGGCTCGATCAGCGACGAGGCGTCTGCGCAGGCGAGCTACGAGGCGTTGTCGCAGGTGGAGAGCATCCTGGCGCCGCTTTCGGATTCCTCGCTGAGCGCGCAGCTGGGCGAGTTCTTCGATTCATGGAGCGAGCTGGCGAACAACCCCGGCTCGGCGGAGTCCCGGACGCTGATCGTGCAGCAGGGCGGGGCGATCTCGTCGTACCTGCGGGGTCTTCGTGGGGACTTGCGCACGCTTCAGGGGCAGATCGAGTCGCAGATCGAGACGGGCGTCGAGCGGGCGAACGGGCTGCTCACGGAGATCGGGGAGCTGAACCGGGCGATCTCCAACTCGGAGCTTGGGCGCGGCGAGAACCTGGGGCTTCGGGACCAGCGGGACGCGCTGGTGCAGGAGCTGAGCGGCCTGCTCGACGTGTCGGTTCTGGAGCGTGACTCGGGGGCGGTGGATCTGTACGTGGGGTCGACGCCGATCGTGCTCGAGGGGCAGACGCGCGGGCTGGGCGTGGAACGGTTCCCCGGCGCCGACGGCGAGCCGGTGCTGACGATCGTGACGACCAGGGGGAGCGAGCAGCAGAAGGTGTTCCCGGGCGGCGGGTCGAT
The DNA here is from genome assembly GCA_964639935.1 of uncultured Phycisphaeraceae bacterium. Classification (GTDB taxonomy): domain Bacteria; phylum Planctomycetota; class Phycisphaerae; order Phycisphaerales; family UBA1924; genus CALNYS01. Next base: position 12,571 of record CAZXGT010000014.1, read on the forward strand.
CGGGGGGCTGATTCAGCAGCGGAACGGCCGGATTCAGGCGGCGATTGAGGAGATCGACGGGCTCTCGAGCGGGCTGATCTTCGAGGTGAACCGGCTGCACAGCGCGGGGCGGAGTTTCCCGGGTCTGACCGAGACGACGGGGACGCTTCGGATCAGCGATCCGGCGGATCAGACGCGGGCGCTGAACGATCCGGCGAATGCGCGGGTTTCGGCTCTTCCCTTTGCGCCGCGGAACGGTTCGTTTGAGATCGCGGTGACGGATCGTGGGACGGGCCTGACGCAGACGCATCGGTTCGACGTTGATCTCGACGGGATCGACGCGTCCGGCGCGTCGGGGTTCGCCGACGACACGAGCCTGCAGGACATCGTGGACTGGGTGAACCTGAACGTGGGGAACGTGAGCGCTTCGATCACGGGGGCCGGGGAGCTTCGGCTGACGGCGGCGTCGGGGTATGAGTTCGGCTTTGAGAGCGACACGTCGGGTGTGCTCGCGACGCTCGGCGTGAACACGTTTTTCTCGGGCGAGGACGCGAGGGACATCGGTGTTCGGGACGGGCTTGCGAGCGATCCGCAGCGGCTGGTGGCGGGCGCGAGCGAGGGCTCGAACGAGGCGGCGCTGGCGATCGCGCGGCTGCGGGAGACGCCGGTGGACTCGCTCGGGGGCGTGACGCTGCTTGAGGGTTGGCGGCGGACGACTGACGCGGTGGCGGTGGAGACGGCGTCGGCGCGGACGGAGCGGGCGGCGAGCGAGCAGGTCCGAGCGAGCCTGGAGGCGCAGCACGCGACGGTGAGCGGGGTGAGCATCGACGAGGAGACGATCAACCTGATCGCGTATCAGCAGCAGTACCAGGCGGCGGCGCGGCTGATCTCCACGGTGGACGAGCTGACGCAGATTCTGATCTCGCTGGTGTGACGCTCATGAGCAACATTCCTTCCAATCCGATCCGGCTTCCGAACCTGCTGAGCTTCCAGAACGCGCAGCGGACGCTGGCGGGAACGAGCCGGGCGCTCTTTGACGTGCAGAACCAGCTGTACACGGGTCGCCGGTTCGTGAACGCGAGCGACGATCCGATCAGCGCGTCCCTCGCGAGCGTGCTCCGTGATCGGATCGCGGGCTCGGAGCAGCGGCTTCGGAACCTGAGCCACGCGGGCGGCGCGCTGTCGTCGCTTGATCAGGCGCTGGGCGAGGCGAAGGACCTGACGGTGGAGGCGTTGTCGATCGCGTCGTCGCAGATCGGGGTCGGGTCGGACGCGGAGACGCGCGAGGCGCAGGCGAACGTGATCCAGTCGATCACGCGATCGATGCTCGAGGTGGCGAACCGCGAGTTCGTGGACCTGCATCTGTTCGCGGGGGACGCGACGGGGCGGCCGCCCTTTGAGGAGTTCTTCGGCGGGGTTCGGTACGTCGGACGGAGCGAGGGGCTTCGGACGGATCTCGGTTCGCGGGTCGACGCGCCGATCACGCTCGGCGGGGAGACGGCGTTCGGGTCGCTCTCGTCGCGGGTGGAGGGCGACGTCGATCTGAACCCGGCGGCGGGTCGTGAGACGCGGATCGTGGATCTCGGCGGGGCGCGTGGCGAGGGCGTGGCGCTCGGGTCGGTGGACGTGACGATCGACGACGGCGTGACGCCGGTGACGGTGAGCGTGGATCTGACGGAGGCGGAGAACGCTGGGGACGTTCTTGACGCGATCGAATCGGCGATTCGGGGTCAGGATCCGGCGGCGCTTGGCGGGGCGTTCCCGTCGTCCGGGGTGAGCGCGGGCGACGCGCTCACGATTCCGGCGGCGGCGGGGTACACGATCACGTTTGCGGATGTGGGCGCGGGGACCACGGCGGCGGACCTTGGTCTTGGCGGGTTCAGCTTCACGAACGGGACGCCGACGAACCCCGCGGGCGATCTGCAGCCGCGGATCAGCCAGCACACGAGCTTTGGGAGCCTGAATCCGGCGCCGGCGTTGACTTTGCCGGGTTCGTTCGTGATCGAGAACGGGGGTCGGACGGGGACGGTGACGCTCGCGGCGGGCGACACGGTCGGGGACTTCATCCGGCAGGTGGCGTCGCTGAACCTCGGGGTTCGGGCGGAGGTCAACGAGGCGGGTGACGGGCTGAACCTGATCAACGAGGTGTCGGGGTTTGAGATGTCGGTGCGCGAGGACGGGGGCGGGTCGCTCCTGGCGACGGGCCTTGGGCTTCGGACGCTCCGGGCGTCGACGGCGATCAGCGACTTCAATCACGGTCGCGGGGTGGAGATCGCGGACGGGGTGATCAACCCGTTGACGGGGCTGCCGGACCCGAATCGGAACGTGGATTTCCGGGTGAATCTGCGCGACGGGACGAGCTTCGATGTGGATCTGACGCCGGCGGATCTGGGGACGGTTCAGGACGTGCTTGACGCGATCAACGCGTCGGCGGCGGGGGCGGGGTACGCGGTTCCGGCGGACTTTGAGGCGACGCTCGCGGACGGGGCGAACGGGATCACCTTTGTGGACTCGACGGGTCCGGCGTCGCAGGAGACGAGCGTGACACGGCTCAACGGGCACGCGGCGGAGGATCTGGGTCTTCTTGACGGGGCGTTTACGGCTGGCGCGCCGGCAGTTCTTGCCGGTTCGGACCGGGCGAGCGTGCGCGTGGAGAGCGTTTTCAGCGATCTGATCGATCTTCGGGCGTCTCTGGACGGCAACGACGAGCGTGGCATCGTTGTTGCGTCCGGTCGGCTCGAAGCGGATGACGACCGCCTGATCGCTGCGCGTGCGGCGGCGGGGGGTCGGGCCCAGCGGGTTGAGGACGCGAGGACCCGCGTGGAGGACGAGACGTTGCTCGACGAGACGATTCGCTCGGGTCTCGAGGACGTGGATTTCACGGAGGCGGCGACGCGTTTCAGCCTCCTGCAGCTCGCTCAGAACGCCGCGTTTGCGGCGACGGCCCGGACGCAGGGCCTCACGCTCCTGAACTTCCTCTAGCGGGGAAGCGGGGACTTCAGGACCGCCGGCCTCGGCCCCGGCGGTCTGCGACAGGACGTCGGCCGCGGTGGATCCGCGGGGTCAACGGATTGTGGGCCGAACAAAGCGGAGCACACCCATGCAGGTGCGCACGACACGGTTCGGGGAGGTTGAGATCGCGGAGGATCGCGTTCTGACGTTCCCGAAGGGACTTCTCGGATTCGGCGATCGGACTCGGTTCTGCCTTCTTCAGCCCAACGAGGACGCGTGCTTCCTGTGGCTGCAGGCGGTGGACGATCCGGGCCTGGCGTTCGTTGTGACGGACCCGGCGCTGTTCGTCTCGGACTACTCGGTTCCGATTCGGGCGGATCAGATGGAGGCGCTCGAGATGGGCTCGCTGGACGACGCGCAGGTGTTCGTGATCGTCAACAAGGTTGGCGAGACCCTGACGGGGAACCTGCAGGGTCCTCTGGTGGTGAGCTCGACGAGCCGCCTCGGGGAGCAGTTCGTGCTCTCTGAGAAGCGTTGGACGACGCGGCACTCGCTTGTTCGCGTGGGCGCGCCGGCGAAGGCGACGGCCTGATCGCCTTGTGTGCCGGGGGCGCCGCTCCCGGCGGGAATCCGAACCGCGTCACGGAGGACGCGCGGTCGGCGCTGTGAGGCGCCGGTCGATGAGGAAGGAGCCGGAACTCATGCTCGTGCTTTCACGGCTGCGTGACGAGACCATCATGATCGGCGAGGACGTCGAGATCACGGTGGTCGACATCCGGGGCGACAAGGTTCGCCTCGGGATCAACGCGCCGACATCCATCGCCGTGCATCGGAAAGAGGTGTACGAGGCGATCCGTCAGGAGAATCAGCGTGCGGCGTCGCTCGCGGATGACGACCTTGACCGTTTGGGTGAGAACCTGAAGCGGTCGCGGATCGAGGGACGATCGGGGGCGGCGATGCGTTTGCGCAGCGCGGCCTCGGGCGTCGGGAAGTCCATCACCACATCGGAGCCACCGAAGCCCTCGGCGGCGCGTCCCACGACGGTGCGCGCCGCGCGCTAGCCGCCGGAGCCGCAATCACGGAGGATTGCCATGGCAAGGATCAATTCGAACATCCCCAGTCTGGTCGCTCAGGAGAACCTGCGGCGCGCCAACGACAACCTGGGCCTGAGGCTTGAACGCCTCTCGACGGGCCTTCGGATCAACAAGGGCGCCGACGACCCGGCGGGCCTGATCATCTCGGAGCGTCTGCGCTCGGAGATCAAGGGCATCGAGCAGGGGATCAAGAACACGGAGCGTGCGAGCAACGTCATCGCGACCACGGAGGGCGCCTTGGCGGAGGTCTCGGACCTGCTGAATTCGATCAAATCGCTGGTGGTGGAGGCGTCGAACACGGGCGCCTTCAGCATCGAGGAGATCCGCGCGAACCAGCGGGCGATCGACTCGGCGGTGGACTCGATCACCCGGATCAGCAACACGTCGTCCTTCGCGGGACTCAAGCTGCTCAACGGCGAGCTTGGGTACCGGCTTTCGGGCGTTGACGAGTCGAAGATCCTCAAGCAGCAGATCAACGGCGCGAACTTCCTGCAGCGTGAGGACGTGCAGGTGGACGTGGAGGTCGTGGGGTCGGCGCAGCAGGGGCAGCTGTTCCTGCGGACGGACTTCAGCTCGAACCCGCCTTTCGGCGGGACGGCCGACGGCGTGCTCGCGAGTTCGGTGTCGGTGGAGATCGCAGGGCCCGAAGGCGTGGACGTGGTGACGTTCGTGTCGGGCCAGACGGTGACGGACATCATCGACGCGATCAACGCGCGGTCGGCGAAGACGGGCGTCCAGGCGGAGCTGGCGGGGGGCGACGTGTCCTCCGGCGTTCGGTTCTTCACGAGCGATTTCGGCGCCGGCGCCCTGGCGTCGGTGAAGAAGCTCTCGGGCGGGGAGGAGTGGGGCACGTACAAGCTGCCCGACAACGCGCCTCCCTCGACGCTTGACTGGACGGACGCGACGACGTTCACGGCGGCGGACTCTGATGAGGGCAAGGACGTCGTGGCGCTCGTCAACGGCGCGCTGGCGACGGGCAACGGGCTCGAGCTCTCGCTGCGATCGAGCGACCTGGACGTGGAGTTCCTGCTCGATGAGACGTTCGCGACGACGGTGGACGCGGCCAACGCGGAGACGTTCCACATCACCGGCGGGGGCGCGCTGTATCAGATCGGGCCGAATGTGGAGCCGGCGACGGAGATCAACATCGGGATCCAGTCGGTCGCGGCGAGCCGTCTCGGCGGGACGCTGCTCTCCAACGCGCTTGGGAACAGCGAGGTTCAGTTCCTGTCGAGCCTGAAGACGGGCGAGTTCAACTCGCTCGAGGCGAGCCGGAACCGGCAGAGCTTCACGGGCGCAAGCCGGATTCTGAACAAGGCGATCGACGAGATCGCGACGCTCCGCGGGCGTCTTGGCGCCTTCGAGCGGAACACGCTTCAGACGAACGTCCGTTCGCTTCAGGCGGGCCTTGAGAACCTGACGGCGGCGGAGTCGACGATTCGCGATGCGGACTTCGCGAAGGAGACGAGCGAGCTGACGCGGGCGCAGGTGCTGACGAGTTCGAGCACGACGGTGCTGGCGACGGCGAACGCGCAGGCTCAGAACGTGCTGCAGCTGCTCGGATAACGACGCGGCGGACGCCCGAGGCGTCCGTATAACAATGGCGACCCGCCCCCGGCGCTCCCGAGCGCCCGGGGGCGTTTTCTGCGCGCGCGGGCGAGAGAGCGAAAAAATGGGGACCGATACGGCGAGCCCAGGTTAACTGACCCTCCCGGGAAACCGATCAGACGGACGCTCCTGATGGTTCGGGCTTGACAGCTCGGGGTCGGGGGTCTCGCCGGTCGCCGAGTGTGCGTCGGCGTGGGAGGGCGCCCGCGATGGATCGCGGCGCTCGCGTCAGCGGAAGCGAGCCCGCGTCAAGCGAGGCCACAAAGTTCACGGAGGGTTTCCCTGTGAGTCGGATCAACACGAACGTGCAGTCGCTGATCGCTCAGCGCAACCTGAACAACAACAACCAGACGCTCTCGACGAGCCTCGAGCGTCTCAGCACGGGTCTTCGGATCAACCGCGGCGGTGATGATCCGGCGGGTCTGATCGCTTCTGAGAACCTCCGTGCGGAGAAGACGGCTCTGGGAGCGGCGATCTCCAACGCGGAGCGAGCCCAGCAGGTGGTGAACATCGCCGAGGGTGGTCTTCAGGAGGTCTCGGGCCTGCTCAACGAGCTTGAGGGGCTGATCACCACGACGGCGAACGACGCCGGTCTGTCTGAGGAGGAGAAGGAGGCGAACCAGCTTCAGGTCGACTCGATCCTTCAGACGATCGACCGCGTGGCGGGCGCCACGAGCTTCCAGGGGACGCGTCTTCTCAACGGCAACCTGGACTACACGGTGGAGAGCGTGGACGCCGCGGTGTCTGACTTCCAGGTCAACGGGGCGAAGCTCGGCTTCGGGGACACGCGCGACGTCGAGGTTCTGGTGACGCAGTCGGCGCAGGTCGCCGGCTTCGCGCTGTCCTTCGGCGGGACCAACCTCGATCTCGGCGGCGCGGGCGACACGTTCGTGGTCGAGATCGGCGGCGCGCTGGGTTCTCGCGAGCTGTCGTTCGCTTCGGGCACGACGCTCAACTCGATCCGTGACGCGATCAACACGTTCTCTGACGTGACGGGCGTCGAGGCGACCGTCTCGGCGACCGGCGTCGTGCTCAACTCGACCGAGTTCGGCTCGTCCGAGTCGGTGTCGGTGAAGGTGGTCGACGACGGCAACATCGCGGTCGCGAACTCGGGCATCTACAACCTCTCGAGCACGGACACGAACACGGCGAACACGACGATTGCGAGCACCTTCGCGGCCGCTTCGAACCCGCTGAAGGATCTCGGTCAGGACGTCGGCGCGGTGATCAACGGCATCACGGCGGTGACGGACGGCACGAGGGCCTCGATCAACACCGACTTCCTCTCGGTCGAGGTGGATCTCGAGTCCGGCGGCACGGGCACGAACTCGCAGAACCTCGGTTCGATCGACGCCTTCACGATCACGGGCGGCGGCGCCGACTTCCAGCTCGCGGGCCTTGTGGACATCGCGGGCAAGGTGAGCCTCGGCGTGGGCAACGTGGCGGCTCGCGAGATCGGTCGGACGACCAACTCGGACGGGACGGTGTTCAACCTCGCGGACCTGGGCGCGGGCAAGACCCTGAACCTGGTCGACGGCGATCTGGATACGGCTCAGAAGGCGGTCCGCGGCGCGATCAGCGAGATCTCGACGCTCCGCGGTCGTCTGGGTTCGTTCCAGCAGAACACGATCGGCGCGACGATCCGGAGCCTGGGCGTCTCGCTTGAGAACACGACGGCGGCCGAGTCGGCGATCCGCGACACGGACTTCGCGAAGGAGTCGGCGGAGCTGACGCGCGGCCAGATCCTGGTCTCGGCGGCGACCTCGACCCTGTCGATCGCCAACAGCCAGCCGCAGAACGTGCTCTCGCTTCTCGGCTAAGAGCTGAGCGACAATCCGATGTGAACTCGCGCCCCCGGGGGTTTCTCCGGGGGCGTTTTTGTGCGCGCGGGGCGTGCGGCGGATTCGGGCGGCGGGGTGATCGGATGTCCGAAAAAGGACGTGGTGGCGAAGGGCGCCGCCGCAGGACGCCGAGGAGGGGTTCATCATGAGTCGGATCGATCAGAGCAGCGTTTCGTTCCTTCAGCAGCGGACTGCGAGCGTGCGGGGAGACGCGAGCCCTGAGGCGCCGGCGGTGTTTCGGGTGCGTGGCGCGGAGGACGGCGCGGCGGTCCCGGGCGCTCTCGGCGAGGTGGGGGCGCTGCTCGCGGAGCTCGATGAGGCTGCGAGGGCGTCGGCGAGCGAGACCTCCCCGGCCAAAGAGCGTGCGGCGGAGCAGCGGCGCCTTGACGAGATCCTTCGGATGATCGATGGGATCGCCGGGGCTGGGAGCTTCGACGGGACGCGGGCGATCAACCGTGTCGGCGGATACGAGACGACGAACGTGAGCGCGGACGTCGAGCGGTTCAACGTGTATGACGCGGCGATTCCCGAAGGCGGCTCGCTCGATGTTGAGGTCGAGGTGACGCAGTCGGCGCAGGCGGGCGGGTTCTTCCTGTCGTTCGGCCAGGCGTCGCTTGATCTGGCTGGGGCGGGCGAGACGTTCGTGATTGAGCTCGGCGGCAACGTTGGGAGCGACCGGCTGTCGTTTGCGTCTGGCACGACGATCGAGTCAATCGCCGCGGCGATCAATGTTCGGGGTGACTTGAACGGTCTTGAAGCGCGGGCGTCGGGGACGGGCGTGCGGATCGTCTCGCGTGAGCTTGGGTCGGAGGCGTTCGCGTCGGTTCGAGTTCTCGATGACGGCGGCTTCGGGGGCGCGAGCGGCGGGGTCTATGGCCTGCGGGTGGAAGACGCGAACGCGGCTGGTTCGGAGCGTCTTGCGCCCTTTGAGGGGGCGACGGAGACGCTGGAGGACTTCGGGCAGGACGTGGCGGGGACGATCAACGGCGTTTTGGCGGTCGGGCGGGGCGCGGGGCTGAGTGTGGACTCGGAAGGGCTGACGGCGCGGGTGTTGCTTGGCGTTGGCGAGGCGTCGGGGGCGGCGAACGCGCAGACGGTCGGGTCGTTCACGGCGCTGACGATCGGCGGCGGGTCGGGCGCGGAGCTGCTCGAGTCGCTCGCGGCGGGGGCGCGGGAGCGGATCCTGTCGCTCGCGGCGCGGTCGGGGGTGGCGATCGACGAGCGTCGAGCGGAGCGGGTGTTGTCGCTGCTCGATGCGGCGCGGAGAACTTGAGGCGGACGTTCACGGCTCGCAGCCGTGAGCGGTGAGGTCCGAGAACTCGCCTCTACGGGGCTATCCGTAGGGGCGTTTTTTTGCGCGCTCTTCGCTTGCGTCCTATAAGCCGTAGCTCACGGCTCGTCGGAGACCGTGGCTCGCTGGATTCCCAACAGAGGGCCGAAACAGGGGCTCGCCGGGACGCGTTGGTTCCCGGCCGTTGCGGCGCGGGCGTGAGACACCCGTTCGCGGCGTCGGAACATCACTTCCGGGCGCGAGGCGTCCGGGCTCTGCGATCACGGAGGATCAACCATGAGCCGCATCCAATCGAACGTGCAGTCGCTGATCGCTCAGCGGGTGCTTGGCCGGAACAACAGTCAGCTCTCGCTCTCGCTTGAGCGGCTGAGCACGGGCTTTCGCATCAACCGGGGGGCCGACGACCCGGCGGGTCTGATCGCCTCGGAGAATCTGCGGGCCGAGAAGACGGCGATCGACGCGGCGATCTCGAACGCGGAGCGGGCCGAGCAGGTGGTGAACATCGCCGAGGGGGGCCTGCAGGAGATCAGCTCGCTCCTGAATCAGCTGGAGGGGCTGGTCACGTCCACGGCGAACGAGGCGGGACTCTCGGCCGAGGAGCGGCAGGCGAACCAGCAGCAGGTGGACTCGATTCTCCAGACGATCGACCGGATCGCGGGTTCGACGAGCTTTCAGGGCTCGCGGCTGCTCAACGGGAACCTTGATTACAACACGACGGCGGTGAGCGCGGAGGTGAGCGAGTTCAGCGTGTTCGGCGCGAAGATCGCGGACAACCAGTCGCTCGACGTCGAGGTGATCGTGACGAACTCGGCGCAGGTCGGGGGGTATTTCCTGTCCTTCGGCGGGACAACGCTCGACCTTGGGGGCGGCACCGAGCAGTTTGTGATTGAGGTGGCGGGCTCGATCGGTTCCCGGCAGCTCTCGTTCGCTTCGACGACGTCGCTGACCTCGATCCGCGACGCGATCAACTCCTTCACGGAGGTGACGGGTGTGACGGCGTCGGTGTCGGCGACGGGGATCCGGCTGGTTTCGAGCGAGCTCGGGTCGGATCAGTTCGTGTCGGTGCAGGTGGCCAACGACGGCGGGATCGCGCCGGCGGACGCGGGGATCTACAACCTCTCGTCGACCGACACGAACACGGCGAACACGACGCGTCTGAGCACCTACGCGAACGCGATCAACCGCGTGACGGACAGCGGGCAGGACGTGGCGGCGACGATCAACGGGATCGTGGCGGTGGGTCGCGGGGCCGTGGCGAGCATCAACACGGACTTCCTTTCAACGCGGATCCGCCTGACCGACGGGTCGGCGGGCTCAGGCGGGAACGCGCAGACGCTCGGTTCGGTGGCGGCGTTCACGATCACGGGGGGCGGGGCGGACTTCCAGCTGGCGCCGAACGTGGACATCGCGGGGAAGGTTGGCGTCGGGATTCAGAACGTGGCGGCGCGGAGCCTGGGCCGGGCGGTGGACTCGAGCGGGAGCGTGTTCCGCCTGGCGGATCTGGCGGCGGGCAAGTCGCTGAACGCCGAGGACGGGGACCTGGTGACGGCGCAGAAGTCGGTTCGGCAGGCGATCAAGGACGTGTCGTCGCTTCGGGGTCGTCTGGGCTCGTTCCAGCAGAACACGATCGGGGCGACGATCCGGAGCCTGGCGGTGTCGTTTGAGAACACGACGGCGGCTGAGAGCGCGATCCGCGACACGGACTTCGCGAAGGAGTCGGCGGAGCTGACGCGCTCGCAGATTCTGGTTTCGGCGGCGACGTCGACGCTCGCGATCGCGAACTCGCAGCCTCAGTCGGTGCTGCAGCTGCTCGGGTGATCGGAGCTGATGACGGCGAGGCCCTGAGCGTTCACGGTCCGTTCCAACCTGATCCTCGTTGGTTCGGGTTCGTCTCAAGCCCCGGCTCTTCGGAGTCGGGGCTTTTTTCGTCAGAGGGTGAAGCGGGTGGGGGAGAGGGTCTGATCGACCCGGGTCTTGTAATCCTCGAAGCCGGCGCGGCCCATGAGGCCGAAGGCGGCCTTCTTTCCGGTCTCGACGGCGGGCTGGTTGTAGGCGTCGACGCCGAGCATGCGTCCGGCGTAGGCGGTGGCGACCATCCAGAGCTGGATGAACTCGCCGACGTGGGCGGCGTCGAGGGTGGGCATGTTGATGGTGAAGTTGGGTCGCTGGCTCTCGACGAGGGCGTATTCCGTGGCGCGTTTTTCGGCGCGGAGGAGCTGGGCGAGGGAGGCGCCCTCGAGGTACTGCAGGTTCTCGACGCCGGCGCCGGCGGGGATCTCGACGTCGCTCTCGTGGCGCTCGATGTCGATGAATCCGATGACCTTGTCGTTGGGACCCTCGCGGTAGAGCTGGATCTGGGAGTGCTGGTCGGTGGCGCCGAGCGCCTTGATGGGCGTGAATCCGGCGTGGATCTCCTCGCCGCTTGTGGTGTGACGCTTGCCGAGGGATTCGGCCCAGAGCTGGCGGTACCAGTCGGCGAAGAGGTCCATGGCGCTCGAGTAGGGCATGAGGATGTGGTTGGCTTTGTTCTTCTCGCGGCCGAGGCGGACGAGGAGGGTGGCGAGGAGGGCGGCGGGGTTCTCCTGGAGGGATTCGCTCGAGCAGCGCTTGTCCATGCGCTCGGCGCCGTCCAGGAGGGCTTCGATGTCGATCCCGCACATGGCGGCGGAGAAGAGGCCGACGGGGGAGAGGACGGAGAAGCGTCCGCCGACGCCCTCTGGGACGGGGAGCGTCTCGTAGCCGGCGTCGTCGCAGATGGAGCGCATCGTGCCCTGGCTGGGGTCGGTGATGGCGAGGACGCTTTGGGCGTGTGCTTCGGCGCCGAGCGCTTCGATGAGGCGTTTGCGGAGGATGAGGAACTGGGCGGCGGTCTCGGCGGTTTCGCCGGACTTGCTGATGACGTTGACGAGGGTTCGTTCGAGTCCGCCGGCGTGGTTCTCGATGTAATCGAGGGTGGCGCCGACGAGGGCGGGGTCGACGTTGTCGAGGATGAAGAGTCGCGGTCCGGGGCGCTCGGCGCGGGGGAGGAGGTTGTAGGTGGGCGGGTTGAGGGCGCCCTGGAGGGCGAGGTTTCCGAGGGCGGAGCCGCCGATGCCGAGGACGAGGAGGTTGTCGAAGCGGTCGCGCCGGTCGGCGGCGGCGCGTTTGACGGCTTCGAGATGCTCGTTTCGGGCGTCGCCGAGGCAGAGGTCGCGCCAGCGTTCCCAGCCGGTTCCCCGGGTGGAGGCGAGGTCGCGGGTGATCTCGGCGATCTCCTTTGCGGCGGCGGAGCCCGGGGCGAGGGAATCCGGATCGACGCCGTGCTCGGCGACGCGTTCGGATGTGCAGTTGGCGTAGTCGACGGTGATCATGCGGTCAGACTAGCGGACGGTGGGCGCGGATCGTGAAGGGAGCGGGCGCCTTCGTGTCGCGGCGGTAGCATGGCGGCATGAGCCAGCCGCTTGGACGAGTGCTGATCGACCGGGAGCGGATCGCGGAGCGGACACGGGACCTTGGGGCGCGGATCACGGCGGATCTTCTCGAGGATCTTCAGGAGGAGGGGCTCGGGGCGGACGCGTCGCAGCGGATCGTTCTGATGCCGGTGCTGACCGGGGCGATGGTGTTCGCGGCGGACCTGATCCGCTCGATGCCGCTGGCGATGCAGGTGCGGGCGATCAGCGTGAGCAGCTATCCGGGGAAGTCGACGACGAGCCAGGGGGTGACGCTCCGCGGTGATTTTCCGGATGATCTCGGTGGGACGCACGTGGTGCTGGTGGACGACATCTTCGACACGGGCCGGACGCTCTCGGTGCTTCAGCGGATGGCGCGGGAGCAGTCGCCGGCGTCGCTTCGGACGTGCGTGCTGCTCTCGAAGAACGTGGAGCGGCTGGCGAAGGCGAGCGTGGATTACGTGGGGTTCGAGATCCCGCCGGAGTTCGTGATCGGCTACGGGCTGGACTTCGACGGGATGCACCGGAACCTGCCGGACATCCGGGTGATGGATCCGGAGGCGGATCCGGTGGGACCGAAGATCGATCCAGACGCGCGATGACCTCGGGCGCCGACGCCATCCTGGATGCGGGTGCTGGGGCGGATCCGCCGGGCGTGGCGCTGCAGGATGGCGAGATCGTGATTCTCTCGATCCGGCCTCACTGGTCGGGCCCGCTCCTGATGGGTCTGATCCCGACGCTGATTCTGGGGGCGTCCCTGGGGGCGCTCTCGTCGCTTCGATCGACGCCCGCGCCGTCGCGGCTCATGGGTTTTCTGGCGGCGTTGGCTTTGGCGCCGCTGCTCGTGGGCGCTTTGCGTCACGCGCTTCGCCGGTACGTGCTGACGGATCGGCGGGTGATCGTGCGCGACGGGATCCGGCATCAGGAGATCCCGCTTTCGTCGGTGGAGCGGATCGACGTGGAGGAGCGGGTGCGGGAGGGGGCGCCGGGGGACGTGGCGTTTCGGAGCGATGAGGGGATCTTGGTGTGGTCGCGGGCGCCGGAGGCGCGCGAGGTGCAACGGATTGCGCACGAGGCGGTGGAGCGGTACGGGAAGCTGTGAGCTGATCTACTCGAGGTACTGTTTCTCGACGACCTGCTTTCGCGCGGGGTCGTAGACGTAGAGCACGCCGGGCTCTTCGGACTTGCACGCCTTGTGTGAGCCGTCGCAGAAGGGGAAGTTCTGGGTGAGGCCGCAGCCGCAGATGAAGACGGGCTTGTCCTGCGGGTCGATGCGGATGGGGCCGTCGGCTTCGAAGCGGATGAGTCGCGGCATGGCGTGAGTCCCCCGGGCTTGGGTTCGATGAGCTTTTGTCGATGCTACACGGGCGCGGGGACGCGGCGGAGGATGTCGGCGAGGATGCCGGCGGCGGCGTCGACGTCGTGGCCGCTCTCGGTGACGCCGGCGAGGACGACGCGGTGGGCGCAGACGGGGACGACGAGATCGTGGACGTCGTCGGGGACGCCGTAGTCGCGTCCGTCGATGACGGCCTGGGCGCGGGCGGCCTGGGCGAGGGCGAGGGTGCCGCGCGGGCTGACGCCGACGCGGATCTCCGCGGAGGAGCGTGTGGCCTCGGCGATGGCGACGATGTAGTCGCGGATGGAGGCGTCGAGGCGGACGTCGTCGACGGCGCGCTGGAGCTCGAGGACCTCGTCGCGCCCGAGAACGGAGGCGAGGTCGGGCAGGGTGCTTGAGGCGGGGCGGAGGTCGAGCATGTCCGCTTCGTGCTCGGCGTCGGGGTAGCCGAGGGTGATGCGCATCAGGAAGCGGTCGAGCTGGTTCTCGGGGAGGGCGAAGGTTCCCTCGAACTCGATGGGGTTCTGCGTCGCGACGACCATAAAGGGAGGGGGGAGGGCGTGGACGGTCCCGTCGATGGAGACGGTGGACTCGCCCATGGCCTCGAGGAGGGCGGACTGGGTGCGGGGCGAGGCGCGGTTGATCTCATCGGCGAGGATGATGTTGGCGAAGACGGGCCCGGGCTTGAAGACGAACTCCTGGGTGGAGGCGTCGAAGATGGTGGTTCCGAGGACGTCGGCGGGGAGGAGGTCGGGGGTGAGCTGGATGCGTGAGAAGGAGCAGTCCAGGCTCTTGGCGAGGGCGCTGGCCATGAGGGTCTTGCCGACGCCGGGGACGTCCTCGATGAGCAGGTGACCGCGGGCGAGGAGGCAGCAGAGCATCTGGTCGATGGACGCGGGGTCGCCCAGGTAGACGCTGGAGATGTTGCGGCGGAGGGTGTCGAGGGTCTCGAGCATGGACCCGGGAGTATAGGGAGCGGCGGGTTGGTGCTTGCCGGAGCGTTGGATCACGTTCACACTCCCTTCATGGGTGCGGACCGACAGCACGACTCGCCGGAGGCGCCGCGACCCTCAGGCGAGGCGTCGCCCGATCTGGCGATGCTTCTGACGGGCGACCTGCCGTGCATCGGCTGTGGATACGACATCCGGGGGCAGTCGGTTCTCGGTCAGTGTCCGGAATGCGGGCTTGCGGTGCGGGCGACGATTCTGCACCGGGTTGATCCGCAGGCGCACGAGCTGCTGCCGATGCCGACGCCGTGGGCGACGAGCTTCGGTCTGCTGCTGTGGTCTGGCGGTGGCTTGGCTGCGGCGCTCGTGTGCTGGATTCCGCGGGTCGCGGATCTGATCGAGGAGGTTTCGGCGGGCCGGATGGGCTTTGAGGCGCGGTGGGCGCCCCCGCTTGCGGTCGCGGCGCTGGCGGCGTCCGGGCTTGGGGCGCTCGGGATGATCCGCCCGATGGTGGATCTGCCGCGGTGGCGGAGCGTGGCGGCGGCGCTGGCGTTTTTGATGTACG
Organism: uncultured Phycisphaeraceae bacterium; assembly: GCA_964639935.1. Lineage (GTDB taxonomy): Bacteria > Planctomycetota > Phycisphaerae > Phycisphaerales > UBA1924 > CALNYS01. Next base: position 27,612 of record CAZXGT010000014.1, read on the forward strand.
CGCCGCTGATCGTGGCGGTGCATCGGGTGGCGTCGTTTGATCTCGGGATGACGCCGTACATCGTCGACGATCCGCACGCGGGGCGGATCGGTTGGAAGCTCGCGGCGGGCGGGTCGATCGCGGCGATGCTTGTTCTGATCCGTCCGAACGCGCGGGAGCTGGTGGATCGGTCCCTGGTGCTCCGGACGAAGCGGGTGGATCGTCAGACGATTCTGGCGACGCTCGGGGCGCTGGCGGTGGCGCTGGCGGGCGACGGGCTTCGGTTGTTGTCGACGGCGAGCGGCGGCTCGATGGCGGACTATTTCGAGTGGGTGGGTTCGATTCTGGTGCTCGTGGGCTCGGTGCTGGTGACGCTTGGGCTCGGGGGGGCGGTGATCGACAGCTGGCGGATCGCCCGCGCGATCCTGGCGCCGAGCCCGTCGCCCCAGCAGGCGCTGCGTCGCGGGCCGGCCGGTTCGACGGGGAAGGAGAGCGGCGGCGGGGCCTGAGTCTGCCTCTTTGACAGGCGGGCGCGGCGATGGGGCGCCGGAAGTCAGCATGCCGGGGGCGGCGGCGGCGTTTTCGGGGTTGAAACGGGGCCGAGCGGGCGGAGTGCGGCGCCGAGCTTGGCGCCGGGCTTGCCACTGATGTGGAGCGGGTCGTTGTTGCGCTCGCGACGAATCAGACTTCATCACGCCCACGAGAAACACCTGACAGGCTGGAGACCACGCCCATGGCAGTGAAGGAACTCGCCTTTGACCACGACGCTCGGCAATCCCTTTTGAAGGGGGTCGAGAAGCTCGCCAACGCCGTCAAGAGCACGCTCGGCCCTCGGGGCCGCAACGCGGTGCTCGACAAGAGCTGGGGCGGCCCGACCGTCACGAAGGACGGCGTGACGGTGGCGGAGGAGATCGAGCTCCGCGACAAGTTCGAGAACATGGGCGCGATGCTCGTGAAGGAGGCGGCGAGCAAGACGTCCGACGAGGCGGGCGACGGGACGACGACGTCGACGGTGCTCGCCGAGGCGCTCTTCCGGGAGGGCCTGCGGCAGATCACGGCGGGGGCCGACGCCAACGCGCTGGTTCGCGGGATGCGTCACGGCGTGGAGACGGTCGTCGCGGACATCGAGAAACAGAGCAAGCCGGTCGGCGGGAAGGCGGACATCCAGTCCGTCGCGACGATCTCCGCGAACAACGATCCGGAGATCGGCAAGATCATGGCCGACGCGTTTGACAAGGTCGGCAAGGACGGCGTGATCACGGTCGAGGAGGGCAAGGGCCTCGAGACGAGCGTGGACGTTGTCGAGGGCATGCAGTTCGATCGCGGGTATCTCTCGCCGAACTTTGTGACCGATCCCGACGAGATGAAGGCGACGCTCGAGAAGTGCCTCGTGCTGATCCACGAGGACAAGATCGACTCGATCCAGAATCTCGTGCCGCTTCTCGAGAAGGTGATGAACACGAAGAAGCCTCTGCTGATCATCGCGGAGGACATCACGGGCGAGGCGCTGTCGACGCTGGTGATCAACAAGCTTCGCGGGACGCTGCAGGTGGCGGCGGTGAAGGCGCCGGGCTACGGCGACCGGCGGAAGGCGATGCTGGGCGACATCGCGGCGCTGACGGGCGCCGAGCCGGTGATGAAGGATCTCGGGACGACGCTGGCGGACGTGACGATCAAGCAGCTTGGCCTGGCGAAGAAGGTCGAGATCACGGGCGACACGACGACGATTCTCGAGGGCGCCGGCTCGAACGCGGACATCAAGGCGCGGGTCGATCAGATCCGGATGGAGGTCGAGAGCTCGACCTCCGATTACGACCGCGAGAAGCTGCAGGAGCGTTTGGCGAAGCTGACGGGCGGCGTGGCGCAGATCAACGTGGGCGCGGCGTCTGAGGCGGAGCTCAAGGAGAAGAAGGCTCGCGTCGAGGACGCGCTGCACGCGACGCGGGCGGCGGTCGCTGAGGGCATCGTGCCCGGCGGCGGGGTGTCGTTCATCCGCGCTCGCGCGGCGATCGAGAAGAACAAGACCTGGAAGTCCGTCTATGGCAAGAAGGGCGATGTGACGCTCGAGGACGTCGGGCACGCGGTGTGGGACGAGGCCGCGGGCCTTGAGATCGTGCGTCGGGCGCTCTCGGTTCCTCTGGCGACGATCGCGGAGAACGCGGGCGCCAAGGGCGAGGTCGTGGTGGAGAGGGTCGCGGAGGCGACGGGCTCGAGCGGCTTCAACGCGCTCACGCTCGAGTACACGGACCTGATCGCCGACGGCGTGATCACGCCGTCGCGGGTGGACAAGAGCGCGCTGCAGGCGGCGGCGTCGGTCGCGACGATTCTTCTGGCCGCGGACTGCCTGGTCACCGAGAAGCCGTCCGACGACGACGA
>CAZXGT010000014.1:30066-33001 GCA_964639935.1 uncultured Phycisphaeraceae bacterium
CGATTCTTCTGGCCGCGGACTGCCTGGTCACCGAGAAGCCGTCCGACGACGACGAGGGCGGCATGCCCGGCGGCGGCATGGACCCGATGGGCGGCATGGGCGGCATGGGCGGCGGGATGCCCGGCATGGGCGGGATGGGCTTCTGAGCCCGGACGCCGTTTTCGTTTCTTCATTCCCTTGAGAGTCACTCATGGAACCGCAGGTCTCCATCACGTCCGCGCCCGCTCCGGGGCCGACGCCGACCACGACGAGTCTGCCGGCGCGTCGGCGCGAGCGTCCGCTCATGGATCTCGGGCGGGAGCACGCCCGCGTGCCGTGGATGGAGTGGTTCAAGCGGGCGTCCGACGGGATGGACCTGTTCATGGAGCAGGGCGTGATGCCCGCGCTCCCGCGGGCGTTTCGGGTGACGCTGCGCGACGGCCGGCCCTACGCGGTGTTCAGCGTCAAGACGCACATCGCGGAGCGCAAGTGCGGCGCGAGCGGCGACTGGCGCGAGGCGGTGGACGGGCAGCGCGACGTGAGCGACGTGATCACGGGGTATTCGCTCGTGGGGACGGCGCACGACGGGAAGCCGGTGGTGCTCACGGTGCCGCCGGAGGAGATCGCGAGCGTGGAGTGCGTGCTGGTGCAGGGTCACCCGGGCCAGCGCGAGAAGGAAACGGACGCCGACGAGATTCCCTTCGGCTTCGCGGCGTTCACAAAGGAGCCGCGGACGCCCGAGATGACGGAAGAGGAAGAGCCGACGCTCTTCTCGAACAGCACGAATGACACGAACGGCGCCTCGGCGCCGCGAGATGAACGCAAGCAGGAGCAAGAGAACTTATGAACGTCAAACCCCTCGATGATCGTGTTCTTGTCAAGCCGGTTGAGGCTGAGAGCAAGACGGAGTCCGGGCTGTACCTGCCGGAGACGGCGAAGGAGCGTCCGGTGCATGGCAAGGTGGTCGCGGTCGGTCCGGGCAAGAAGCTCGATTCCGGCGAGCGGGCGCCGATGAACGTGAAGAAGGGCGACACGGTGGTGTACTCGCGGTACGCGGGGACCGAGGTGGAGCTCAAGGGCGCGGAGCACCTGATCATGCGCGAGAGCGAACTGCTCGGGGTGCTCGAGGGTTGATGGCTGGGTGGCGCGACCCGCCGAAGGCGCGTCGTGAGCTTCGGGCACGCCGCGCCGAAGACGGCGGGGCATGGCGCCCCTAAGGATGAACTGCACACACCGCGCCGCGCGGCGCGACACGTTTGAGATAGAGGAACAACCAACATGTCCACGAAACAGATGATGTTTGACAACGCCGCGCTCCTGGAGATGAAGGACGGCGTCCAGCGTCTCGCTCGCGCGGTGAAGGTCACGATGGGCCCCACCGGGCGGAACGTCGTGATGGAGAAGTCCTTCGGCGGCCCGACGATCACGAAGGACGGCGTCTCTGTCGCCAAGGAGATCTCTCTCGAAGAGCCCTTCGCGAACATGGGCGCGAAGATGGTCAACGAGGTCGCGAAGAAGACGGGCGACAAGGCGGGCGACGGGACGACGTGCGCGACGGTGCTCGCCGAGGCGGTCTTCACCTCGGGACTGCGGCACGTGCAGGCGGGCGTGAACCCGGTGCATGTGCAGCGGGGGATCAACAAGGCGGCGGAGGTCGCGGCGGCGGCGATCGACGGGATCGCGGTCAAGTGCAAGGGCAAGGACGACTACAAGAAGATCGCAACGGTCGCGGCGAACCACGACGAGGAGATCGGCGAGGTCATCGCGGAGGCGATCAGCAGGGTCGGCGCTGACGGCGTGGTGGAGGTCGAGGAGGGTCGCGGCCTCGAGACCGAGCTCGAGTACGTCGAGGGCATGCAGTTCGACAAGGGCTATCTCTCGCCCTACTTCATGACCGATCCGAAGCGGGCCGAGTGCGTGCTCGAGGACGCGATGATTCTCATCCACGAGAAGAAGATCGCGAACCTCAACGACCTGCTCCCGCTTCTGAACAAGGTCGCCTCGAGCGGGAAGGCGCTCTTGATCATCGCCGAGGATGTCGAGAGCGAGGCGCTCGCGGCGCTGGTCGTCAACCGTCTGCGCGGCGTGCTCAAGGTGTGCGCGGTGAAGGCGCCGGGCTTCGGCGACCGGCGGAAGCAGATGCTGGGCGACATCGCGGCTCTGACGGGCGGGACGTTCTTCGCGGAGGACCTCGGGCGCTCGCTCGAGTCGATCGAGCTCGGCGAGCTCGGCTCGGCGAAGAAGATGGTGATCACGAAGGACGACACGACGATCATCGAGGGCGCCGGGAAGAAGACCGAGATCAAGCAGCGGGCGAACCAGATCGAGTCGGCCCTCGAGCGCTCGACGAGCGACTACGACCGCGAGAAGCTGCAGGAGCGGCTCGCGAAGCTCACGGGCGGGGTGGCGCTGATCAAGGTCGGCGCGGCGACCGAGACGGCGATGAAGGAGAAGAAGGATCGCGTGGACGACGCGCTGCACGCGACGCGTGCGGCGGCGAAGGAGGGGTACGTCCCCGGCGGCGGCGTGGCGCTGCTCCGCGCCCAGCAGGCGGTGATCGAGGGTCGCAGGAAGGTCAAGGGCGATGAGAAGATCGGCTTTGACATCATCGCCGAGGCCGTCGAAGCGCCGCTCTTTCAGATCGCGACCAACTCGGGCGCCTCGGGCGACCTGGTGGTCGAGAAGGTGAAGGATCTCCCGGCGAAGCACGGCTTCAACGCGGCGACGCACGAGTACGGCGATCTCGTGAAGCAGGGCATCATCGACCCGGCGATGGTCGCGAAGACGGCGCTGATCAACGCGGCGTCGGTCGCGGGGCTCATGCTCACGACGAACGTGCTCGTGAGTGAGCTCAAGGACGACGACGAGCCGGCGACGCACGAGACGGTCTCGTAACGCAGCAGAACGCTCGCCGGCGCTCGGGGAACCGGGCGCCGGCGGTTTCGCCGAGGCCCTG
>CAZXGT010000015.1:0-1147 GCA_964639935.1 uncultured Phycisphaeraceae bacterium
GAGATCGAGCAGAAGATCACGCCCGCCTCAGCGAGTTCCTTCTTGAACGTCGTCGCGACGGACACAGAATCAAAGACCGCGTCCACGGCCACGCCCGCGAGACGCTTCTGCTCCTCAAGCGGGATGCCCAGACGCTCGTAGGTGCGAAGCAGCTCGGGGTCGACCTCGTCGAGGCTCTCGAGCTGGGGCTGCTTTTTCGGCGCGGAGTAATACGACAGTGCGTTGAAATCGATCGGCGGATAGTGAACGTTCTGCCACGTCGGCTCCTTCATCGTGAGCCAGTTGCGGTAGGCCTTGAGCCGCCACTCCGTGAGCCAATCGGGCTCTCCCTTCTTGGCCGAGATGTGACGGATGACGTCCTCGTCCAAACCGGGCGGGAGCGTCTCCGATTCGATCTCCGTGACGAACCCATACTTATATTGCTGCGATTCCCACTCGCGGAGTTCCGGTGTCTCGGTCGTCATTGCTCAGTCCTTCCGGGTGTGCTGTGTGTCATGCTTGCTGTTTCAACCTGCGCGGAAGCGCGACCGCCCTTGGGATGGCCTTCGTCGACATCCGATGAACGGATGACTCGGAGCGGCACGCTGACCCGTCCGCCGTCGCCCGAGCCCTTGGCAAGATCCGCAACCGTGATCCCGCGGAGCACGTCGAGCACCCCCTCGTGCATCGCGCGCATGGCGTGCTGGATCTTGCACCTCGGCGAGTGCACGCACCCGTGCTCCTCGGGCGTTTCATCCGGCGCGCAGCACCGAACCATCGCCACAGGACCTTCGATCGATTCAACCACCTCGAGCAGATTGATCGATGACGCTTCCCGCAAAAGTCGGTACCCACCGTACGGCCCGCGCTGCGTCTGGAGCAGCCCCGCGCGGGCGAGATCCTTCAGGACGTTCCGGAGAAGCGCCTCGGGCGCCTCGACCGCCTCCGCAAGACGGGTCGAACTCACGCAAGCGCCGCCCTCCGAGGCCAGGTGGGCCAGAGAGACGAGGGCGTAATCGGTCTTTCGCGAGAGCGCGAGCATCTGGAAGCCCCCTTCTTGCGGCGAACGTGCAGTCAGGCACGTATCGGGTGCGGAATAATAGCACCGGATCGGTACGCTTCAAGGCGGCTCCGGGAATCATTCGGAAGGGATGCGCGGAAAGGCGTT
>CAZXGT010000015.1:1247-23224 GCA_964639935.1 uncultured Phycisphaeraceae bacterium
GTACGCTTCAAGGCGGCTCCGGGAATCATTCGGAAGGGATGCGCGGAAAGGCGTTCGGACGCGGGCCGATCGGGGCCCGCCGCACCCGCGGGGATGAGTCGCCGGGGGCCTTGGCGCCGACAACGCGAAGCGCTGCAGAGCGGCCGGAACGCCCCCACGCGCCGGCTGACAGGATCATCGCGGGAGAGGACGACCGCGCCGGCGCACCCCGCGGGCGCGCTCTCTGATGAAAGGCCGCTCCGGCTCGATCAGGCGCGAGTCAAGCTCTGACTCTGAGCGAGGTCGACCAAGATGCTCCGAACCTCGATCGTGGACCGCTCCGGCAGATCGATTTCCGGGATCTCCGGGAGCGCCGGGGGCGTGACGACGGGCGTCTCGGGGACGGCGTCCTCTGCGAAGGTCTCACCGATCGCGCTCTCGAAGGGAACCGACGGCGTCGGCAGCGGTTGGATGAAGTCCTCCGGGATCGGGCGCTCGCCGGAGCCGTAGTCGATGACCTCAGACTCGCCGGGGCCCGGGTCGATGAAGTCATCATCCCCTTGGCCGAACATCTCGTCGGTTCCAGCGCCGCCGTAGATCCGGTCGCGACCGTCGGTTCCGCGCTCGGCGCCGTCCATGCCGTCGCCGAAGATGATGTCGTTTCCGCCATCGTCATCGGTGGCCAGCGCACGGTAGCCATAGATCACATCGTGATCGGCGCCGCCTGCGATGACGTCGTTGCCGGCGTCGCCGAAGATCAGGTCGTCGCCCGATCCGCCGTCCACCCAGTCGTCGCCCGCCCCGGCCTCGACGCGATCGTTGGAGCCGAGAGCGCGGATCACGTCGTCGCCCAGTCCGCCGAAGATCAGATCATCGCCGTCGGCCGACCCGGTGATGTCGTCGTTCCCATCGTCGCCGTAGATCTCGTCGCTCCACCCGCCGCCAACGATCACGTCGTCGCCGTCGCCCCCGCGGATGAGATCTTCGCCAATCCCGCCGTCGATGACGTCGTTCCCGCCGGCGCCAAGAATCTCGTCGGCGCCGCCCTGACCGAAGATCAGGTCGTCGTCGTCCCCGCCGTCGATGAAGTCCGATCCCTCGTCGGATCCGTAGAGCGTGTCCATGCCCTCGCGACCGAAGATCTGGTTGCCGTCGCCCGTGCCCGCGAACGCGAAGTCGTCGCCGGCGCCGGCGTCGATAAAGTCGGCCCCGGCCCCGGAGATGATGTAGTCGTCGCCTGCGCCGCCGAAGATCTGGTCATCGCCGCCGAAGGTGAAGATGCGGTCCATGCCCGCGCCCCCGTCGACGAAGTCGCCCATGGCCCCGCCACGACCACCCGGCGTCGAGTCGTCCGAGCCGAAGATAAGGTCGTCGCCAAAGCCCCCGAAGAGCTGGTCGCCGAGGCCCGTGCCGGCCACAAGCGTGTCGTTCCCCGACCCGCCGCGGAGGATGTCCACGCCCTGCTCGCCGAAGATCTGGTCGTCGCCCGCGTCGCCGAAGAGCGCATCGTCGCCGAAGCCGCCGAGGATGATGTCGTCCCCGTCCTGCCCGCGGATCTCGTCGCGTCCACCGCCGCCGAGGAGACGATCGGCGCCGGCGCCGCCGAAGACGACGTCGTCGAGCGAGCTGCCGAAGACAAGGTCGTCGCCGGCGCCCGCGTCGATGCGGTCGCCCTCGCCCGCGCCGTCGGCTGTTTCAAAGACCAGCGCTCCGAAGATGACGTCGTCGCCGGCGCCCGCGTTGATGATGTCGGCCCCCGCGCCGCCGCGGATCTCGTCGTTGCCGCCGCCGGAATCGATCGTGTCGACATCCCCGAGCGCCGCGTCGGCCATCGTCGCCCGATCGCCGAAGATGAGGTCGGCGCCGTCTCCCGTGGTGATGAAGTCGGCGCCGAGACCGCCGACGACGATGTTGCCCTGAGAGAGAGACGCGCCGCCGGTGGCGCTGATGAAGTCCACGCCGTCGCCGCCGTAGATGATGTCGCGCCGCATGTCGTCGGTGTTCACGCCGCGCGCGATATCGAGGCCGTCGATGGTGTCGCGGCCCTCGCCGCCGATGATCGAATCAGACCCGAGCCCGCCGAAGATCGCGTCGTCGCCGGTCCCCGCGTCGATCACGTCGTCCCCGGTCTCTCCGAAGAGAGCGTCGACGCCCGCGCGACCGAGAAGCGTGTCGTCGCCCGTGCCGCCGTAGACCTCGTCGTCGCCGGCGCCGGCGTCGATCACATCGTCGCCCTGATCGCCAAAGAGCAGGTCGTTCCCGCCGCCGCCGAAGATCATGTCCGGCCCGCGCCGACCGATGATCGTGTCGACGCCCTCGCCGCCGATAAGCGTATCGGTCGCGCTGGAATTGTCTCCGCCGCGGATCGAGTCGTCGCCGTCGCCGCCGTCGATGTAGTTGTCGCCCGAGCCGCCGAAGAGCTGGTCGTCGCCGGAGCCGGCGAAGGGATCAGACTCGAAGCCGCCGAAGAGGCGTGTGTCCGCCGTGACGCTCGGATCGATATTGATGACGTCGTCCAAGAACCCGCCCTCGCCGCGGATCTCGCGGATGGGGTTCGCCGCCGAGCCGTAGTTCTGCGTGAGGTCGAACGCCCTGACCTGCATGACGCCCGGGGCGATCTGGCTCACGCGGAAGTTCTCCGCGGTGTCGCTGGTGTCGCCGAACTCGCGAAGACCGGCGTTCGGTCCCATGTGCAGAAGCAGCACGTCGCCCGACTGGCTCGCCAGCACGGGATCGTTGAGCTCGCAATCGAAACTGAAGGAGAGCAGCGTGACCCGCGCGAGCTCGAAGTCCCATCGCTTGCCGAGCGGCGGGAAGCCGACACGCGCATAGGCATCGAGGAACGCGTCGATCTGGCCGCTGAACTCGAAGAGGCACGCGAAGTTGTTCGTCTGCTCGACGATCTCGATCACCTCCGAGAGGCGCACCTTGCCGTCGTCGTTGAGGTCGTTGAGATCGGCGTTGAAGGTCGCCTCGATGCCGCCCTCAACGCCCGCTGCGGCCACGACGATGTTCAGCTCGACCGCCGCGCTGATCGAACCGAAGATTCGCGCCTCGACGCGCTCGACGAGGTTGCCCGTCCCATCGTCGACCTTGTCGATCAGGAAGAATCCGTCGATGACGGCGAAGGCGATCTGGCCCACGTTCCCGCCGGCGTCGATCAGGTCGACCGCCTTGCGGATGCCGCTGGTGTCGTACCCGAAGCCGAGGTTCACTTCCGCTCCGAGAGATCCGCTCAGACGCACGCCGATCGGCCCGACGACCGAGAAGAACGCGCTGAAGTTGAACTGGAAGATGAGCGGCGCCATGTTGTACCGGAACAGGTCCGCGTCCTGCCCGAGGAGCAGGCCAAAGGCCGAGAGCGGATCCGAGAGCAGCGGGAACTCGAAGCCGCCGCCCCGGATGCCGCCGGTGCGCATGAGCGTCGGGCCGAGGTCGCCCGACATGGCCGCGGCCTCCGCGTCCATCACCGTGCCGTTGCCCTGGTTGACGACGTAGTCGTTGAGATCGAGCTGGCTGAAGTCCACGTCCATGCCGCGGGTCGTCAGGGCCGGCGTGAGGTCGATCGAGCCGAAGGGGATCCCGCCCTCGATGTCCGAGGGGTTCAGGTTCCCCACGAACTCGACAAGCTCGAAGATGTCGACGACGGCGTTGAGCCACCCGAGGTTCAGACCGATGGACGACCCGATCTCCACGGCGAGATCGACGAGCGAGACATCGTCGCCGCGGAGATCGCTGATCACCGGGACCGGGCTCGTCAGCGTCTCAACGATCGGATCGAAAGGATCAAGGGCCTCCTCGATCTGGCTGATGATCGGGAAGATGAAGTCGGTGAAGAGCGCGCCCGCGTCGATGCTGATGTCGTTGAACTCGAGGCGGGAGATGCCAAAGTCGGCGCCGAGCGCGTCGAGCGTCGCCGTAAACCCGAGCGCGGTGCTGATCGACGGGAAGATCTCGGCGATGTCCTCGCTCAGCCCGCCGAAATCAGCGGTGAGATCCAGGTCCGCCGAACCCGAGATCTCGATGACCGGGTCGAAACCCGGCCCGAGCGTCGCCAACTCCTGGAACGTGAGCTTGCCGTCGCCGTTGGGATCGGTGATGTCGAGGCCGAAGAGAGCCGAGAGCGTTACCGCCGGGGTCCCGTCGCCGAGATCGCTCGCGAGAACGCGGAGGATCGCCAGCGTGCCCTCCGCGTCGAGCGTCGCCGCTTCCGCGGAGAACTCGAGGAACAGCTCGGCCGAGCGGGCGTCCATCGCCGGCCCGCTCTGCGGTCCCTCCTCGGGAGAGGCGCCGGGGGCCGCGGTCGGCGCAGCCTGCTCAAGCGGCGCGAGGGCCGTCGGCGTCGCGGAGACGTCGAAGAAGAAGCCGTTGTCGCGGTCCACCCCGAAGACCAGATCCCACCCGAACTCGAGCATCAGGTCGATATCCGCGTCGATGTCGAGGCTCAGGCCCGGGAACCCGAGGTCGAAAGCAACGGGCGGGATGTCTCCGAACCCGAAGGTCGTCCCGAGGGGCACGACGAAGGTGATCTCGTCGACCGGGTCCATGTTGGACATCGGATCGACGCCGTTGAAGAGCACCTCCACCTCGTCGGCGGCGCCGTCGCCGTCGACATCGCGCAGGAAGTTCAGGTTGCTCGGCCCGAGCACGTCGTTGAGCACGTCGGCGACCAGATCGAAGGCCAGGGCGCCGCTCGGATCGTCGTCGAGCGCGTCGGCGAGCGCGCCGACCGTACTCGCGCGGAAGTCCTCGATGAACGTCGCCGCGCCCGAGAGGTTGTCGCCCACGAGCGGGATGTTCACGCCCAGGATCTCCCCGCTGAGCACGTTCGAGATGCCCATGAGCGCGAGGTCGAGACCGTCGACCAGCACATTGAGCTGTCCGACGAGATCGAGGTTGCTGAAGGCGTCGGTGATGTCCGGGAACGAGCCCGTGATGGTCGGGCTGCTCGACGCGAAGTTGTCGATCTCAAGCGTGATCGGCCCCACCGCCCCGATCAGCGGGAGCGAGAGCGGCAGGTTGACGCTCACCCCCGGCGCGGGCGCCGACTCGAGGCCCAGATCGCTGAAGCCAAGCGCCGAGAGAGCCACGCGGTCCGCGTCGCCGCCGACGACCCCGTACTCAAAGATCACCGGATCGCCCGAGCCGTCCTGACTGATGGAGGCCGACCCGTTGATGATCTCCGCGCCGAGCGGGCCGATCGCGACCTCGACGTCGATGTCGTCGGCCGCGAGCAGGAAGCTCGCCGTAAGACCCGTCGATCCATAGACGAACGGCGTGAGCGTGCCGAGGTCGAGCCCGAGATCGAGCGTGAACTCGTACCCGGCCGTGACAAGCAGCTCCCCCGAGCCGCCCACCGAGAGCAGGTTGCCGACCTGCGGCGGGAGCGACACAACGCTCCCGAGCAGCTCGACGATGTCGAGATTCAGCGCGAACATCTCGCTGATCTCATCGCCGAAGGTCAAGCCGAACCGCAGCGCGGCGTCGGCGCCCGACCGGTCGATCTCGATGACCGAGTCCGCCGTCGTGAAGGGGATCGCCGCGAGCGCCTCGTCGAGGCGCTCCTCGAGGTTGGTCAGGAGCGTCGGGTTCTCGGCGCCGGCGTCGGTGCTCGTGAACTCCTGCACGAAGCCGTTGAACTCCGCCGCGAAGGCGAGCACATCCGAAACGCTCCGACCGATCAGCGGGAGATCCGTGTCAAGGAAGTCGAACTGCTCGAACATCGTCAGGAAATCAACCGCGCCGGTCAGCGCGCCGAGCACGTCGTCGATCGACAGATCACGGAAGTCCAGCAGGTCGTCGAAGCCCTCGAGCGAGATGTCCGGGGCCGAGATCTCGCCCGGCGTCGCGATATCCGTCAGGTCGAACTCCACCTCGATCCGCGGCGAGCCCGAGATCGCCCCGAGCGCCCCGCCGAGCGAGCCCGTCACCGGCAGCACCGCCGTCGCCACGCCCGTGAACACCGGCGTCTGCACGAAGCGTCCCAGATCGTTCTCCGCGAAGGCCGCGAAGAGTTCGCTCAGAAAAACGCCGTCGTCGCCGCGCGTCGTGTCCTCAACGGCGAACTCCACGCCGAGATCGACGCTCGCCGACCCCGGGTCGGTCGCGCCGCCGAGCTCGAGCTCGACGAACCCGAACCGCGCCTGAGCGGAAAGATCGTCGGCGCTGAAGCTGACGTTCGCCTCGGCGCCGGTGTCACGGATGAAGAAGCGCTCGAGCAGGGTGTCCCCGTGCAACGCCGTGCCGTTGATCACGCCGTCGTCTTCGAGATCCTGCAGATTGATGCCGAGGTCCGTCGCCGCGAACGCGTTCGCCTGCGCCGGACCGATCTTGAAGCGCGCATCGCCCTCAGTCGAGTCGGTGAGCACGAGCGAATACCCGTCCTCGGCGATCTCGGCCGTCACTCCGTCGCGCGTCAGCGCGTCGAGCACGTCGCCGATCGTCATCGTGCTGTTGAGATCGGCCTCGAAGGACCCGCCGTCGCGGGTCTCGACGCGGATATCGGGTCCGGCGATCGTGCGGATGCCCACCACGTCGTCCCCGATGGCGCGGAAGATCTCGTCGAGACGCGAGCTCTCGGTCAGCTGCGGAACGCCGGCGCCGAGCCGCTCAAGCCGCACGCCCATCGTCAGCATGAAGACCGCCGAGGCGCCGATCGAAAGCGTCGCCGCGGTGCTGATCCCGCCAAGGCCCGCCGGCAGCTCGTAGGCGAAGCTCAGCTCCTCGCTGATCGGATCGATCATGAAGTCGGCGCTGTCGGTCGTGCCCGCCTCGATCCGCAGCGCGAAGGTCAGCTCGCTCGTCGCCGAATCGAAGGCGAGGTTGGCGATGCCCGGGGTCGAGCCGTCTTCGGATCCGCCGAGCACCTGCGAGAGCACGGCTTCGAGCGTCTGGATCGAGTCGAAGGACGCCTCGCCGGTCTCCGGGCTGACGATCGCGTCGACGAGCGACTCGAACGGGACGCTGAAGTTCAGAATCTCGCCGACGGTCGCGCCGGTGAAGGGGATCTCCGTCCCGAAGAGGTCGCTCGCGGAGACGTCGCCGAACCACGTCGCGAGCTGGTCAACCAGGCCGGCGAAATTCAGCGCGTCGATGTTCGTAAAGGAACCGAAGTCGTCGAAGCTCCCGTCGAGCGCGACCGCGGGCGCCATGCCGCTGAAGGCGTCGCCGGAGAGGACGATTGTTGTCGAGAGCCCCGCGAGCCCCTGGATCTCCGCGCTCACCGGGAGCGTGAGCGAATAGGGCGCGGCCCCGGGCGCGATCGAGATGAGGTCCGCCGCCGACGACCCCGCCAGCTCCGAGCCCGTCACGCGATTGCCCGCGTCGCCGTCGGGGTTGAGCAGCGTGCCCAGCGCGCTGATCTCGAGGCTCGCCGAGCCGCCCTCGACCGCGACGTCGAGGAAGCCGATCGAGGCCCCGAAACTCAGCGACCCCGCGCCGGCGAAGCCGCCGGTCACCGTGAGCCCGTCCGAGCGGATGAAGAACGCGTCGCCCGCCGCGAGCGAATCATCGAGCACCACGCCGAACGAGAGGTCGAACATCACGCCGGCCGAGAGATCGAGCGTCGCGTCCGCGTCGACGCTCAGGCCGATGTCGGCCGCTTCCTCGCCCACGACGATCGGAATGTCCGCGAGCGTCGACGAGTCCATGAACATCAGGTCGAACCGCAGCTCGTCCTCCCCGCCGAAGTCAAAGACCCCGCCGGAAACCGAGCCGGGCGCCACGGCGCCAAGCCCCTGCAGCGCGGCGACGACGTCGTCGCTCGAGAGCTCGCCGCCGTCAAAGAGCGTCCCGAGCGGCTCGACCAGGTTGGTGTAGATCGACGCGCCAAGCCCAGCGAAACCGCCCGCTTCCCCGAAGACGTCGCCGAGCGTCACCCCGATGGCTTCGCCGAGAGCGTCTTCGCCGAGGGTCAGCAGCGGCAGATCCTGAGCGAACTCGCCGAACCCGCTGATCCGCTCGGCCCACTGCGTGAGCGTCGCCAGGCCGTCGCTCAGCGCCTGCTGCTGCGCCGCGGCGATCGTCGCGATGTCCCCGCCCGCCCCGCGCGAACTCGCCGCGACCGGGAGCTCCACCGGGTCCGGCCGCTCGAGACCGTCGAGCCGCAGGTGCGACATCGCGACGTTGTTCGCCTCGCTCAACTCCGCCACGTGCCCGAAGCGGTCGATCGCCACGAACAGATAGCCCTCGCTCGCATGCGTCGGGAGGTCGATCTCGACCGACCGCTCGAGCGATTCGCCCGGCGAGAGCGCCTCGCGATGCCCGGCGTAGAGGCTCGCGAGCCGGAGATCGTCGCGGTCGAGCGTCGCGTCGCGCGAGAAGTAGACCGCGTCGTGCCACCCGCTCTGAGGCGTCGCCGCGTTCCCGGTATTCGTCACCGACCATGAGACCGTGACACGCTCGCCCGCCTCGCCGATCTCCGGAAGAGAGACCTGCTCGATCGCAAGGTCCGCCTGCGCCGACGACTGATGGAACGACTCAGCGCCGTACCTCGCCGTCGCCTCCGCCGCGGCGTAGGAGGGAGACATCGTCCCGCTTGACGGATCGCGCAGCGCCTCGCCGCTCGCAGCGGGTCCGCCGATACGGGTCGGATCGCTCGATCGCTCCGGCGCCGTTCGTCCCTCGGCCGCGCCCGCGCTGTCGACCAGCGAGACGCCCGCGCCCGCCGCCCCCGCCGCGCGGATGCGATCCACAACGCTTGCGCCGCCCTTCTCCTGGAGAAGCGACTCGCTCAGGAGGCTCCGTTCATAGAGAAACAGCCCGAGATCCCCGGGGTCGACCATCGGAAGGATCGGGAGGTCGGCGGAGAGAAGCAGTCTCGGCTCGAGCGTCTCGAACCTCGGCGCATGAAAACGGCGATCGCGCGGTGCGGCCATGGATATCCCTCAGTTGCTGCCCTGGCGGCGCTCCGGATCAAGCGCTGCCTCATATCTATTTCATCCGAATGGCTCACCGGCCGCAACGGAAAAAGCAGACAACCCTTGACTTTATGGACATCTCAATCAGGTTCCGCTCGAGCTGCTGAAGGCCAGCGCGTCATCCAGCCACGAATCGTTGCGCAGGACCGCCCCCCGCTCGCGCTTCGCCGAACGCGCCGCCCGCCGCTGCGCCGCCCACCAGAGCGCGCCGGCGACGCGCGGAAGCCGGCTTTCGCCCCAACGCCGCAGAGCCGTCCGTGCCGCCCAGCCGCCAAAGCGATAAACAACTTCGTCATCAAGACTTCCGAAAGCAACCGCCTCGCCCGGATCCCCCTGGCGCCCCGCTCGACCAAACAGCTGGCGATCGAGCCGCTTCGACGCCTGACGCTCCAGAGCGATCACGATCAGCCCTCCGGCATCCCGAGCGCCGTCATCAAGGCGGATGTCCGTCCCGCGTCCCGCCATATTCGTTGCGACCGTCACCGAGCCCGCGCGACCCGCCTTCGAAATGATCTCGGCTTCCTCGGCGTGCCGGGTCGCGCTGAGAACCTCATGCTCGATCCCCCGCTCCGAGAGCAGCTCCGAGAGCCTCTCGGCGTCGGAGACGCGGCGCACGCCGGCGAGCACCGGTCGCCCGGATCCTGCGGCCCGGGCGATCTCCCCCACCGCCGCCGCGTCGCGCGCCGAGCGCCGCGCGTAGAGACGATCGGCCGGCTCCCGGCGCCGGCAGGGGCGATTCGTCGGGAGCGTGACCGTGGTCAAGCCGTAGATCGACCACAGCTCCGCGGCGCTCTCTCGCAGCGTCCCGCTGAGCCCGCTGAGTCGCTCGTAAAGCCGAAAGTACCGCTGGAAGCTCACGCGCGCGAGCGTCTCCTTCACCGGTGTCAGCTCGAGGCCCTCCTTGGCTTCGATCACCTGATGAAAACCGTGACGCCACGAGCGGTCCGGCGTCAACCTCCCCGTCGCTTCATCGACGATCACCGCCTTGCCGTCCTCGAGCACGTAGTGCGCGCCGCGATGGAAGAAGAGCCGGGCCGAGAGCGCCTCGCTGACGCACTCCTCCCAGCGCCGCGGGGACAGCGTCCACTCCTCACGCCGCGCCGCCGCGACGATGTCACGTCCACGACTCGTGAGCGTCACCCGGCGCTCCCGTTCGATGACGGTGAAGGCCGCTCCCTTCTCGAGCCGCCCCGCGAGCGTCGCCGCCGCCCGAACCGCGGCCTCCGAGGCTCCGCCGGGCGACGGGGCCGAGATGATCAGCGGGGTCGACGCCTCGTCGAGCAGCACCGAATCCGCCTCATCGACGATCGCCTGAACCTGCCCGCGCGTCACGAGCAGCGCCTCGCCGCGGCCCGTCGCGCGGCCGACGCAATCGCGAAGCAGATGCTGGGCGAGCGATCGCCGCCCCTCGAGCGCGAGCCGATCCCGCAGCATGTCCGCCGCCGCCTCCTTGCTCGTCAGATACGTCACGTCTGCCGCGTAGGCCGCCCGCCGCTCCCGCGGCTCGCTCTCTTGACCGATCGCCGCGGAGCTCACCCCGGCTCGCAGAAGCAGCGGAGCCATCCAGTCTCGGTCGCGCGCCGCGAGATAGTCGTTGGTTGTCACAACGTGAACGCCCAGGCCCCGCCACCCGCCGATGACCGAAGCGAGCCCGGTGACGAGCGTCTTGCCCTCTCCGGTCGCCATCTCCACCGCCGAACCGTCCTCGATCGCCATGGCGCCGGCGACCTGAACCGCGTACGGCCGCTGGCCGAGCGTTCGATCCGCCGCCTCGACCAGCAGCGCCCAGAGCGCGATCTCATCGCCCGGGGCGATACGCTGAAGTCGCACTCCCTCACGAGCCCCACGGAGCTCCTCGTCCAGCGCCGCGTCGCTCACGCTTCGCAGCCGCTCGGCCCGCTCAAGCGCCCGCTCTGCCCGGCGAAGCAGCAGCGACCGCCTCGACGCCCGCCGACGGATCCATCCGCTCACGCCCGCTCGCCACGCGTCGAGCCCCTCGACCGGCTCCGGCGTCGTGTTCGGCGCCGCCAGCGACCGCCATCTGATCGCCGCGTCGCCGAGCGAAGCCTCCCGCACGATGGTTCCCGAGCCGCTCACAGGTCAAGCCTCGACTGAACGGTCTGCCGAAGCCATCGCCACCACTGCGCCGCGAGCGGGCGGTCGTCCAGACGGAACCGAACGATCACCCGCTGACCCGGAAGAAGCGCCGCGCCCGCCTCGGGGCGCAGCCGCGCCTCAAAGAACCGTCCCGACGCCATCGCGGGGTCGTCGTCGCTTGCGTCGATGGGCGTCAGACCACCGGCGGCGTACCCAAGCGCCGCCGAGGGAAGCCGGCGCTGGCCCGCCGGCCGGATCTCGTCGCGAGACACCGAGGCCCCGACGAGCTGCGACGGACGCCCGCGAACGCGCATCTCGGCGCGAGGACGCGCCTCCTCGAGCAGAATCGCCGCAATCGTCTGCGGCGCCGCGGCGCGAACGATCATCGATTCCACATCCGCAACGACGCCGAGCTTCTCGCCTCGCTCGATCCACGCTCCGGGTTCACGCTCCAGCTGCGGCGCGACCCAGACGCCGCTCATCGACGCCCGCACGTCGAGCCCCTCAACCTCCCGCGTCAGGCGAGATTCGCGCTCGCGCAAGGCGCCGAGACGCTCCGCCAGCGCGGCCGCGGCCGCCGGATCCTGGGCGATCGCCCGCCGGCGCATCGCTTCGGCGCGCCGGATCTCCGCCGCCACCTCCGCCAGCGCCGACGCCGAGGCGTCGTGCTCGAGCAACGCGAGACGATCCCCGGACGCCACCGCCGTCGCCCACCCCCCCGCGACCTCCCGCGAGAACCCGCTCGATCCGGCGTGCACCACCGCGAGACGCTCGGGCTCTACGACGCCCTCGGCGCGCACATGGTCCGGCGCCGGAACGATCCCAAGCCCGACGATCGCCGCGCCCACGGCGACCCCCGTGGTCGCCAGCGCCCGCCCGCGGGTCCGGCCCAGCTCGTGGTGCGTCAGCAGGTACCGCGCGGCGCGCGCCATCGGCACGACCAGGAACACCACGATCGCTCCAACCGCGAGTAGCAGGCCCAGCATGAAGAACCGCTCTGAGAGGAACCACACGATCGCCGCGTACAGGAACACGCGGTAGATCATCGACGCGATCCAGTAGATCACGAACCACCATCGCTCCCCGGGCGTGTGCGCCGGGTTCGGGAGCCGCCGCACGCCGAAGGCGTAGGTCTTGATCAGATAGAGGACGTAATCGCGGCTCCGCATCCAGAGGTTCGGGATGTTCAGCAGATCCGAGAGGATGTAGTAGCCGTCATAGCGCAGCAGCGGGTTCGCGTTGAAGAGCAACGAGCTGACGCCGGCGACAAACATCGCGTTGTAGGCGAGGGCGTGAACGACGCCCCCGTCGGTCGCCGCCCAGACCATCGCCGCGATCGCGGCCAGCGAGAGCTCGGCGAGCACGCCCGCCGCCGCCACCATGAGCCGGGGTCGCCGTCGCGGGAACGCCCACGAGCTGCTCGCGTCGACGTAGGGCACCGGCATAAAGACCAGCAGCATGATGCCGATGGTGTGAACCTCGCCGCCCCCGAAGCGCCGGCCGTAGGCCTTGCAGACAAAGCCGTGGGCCAGCTCGTGCACGGTCTTGATAATGAGAAACGAGAGGTAGAGCAGCGGCAGATTGTCCGCGCTCATCGCGCTTGAGAAACCGGATTGCAGCTCGTCGATCCGCGGCGCAAGAACCACGCCCCCCGCGACCCAGAGAACCGCCAGCAGCGCGAACCCGATCGGGGAGACCAACCACGACACCATCGCAAGCCACCGGTCCAGCAGCGCGTCCGGGTCAAAGAGCGGGATCCGCACAAAAAGGAAGTTCATCAGCCTCGACCGCGTCTCGGTCTCCACCCGTCGGCGCCGGCGACGCTCGATCGCACCCGCCGCCCCCCCGTCATCGCCCGCGAGCAGGTGCGCCGAGGCGAGCCGACCGAGAAGTTCGAGCGCTTCGGGCTGCGTCGGCGCCTCGTCGCCGTAACGCTCCTCGCAGTGCGCCCAGGCCTCATCCACCGTCCGCCGACCATCGAGCAGACCGATGAATCGGTAGCCCGCCTCGTCGACCCGATGGAACGTGCTCGAAGCGCCGTCGCGGAGCACGTGCCACGTCCGGCCGCGGAAGCGCTGACGGGTCGCCTGCACGTCCGAGCGCAGCCGCGGCGTCATCTCGGAGACCCGGTGCCACGACTCGCTGAATGTCGGTCGCTCGTAGCTCACGGGGTCAGATCCAGAGCTTCATGCGGACCCAGTTGACGACGTCGCGCGTCCAGATCACGGCGTAGGGGCGGCGACCGGCGTGGATCTTCGCCACGCCCTCCATGCCGGGGCGCATCCACCCGGCCGTCTCGTCGAGCCGGACCCGCGCGGCGAAGACGTTGCCGCCCTCGACAACGCGGGCGACCGGGTCGATCCGCTCGACCACGAAGCCGATGCGACGCTCCGGGAAGCTCGCCGTCGCGAGCTCGCCGGTCGAGCCGGCGGCGACCTCGGCGATGCGTCCCTCGGGGATCTGGAGCTCGGCGCGCAGCGTCCCCAGCGGCGCGATCGCAAAGAGCCGGTCGCCCGTGGCGACCGGGGCGCCGATCAGGCGCTCCAGATCGCCCTCGAGAATCACGCCGGCGACCGGCGAGCGCAGTTCGGCCGCCTCGATGCGGCGCTCGATGAGATCGATCCGAGCGCCGGCGCGATCCGCCGCCGCCCGCGCCGCCTGGGCCTGAGCCGTGTCGCCCTCCCGGCGCGCGATCGCCTCCTCCGCGAGGCTCGAACGTCGCTCCGATCGCAGCTCCGCGAGCTCAAGCTTCAGGTCCGACGTGTCGAGCGCCGCGAGCCGGTCGCCCGGCTCCACGCGGTCGCCGACAGTCTTCTCAGCGGTCGCGAGATAACCGTCAAAGGGCGCCGGGAGGACGCGCTGGCTGACGCTCTCGAGCGTCATCTCGGCGGTGACCCGGTTTTCGCCCTTGACGAAGATCGCAAAGAGCACGAAAGCGGCGACGGCGATCGCCGCGAGCTTCACGCCCGTGTGCCGGGGCCCGACGAGCGCCGCGCCGGCCTCCATGCACGCGGCCCACGCGCGGGCGCCGATCCACCGATCCCGCGCGCGAACGTCGAGAACCCGCGGCGTCAGCAGCTCGCTCGTCAGCCGCAACGCCTCCACCGAGCGCGTCGTCGGCGTGGACCGCTCCGCCCATTCCACGCACAGCGCCCCCACCGGCGTCCCCTTGGCGCGAAGGGGCAGCGTGACGCACGAGCCGGAGCCACGCGCCGAGAGGTGCTCGCGCGCTGCGCGGCAGATCACCACGTCATCGGGCGCCGGAGGGCACGCGACCTCCCGATCCTGATCGATCGCCTCGTCCATCGTTTCCTCGATGGAGCGGACGAGGGGGCTTTCCCGAGCGATCTTCTCCGCGTGAGACACCGCCACGAGGCGGACCGCGCCGCTCTCCAGGAACCCGACCGAGACGCGTTCGGCCTCCCAGCGCGCGGCGATCTCGTGGCACGCGGCCAGACACGCGGCGAAGAATCGATCGTGCTCGTTGACGCCGGCGAGAACGGCCAGCGCCCGCGCGGGCGCCTCGGCGGCGTCGCGGCGGCTCTCCTGCTCGCGACCGATCCGCCACGCCTCGGCGAGGCCGCCGACGAGCTCCATCCGCATCAGCGCCTGCTGCGCCTGCGCTCGCTCGCCGATGACCAGCGCCACCGCGAAAAGCGTTTCCTCCGCCGAGACTTGGCACGGCGCGGCCGCCATCCAGTGGTTCTCGGACGGCATCGACCGGACGCCGCGTTCGGCCGGCCGCGACGCGGACCACGCGCGCACGAGCTCGTCGACGCGGCCGGCCGTGAGCAGCGGCTCGGCCTCGGATGGGGAGCAGAGCATCGCGGCTGGCGCCGGCGCGGCGACCACCATCGCGCGCAGCAGCCCCCTCGCGAAGGTCTCGGGCGCCGCGCGCGCATCGGCCCAGTCGGCCTGGGCCTGGGCGGCGGGGGACCCTGAGGCGTGCGCGCTCATCGGCTCATCCCTGCGGGCCGCGCTCGCGGGCGTCGGTCGAGAGCGTCGACGGGCGGCTGGCGTCGATGTCGAGCTCCCCGAAGCGCTCCTCGTACTTCCTGACGATGCCGCCGAGGGCCATCGCGAGGCGCTTGACCGTGTGATAGTTCATCACGAGGCGGGTGTTGACGTTGAAGTGGACCTCCACGGGCTTCTCGGCGTTGCCGGTGGGCTCGAGGCGGTTGATGCCGAGATCGAGCATGAACTCCTCGGGCGTGGGGTGGTGCTTGAAGGAGTTGATGTAGGTGGTCTCGACGCCGGCCTGCTGGATCTTGAGATCCACCTTGGTCGGGTCCTGCTGCGCTGCTGGTGCTCCGTCGGCCATGGCGCCCTTTCCTGCGATGCGATTGCGTTGGTCTGCCCCGGGGGACGGTTTCCGGGAAACCGTGGCGTTCGAGTGTACCGCGCGTCATCATGCGTTCATGAACCAATCTCACGCGCAAGGCATGTTCTCCCGGATCGTTCTGGTGCTGGCTCTCGGCCTGTGCCCGCCGTCGTTCTCGGACGCTCGGGCGGAGGCGGTCGAGGCGTACACGCGGGCGGAGGTCGACCTTCGGCTCGCCTTTACGGTTTCGGGCCGAGTCGAAGCGGCGCCTGTGCGCGAGGGCGACCGCGTGCGGAAGGGCGAGACGCTGATTGCGCTGGCCGATCCGGAGGGCGAGGCGCAGATCCGGCTGCTTGAGGTCCGCGCCGCGAGCACGCTCGAGATCGACGCGGCGACGGCGGACGAGAACCTGGCGAGGGTGCGCGAGGGGATGGTCAAGAGCGCGGCTCAGCGCGGCGGGGCGAGCGAGTTTGAGGCGCGCGAGGCGGAGCTTGAGACGGTGCGCGCCCGGCTGGCGAAGGAGCTCTTCGTCCAGCGGCGCGAGGAGGCTCGGATGCAGCTCGAACAGGCGCGGCGGCGCCATGAGCAGTTTGCGCTGCGGGCGCCGGCGAGCGGGGTGGTCGATGAGATCGGGATCGAGGTCGGCGAGACGGTCGAGGCGCTCGCGCCGGTGATGCGGCTTGTCTCAACGGAGACGCTCCTGGCCGATGCGCAGGCGCCGATCGCCCAGACGCTTGGACTCAAGGCGGGCGACCGGGCGACGGCGACGTTTCTCCTTGGCGAGCGGCGGATCGTGGCGGAGGCGCGGGTGCGCTTTGTCGCGCTGGTGGGCGACGCCGCGAGCGACACCCGGCGCGTGCTCGTGGAGATCCCAAACGAGCGCGGCCTGCCGGCGGGGACCCGGGTGCTGATCGACTTTGCGAGTGACGCCGCGTCAGCCGGCCTACGGGAGTCTCCATCCCCATGAGTTCAGGAGGATGGAGAGGTCGACGATGTCGACCCCGCCGTCGAGGTTGAGGTCGCCCTGGGCGAGCTGCTCCTCGGGGGTCATCGCGGGCGTTTTGGGGAACCCGTTCTCGAAGGGCTCGACGAGGAGTGAGTAGCAGCAGGCGGCGCCGTGGCCGACGGGGCCGTCGTACCCGGGGTTCTGGATGTTGCGGGCGAAGATGTCGTCGAAGAGGCCGTCGAAGTCCTCGTCCTGCAGGCCCGTGATGGCGATGTTGATGCGGCCGTTGGCGTCGGTGATTCCTCTGAGCGTGAGCGGCCCGGCTTCGGCGCTCCCGGGGATCACGGTCTCGACGAGTTCTCCTTCCTTCGTGAACCAGCCGAGACGGACGGGCTCCGGGCGGCCCTGATCGTTGATGCAGCCGAGGACGGTGATCGCGACGTCGCAGAGGGCGGGGAGCCCGGCGAAGGCGAAGTGATCGACGTCGTTGGCCTGATCGACGCGGCCGACGGTGTTGTCGATCTCGACGTGGGCCATCGCGGCGCCCGGGGGCGGGAAGAAGTTGAGACGGAAGAGCTCGGCTCCGGTGACGAAGGCGAGCGGGCGGCCGGCGGCGTCGCTCGAGGCCCCGTCGATGATGACCTCCTCGCACTCGTCGAGGACGGGGAGGCCGTCCTCGTCGACGTAGCGAACGGTGAGCGAGAAGGCCCCGATCTGGCCGTGAGGGGCGTTGAAGAAGAGACCGTTTGGCCTGTTGTCGAGGCCGTCGGGGCGACCCGTGACGGCGAGGCGGATGGTGGTCGTGCCGTCGTCGGGGTCGAGGACGGGCTCGAGCCAGAGGGCGGAGGCCTTGCCGTTGCCGAGGGAGGAGGAGTTGTCGTCCGTCGCGATGACGTTGTCCTGCTTGTCGAAGGCGAAGAGGAACGTGTCGGGCTCGGGGCCCTCGAAGGGGCGAGTCTCGAGCTTGCCGGAGATGGACGGGCAGTCGTTGTTGTCGAGGTTGATCCAGGTGCGGTCGATGAAGCGATCGTTGGGCTCGCGCTCGAGGCAGGGATCGCCGATCCAGCGGAGGTAGGCGTCGCGGAGGCCGTTGGAGTCGTCCGGGGCGAGCGCGCCGTCTTCGCTCGTGAAGCCGGCCCAGCCGCCCAGATCGGCAAGGCGCCAGGCGACGATCGGCTCGAGAGATTCCTCGTCGCGCCAGGTGAGGCTCTGGCGGGTGGTCGTCTCGGTCGGGATCTCGCGGGCGTAGAGATCGAAGGTGGAGCCGTCGGGATCGTCCGGGACGAGGTTGAAGGCGGAGGAGGCGAAGATGACGGTGTCGCCGGCGGCGTCGATGGAGGGAGAGAAGCTGTCGCCGGCGGCGGGCTCTCCCTCGGTGCTGACGCTGACGAGGATGGTCTCGTTTTTCTGGCGGTCGTAGAGGAAGATGTCCTCGAAGCCGTTGCCGGGCTCTTCGGTGAGGTTCTCGGCCTGGCTCGAGAAGGCGATGAAACGCCCGGACGCGCTGATGGAGGGGGAGAAGCTGTCGGCGTCGGGGAAGTCTCCATCGGGCGTGCGGCTGACGAGCTCGACGGCGCCGGAGCAGCGGTCGTAGACGAAGATGTCGACGAAGTTCGCGGGATCCCCGGCGACGATGTCCGAGGCGCGGGAGGCGAAGGCGATGATCTTTCCGTCGGCGCTCATGGCGGGCTGCCCGACCACGCCCCCGCCCGACTCGGCGCCGGTTTCCGAGAGGCTGACGCGGCGGATGGCGCCGAAGAGGGCGTCGTAGAGAAAGACGTCGTCCTGCCCGTTGGTGTCGCCCGGGACGAGGTCTGTGGCGTCGGAGACGAAGGCGATCCATCGGCCGTCATTTGAAACGGAGGGGACGCCGCTCGAGCCGTTGCCGGCGCTCCCGCTCATGCCGCGGGAGACGAGGGTGGTTGTGCCCTCGTGGCGATCCCTGAGATAGACGTCGCGCTGGGCGTTGTCATCAAGCGGGAAGAATGTGGAGGCGGTCGTCTCGAAGGCGACAAAGCGTCCGTCGGCGCTGATGGAGGGGAAGCGGGAGTCGCCGTCGCTGACTTCACCGGCCGAGCCGATGGAGACGAGCTCGAGCGTTCGCTCGAAGCGGTCCCGGACGAAGATGTCAAAGCGCGCGTCCGGGTCGTCTTCGGAGAAGTTTGTGGCGAGCGTGACGAAGGCGACGAAGCGCCCGTCCGCGGAAGGCTCGAGTTCACGGCTGAGCCTGTCGGCCTGGATGTCGAACCCGTCGATACTGACGCGTTCGGTGGGATAGCTCTGTCCGACCGCCAGCGGTGCGATCGAAGTCGCCAGACCCACAGCCATCACGAAAGCCTGCTTCGGCATCGTTCGCTCTCCTTCGTCGCGGACGGTCGGGCCGCTGCCCTCGTGTGCCCAGCCGTACCGCGCGACTCGCTTGAAGCTAGCCTAGCGGGTGAGGGCGTTCAAGGAATCTCTGGCGCATCTCGTGATTTGAGAATCTGTTGGGTCAGTCGGAAGGCGAGTTGGCGGGATCGCTTCAGCATTCTCTCATGCCCGCGACTGAATCTTTGACAGCGAAGAGGAGCACCTGTGGCCGGGGCTGAACAAGACGATCACCGTGGCGAGGGGGGACCGGCGTTCCATGCCCAGGAGGCCGAGCAGGTTCTCGAACGCCTTGGGGCCGATCCAGAGCGCGGGCTGAGCGATGCCGAGGCCAGAAGCCGGCTCGAGGAACATGGTCCGAACCAGCTTGAGGAGGCGCAGACGCGGAGCGTCTGGCTGATCCTGCTCGACCAGTACAAGAGCACGGTCATTCTGGTGCTGGTCGGGGCGCTGGTTCTGGCCGCGGTGTTCGCGAAGTGGCCGGAGGCGATCGCCGTGGCCGCGGTGATCCTGATCAATACGGCGATCGGGTTCGTGACGGAGTGGAGGGCGTCTCGCTCGATGGAGGCGCTCCGGCGGCTCGGGAAGCACGGGACGCGGGTGCGACGCGACGGCGAGGTTCGCGATGTTCAGGCGGTGGACGTGGCGCCCGGGGACGTTCTCGTGCTGGAGGCCGAGGCGCTGGTTCCGGCGGACGCGCGGCTGATCCGCGTCGAGGGCGCGCGGGTCAACGAGGCGGCGCTGACGGGGGAGTCGGTGTCGGTCGACAAGCGGACGGACGCGGTGGAGGCGGACGCGCCGCTCGCTGAACGCGAGAACATGATCTACAAGGGGACGACGCTCGTGGACGGCTCGCTCGAGGCGGTGGTCGTCGCGACGGGGATGGGGACGGAGCTCGGGCGGATCTCGGAGCTGGCGGCGGAGGCGGAGGGGTCGGTGGCGCCGCTGCAGAAGCGCCTGAACCGGCTTGGGCAGCGGCTGGCGATCGTGGTGATCGCGATCACGATCGTGTTGGCGGGCATCGGGCTCTGGCGCGGGCGCGACGCGACGGTGATGATCGAGACGGCGATCGCGCTGGGCGTGGCGGCGATCCCGGAGGGGCTTCCGATCGTGGCGACGATCGCGCTGGCCCACGGGATGTGGGTGATGTCCCGGCGGCACGCCCTGATCAATCGGCTGACCGCGGTGGAGACGCTCGGGGCGACCCGCGTGGTGTTCACAGACAAGACGGGCACGCTGACCGAGAACGAGATGCGCGTCGCGCGGATCGGGACGCCGAGGGGCGACCACGAGATTGATGAAGCGGACGACGAGGCGCCGGATGATCCGATCGCGCGTCGACTTCTGGACGTCGCGGCGATGTGCAACGCGGCCGATCTCGGGGATCCTGGGAGCGAGGAGGACGCCAAGGGCGACCCGACGGAGCTTGCGTTGCTCGACGCGTCGCGCCGCCTGCACCGGGAGCGGGCGGAGCTCGTCGAGAAGCACGAGGAGGTGCGGCGCGTCGGCTTTGACTCCGACGTGATGATGATGGCGACCTATCACCGGGCAGACGGCGGGGTCTTGGTGGCGGTCAAGGGGGCGCCGGGGGCGGTGCTTGAGGCGTGCGACCGCGTCGCGACCGCGGAGGGCGAAGACGGAGACGGGGAGGATCTGACGGACGAGTCGCGGCGCGAGTGGGAGGAGCGAGGCGAGAGGCTCGCCCGCGACGGCCTGCGTGTGCTGGCCTTCGCGGACAAGCGGGTCGATTCCGAGGACGCGGAGCCCTACGAGGGCCTGCGCCTTCTGGGGCTTGTGGGCCTGCACGATCCGCCTCGGGAGGACGTTCGCGAGGCGATCAACACCTGCCAGCGCGCCGGCGTGGCCGTGGTGATGGTGACGGGCGATCAGCCCGAAACGGCGAGGGCGATCGCGGAGGCGGTGGGGATCATCGGCGACCCCGAGGATCCGGAACCGAGCGTGATGCACGGGCGCGACCTGGCGCCCCCGGATGAGGCGAGCGATGAGGCGCGGCGGCGCGTGCTCGGGAGCAACATCTTCGCCCGCGTGAGCCCGGAGCAGAAGCTCGATCTCATCGGCGTCTTCCAGGACGCGGGGGAGATCGTGGCGATGACGGGCGACGGCGTGAACGACGCGCCGGCGCTCAAGAAGGCGGACATCGGGATCGCCATGGGCCAGCGCGGGACCGACGCGGCCAAGCAGATGGCCGACATGATTCTGACCGACGACGCGTTCGCTTCGATCGTCGCGGCGATCGAGCAGGGGCGGGTGATCTTCGGCAACATCCGCAAGTCCGTGATCTTCATGCTCTGCACGAACATCGCGGAGGTTCTCGCGGTGGCCATTGCTTCGATGACGACGTGGCCCATCCCGCTGCATCCGCTTCAGATTCTCTATTTGAACGTCCTCACCGACGTCCTTCCGGCGCTGGCGCTCTCGGTCACCAAGGGCGAGCCCGGGGTGATGGACCGGCCGCCGCGGCCGGCGAAGGAGGCGGTGCTGACGCGGGCGCACTGGACGATGATCGCGGTCTATGGCGGGATCATCGCCGCGTGCGTGCTCGGCGGGCTGCTCATCGCGACAGAGGCGCTCGGGCTTGAGGAGAACGCGGCGGTGACGGTGTCCTTCATGACGATCGGCTTCGCCAAACTCTGGTTCGTCTTCAACCTCCGATCGACCCGCACGTCGGCATGGAAGAGCCCGCTCGTTCGCAACCCCTGGCTCTGGGGCGCGATCGCGCTGTGCGCCGCTCTCCTTGTCGCCGCCGTGTACCTGCCCGGTCTCTCGGACCTTCTGAAGACACAGGGGCCCGGCTGGTCCGGGTGGGCGGTGATCTTCGGGCTGAGCCTCGCGCCGTTTGTGCTCGGCCAGATCTGGCTCGCGTTTACGAGACTTCGCGGCGTCCGTCGAGAGCCGGACGAATGATCCTCGCCTTTCAGGACGCCCGAGCATGTTTCCCATCGGGAGTCGGAAACCGCCGAATCTCGGAGCCATGCTCGAACTCACGGCTCGCGCGGGCGTGTGGGCTGAGCGGGTTCCCTACGTTTCGGGCCACGCGCTCCTTGCGGCCGTGTCTTCTTGCGCGGCGCTGATAGCGCAGCCGCCGCAGGGTTGCTGGCCTTCATCTTGGAGGCTCTCGACGGGTTGGCCTGAGTGATTCCAGCGGCGGTGGGATCGCGGCGATCACGCGAAGATCTGACGCGAGGACCCCATGCGAAAACCTGATTCCGGCGGGCGATGAAGATTTTCCGATTTGTTCTGGGGGTTTGTCTCTGTTTCTGCGCCATGGCTTGAAGCGAGCGTCGCCCCGCGACTGGGCGGGGCCGCTTCAAAGGAGACAGCCATGCGA
>CAZXGT010000015.1:23324-28480 GCA_964639935.1 uncultured Phycisphaeraceae bacterium
AGCGAGCGTCGCCCCGCGACTGGGCGGGGCCGCTTCAAAGGAGACAGCCATGCGAACCATCTCACGAATCATCGGATGCCTCGCGGTTGCGGCCGCCGGGCTCTTCTTCCCGTCCGTCGCCCACGCCGGCGGGGCTCGTTTCGGGCTCAATATCGATGTTGGATCAACGGGCTTGTTCGGCCAGCCGCTTCCGAGCTACGGCGCCGCCGCGGGGCAGCCGGGCGCCTGGAACGGCGTGGCGACGACCACCGGTACAACGAGCCTTCGAGGCCTCGATGGCTCACCCTCGGGCGTGATTCTCGAGAACGTGCTCGGCGGCGCCTTCGAAAACAACTGCGTCGGCTTCAGCAGCCTTGAATGGTCGCGCCTCATGTGCGACCAGCAAGCCAACGGTGCGAGCGTGGTCAACAACGTCCGGTACGAGTTCACGGGCCTTCCCGTCGGCGCGTATGACGTCTACGTCTACTCGGTCCCGCCGGGGCAGTCGTTCGTCAGCCCGGCGACGATCCGGATGTCTGTCGACGGGGTGCAACAGGACATCGCGTCCGTGTCCGGGGCGGTGCTGACTGAGGTCTTCCAGGAGGGCCGCACCCACGCGGTGCTGCAGATCACGGTCGACGACCCGACGGAAGTTGTTGCAATGACGATCGTCGCCGGCGGCGGCGAGTTCGGCAGCACCGCGTACGTCAACGGCCTCCAGTTCGTCAAGACCAGCGGGCTCACCGCCGCGCTCGCGGATCCGGATCCGCTTGAGGCCGTCTGCAACCCGGTGCAGATCGTCGGCACCGCCGCCGGGCCCGGCTTCGGGAGTTATACGCTCGAGTACTCGATGACCGGCAACGATCCCTGGACGTTTATTGCGGGCTCGAACACGCCGGTCACCAACGGCCTGCTCGGGACGTGGGACACCACCGGGCTCGCCGAGGGCTACTACACCATCCGCCTGACCACCCAGGGCCCCGGGACGAGTGAGACCTCCGTGCGCACCGTGTGGGTGAACCAGATGTTCGACACGGTGGACGTGCGGTCTCCGGTCGCGGGCGGGATCTACGGCGGGTTGGTCTGCTTCGACGGCACGGTGTGGGATCAGGCGTTCAACAACTACACCGTGAAGATCATCGACGGTCAGGGCAACGACTTCATCGTGGATCCAAGCACCCCCTTCTACACCACGCCGGTGATCAACGACCCGCTCTCGGCGCCGTGGGATTCGACGCTGTTCCCCGACGGCCTCTACACCTTCGAGGTCGTCGGGCGCGATGACTGCGATAACGAGAAGTTCGCCGTCGGCCGGATCACCGTGGACAACACGCTGCCTGAGATCGAGATCGCGGCGCCCCGCTCGTGCGAGAGTTTCTGCGACGTCGTGATCATCGAGGGTTCGGTCTTCGATGAGAACATCGCGAGCTGGACGCTCCAGTATTCCGGCGGGGACAACGCGGGCTGGACGACGATCGCGACCGGAACGGAGAACGTCGGGGGCGTTCTCGCGGAGTGGGACGTGAGCGATCTGGCGGGTTGCTGCTACGCGCTGCGGCTGATCGCCGTGGACGCGGCGGAGGTCAACTGCGGGACCGGTCGGAACCGCTCCGAGGTCGTGACGGGCGTGTATGTCGGCAACCCGTTCGACGCCGACGGGGACGGTCAGATCGGCGCTTCGGATCTGGCGGCGCTCATCTCCCAGTGGGGTGTTGCCTGCCCGTAGCGGCGTTGCGGCGCGATCATTGTGACACAGGTCGCTGTTTCCATTCGGCGCGGCGCGTCGCCTTCGGGCGGCGCGTCGCCCGTTGGATTCAGGAACCGATATCCGCGGGCGCGGTTCCGGCGAGGAGCGCGTCGCGTCGGGCCGACCACTCCGCGGAGGCGGGGTCGCCGATCGCTTCGAGAGCCTCGGCCATCGCGCCGGCGACGCGGGCGAGACGGCTCGGGCCGGCGTCGCCCTCGATCAACGGCCAAGCGCCCGCGATCAGCTCGGCCGCTTCGCTCGCGCTTCCAAGAGCAAGACGCGCCATCCCGAGCGTGGCGCGGGTCTCACCCATCAGCCAGTGCGATTCCCCCACCGCTTCCAAGAGGATGGACTCGGCCTCGGTCAGGGCGGCCTCGGCCTCTGAGGCGCGTCCGGCGCCGACGAGGGCGTCGCCCAGTTGAGAGAGGGCTTCTCCCACGCGGCCGTGCGTCGGTCCGAGAGCCTCGCGGCGGAGCGTGACGGCGGGCGCCAGGAGTTCGGCGGCGTCTTCGAAGCGTTCCTGGGCGAGATGCAGGAGCGCACGCGATATCAGAAGCGAGGCCCGCGTCCCGGCGTCTCCTGAGAGGTGCTCGTCACAGTAGGTTTCGGCCTCAGCGAGCGCGTCATGAGCGGCGCCGATCCGCCCTTGGGCCTGAAGCGCCAGCGCGGCGTCTTCGAGCGAGCGGACCGCCTGAGTGTGGTTCTCATTGACAAGGTGAACCTCGTGAGCGCGGCGGGAGTTCCGGTATGCCTCGTCGTAGCGATCGAGGCGGATCAGCATTGAGCCAGCCTCCTGCGCGGCTCGCGCGACGAGCGGGTGCGTCGGCCCCCAGGCCGTCTCGACGACGGGGATCGCGAGCTGGAGCTGCTCGAGGGCGAGCTCGTGCTCGCCGAGCTCGCTGAGGGCGCGGGCGACGCCGTAGCGGGCGTAGAAGAGATCGGGATGCTCGGGGCCGAGGCGTTCCAAGCGGAGATTGAGCCCTCGCCGGTGGACATCCAGCGCGTCGCTCAGACGCCCGAGCCGCTGGTAGGTCGTCCCGAGATTGGCGAGTGTGCGCAGGACCTGCGGATGGGACTCCTCGACGAGCTGGAGCTGCATGTCGAGCACGCGCTCGAAGGCGTCGGCCGCGGCGTTCATGTCATCGAGGTAGAAATGAGCGAACCCGACGTTGTTGAGGTTTGTCGCGACCTCGAGGCTCGGGTCGCCGTAGTGCGCCGCGTGCAGCGGGGTCGCCTCGCGGAAGAGTTCGAGGGCTTCCTCTGTCGCGCCGCGGCGCTGCACGACGAGCCCGAGGCCATCGAGGAGCGTCGCCCGACGCCACGCCTCGTCCTCGTGACGCGCGGCGATCTCGATCGCTTCGCGGTAGAGGGCTTCGGCGGCTTCGGCCTGGTTCTGGTCCAGCCGGAGCCCGGCGAGCGTGCCGAGCGCGCCTGCGAGTTCGCCGGGATCGCTTGCGGGCCGGAGCGTCTCGACCGCGGCGAGGAGCGTCCTCTCGGCGAGTTCCGGCTCACCGAGGGAGCGGTAGGTCCACCCGATGGACCAGAGGGCGGCCCCGAGCACTTCGGGCGGGTGTTCTCCCTGGTTCTCGATGAGTTCTGCGCTGGCGACGTCGAGAACCTCGCGGACGGTGATGCCGCGGTCTTCGGTGTTCTCGGGATTCGCGGAGACGAGGATATTGCGAAGGATCTCGCGGACCGCCTGCGCCTTATTCGCCTCGCGCTCGGCCTCGGCGAGCCGCTCGATCGCCACCGCTTCGGCGGCCTGCGCCCGCATGAGGCCCACGGCCAGAGAGACGGCGCCCGCGGCGAGGCCGATCATCGCCGCGGCGCTGAGCGCCACGAGCGGACGGTTCCGCGCGACGAACTTTCGCATCGCGTAGACCCTGCTCGGTGGGTGAGCGAGGATGGGCTCGTGACGAAGGGCGCGACTGAGATCGTCGGCAAACGCGGCGGCCGAGGCGTATCGCGCGTGGGGATCTTTCGCCATGGCCTTGGCGAGGATGACCTCGAGGTCGCGCTGGAGGGGCGAATCGATGTCGCCAAGCGGTTCGGGAGCGGCGTCACTGACCTTGTGGAGCGCCGAGAGCAGCGTGAGCCCGTCGAGCTTGTGCGGGAGCCGCCCCGAGAGCGCCTGGTAGAGGATGACGCCCAGCGCGTAGACGTCGGTTCGGATATCGATCCGGGCCGGATCCCCCGTCGCCTGCTCGGGGCTCATGTACTGCACAGTGCCGACGATTTGCCCGGTGACGGTCGCGCCGCCCGCGCGCTCCGCGTCGACGACCCGTGCGATCCCGAAGTCGAGCACGCGCGGCGAGCCCGCCTCGTCGACCAGGATGTTCGAGGGCTTGAGGTCGCGGTGGATCACGCCTCGCTGGTGCGCGTGGTGGACCGCCCGGCCGACGGTCTCGAGGAGCGCGACACGCTCGCGGACGGTCATCCGCGCGGCCGCCTCGTCAAGCGAGCGTCCCTGCACGAGCTCCATCGCGAAATAGGCGTGTTCCACGCCGCGCTCATCGCGGGCCGCCCCCGCCTCATAGATGCGAGCGATGTTCGGGTGATCCAGCCGCCCGAGCGCCTGCGCCTCAAATTCGAACCGCGCTCGACCCGAGTCGGTCCACAACCAGGCCGGCAGCACCTTGAGCGCTACGTCGCGCCGCGGGGACGCCTGCTCTGCTCGGTAGACGACGCCCATGCCCCCGGCGCCGAGCCGCTCGCGGATCGTGTAGGGCCCGAGGCGAACGGGTTCGGCATCCGACATGATCCGGCGGGCCGCCTGGGAGACGACGCCGCTTGTCGCCGCCTCCTCTCGCTCGTGGGCGTCAAGGAGTTCCTCAACCTCGCTTCGCAGGGACTCATCGGCCGCGCAGAGCTCGAGCAGCGCTGCGCGCCGCTGATGGCGCGGTCGCTCGCGGCACTCCTCGAACACCCGGGCCGCCCGACGCCACCGCTGTGGGTCCATCACTCCCCCGTCTGATCAAGCTCGCGCCGGAGCCACGCGCGGGCGAAATACCAGTCTGACTCCACGGTCTTGGCGGAGACGCCCAGCTCCGCCGCGATCTCCGCGTGGGTCATCTGCCCGAAGAACTTGAGGTCGACGACGGCCGCCTTCCTCGCGTCCGCGGCCCCGAGCCGCTCGATTGCTTCGTGAAGGTCGAGAACATCGTGCGAGTCGGTCGCCGCACCCAGCGCGCGGGTGTCGAGCGCGACGCGCTGCGCGTCGCCCCCGCGTTTGGCCGCCCCGCGACGGCGCGCGTGATCGACGAGCACCTGCCGCATGATTCTCGCGGCGCAGGCGAGCAGGCGGCGCTCGTCGCGCTGGTCGCGCTCGGGCAGGTCCAGTCGGAGGAACATCTCGTGAATCAGAGCGGTCGGCTGGAGCGTGTGGCCGTGTCGCTCGCGTTGCATCATCGCCGCGGCGAGCCGATGCAGA
>CAZXGT010000015.1:28580-32653 GCA_964639935.1 uncultured Phycisphaeraceae bacterium
CTGCGGTGTGGAGGATCCATGAAGAACGTCTCTGAAGACTCCGAGTGCTCGCCGTCGCCAGCGACCGGCCCCGTGCATCGGCTGCGGCGGCGCTGGAAGTCGATCAAGGACGGGGAAGCGTCGAGCGATTCGCACGAGGTCGTGCGGATCCGGTTGCATCGGTGTCTGAGCTGGCTCTCGCGCGTCGAGGAGCTCGAGAAGGCGTCGGCCGACTCCGACGACGCCAAGCTGATCTACGGCTGGATCGCCCTCAACAGTCTGTACGGTCAGTGGGACGGCGGGCGCCGGGAGCCGGTTGACGACAGGTCCTCGCTTGATCTCTTTCTCAAGCGGATCTTTGAGGCGGACGCGGAAGGCCGTCTCGAGGGGCTCATGGACGAGCACCGACGGCTTGCGAAGTCGATCGTCTCGGACGCGTATCTCAGCAAGCACTTCTGGCGCGAACCGACGCCGGACCAGGCGCGGCGGGCCGAGAGCGGCGGGCGGAGGCTCAGCACGATGATCGTGGAGGACCGCCACCGCGCGGCGCTGGACGAGACGCTTCAGCGCGTGTATCTCGCCCGGTGCCAGCTGGTCCACGGCGCGGCGACCTACGAGAGCAGCCTCAACCGTGACGCCGTGCGCCGGTGCGCGCTGTTCCTTCAGCTCTTCCTCGTGTGCGCGTGCGATGTGATCATCGACGGCGCATGGCGCCAGCCGTGGGGCGAGCTGTGCTACCCGCCCAAGCGGTGAGCCGCGGGGCTCCTCAGCGAGCGCTCGCCGGAACAGGATCTTCCGTTCGACATCCGGAGCCGATCGCGCGCCGCGCTGGCGCGTTGCGAAGAACGACGCGACCGACGGGCGAGGGGCCAGCGAGCCCGAGCTTCTCGGCCGACAGACCGTGCGGCAGCTCCTGCGGGACCTTGACCCGCTTTGTCGGTCCCTGGGAATCGACCGCGTGCGCTTCAGAGACGGCGATCCACGACGTGCGCCGGGTCGAGATGCCGTGCTCGAGACCGAGGCGCTCGATCGGCGCGTCGGAGTCGCCCTCGCGTCGCTCGTCGCTCTCGACGCGATCGACCAGGTCTCGGGCGTAGAGCCAACGCACGGCGTCCCGGCCGGGGTCGGCATCGCACGGCGCGACGTCGACGCGCTCGGTCCACGAGCCGCTCGGCGTGTCGCCGCGCACCTGGAGCGAGCCGCCCTCGGGGCGGAAGGACAGCGCGGCGACGGCGGGCGCTCCTCCCATCAGATCGGGCAGGTCCTGGGCCTCTGGCAGCGCGTCGCCGAACGCCCGCGCGCCGACGACCGACGGCGCGAAGGCTCGCGTGATGAGTCCTCGGATCGTCGCGGTCGGGTCCGCATCGAGCGGGAGGGTGCATTCCTGTCCGCCGCCGGCGCGGGCGACGGCGACGGTGAGCGACCGGTTCGCCGCCGGGCCGACGCCGACGGCGTGGACGCGGGCGTTGTCCGGGCACAGCGAACGCGTCGCGCGGGCCACAGCGGCCTCGAGATTCACCAAGCCGTCGGTGATGAGAATCAGGTGTCGCGGCGCGGTTCCATGATCCGGCCGCATCGCTGCGATCAGACCCTCGCGCATCGGCGTATCGCCACCGGCTTCGAGGCCCGAGACCCACCTCCGCGCCGCGGAGAGCATCGCGTCGTCGGCTTTCGCGGGATCATCCCGCCAGCGCTGGATTCCGGGCCCGAAACGGATCATCTCGAGGCGGTCGCCCGGGCGCAGCGCGTCGAGCATCGAATGGGCCGCCCGCTTGGCCTGCTCGAGCGGAGCCCCGGACATCGAGGCGCTGGCGTCGATGACGAGGGTGAAGTCGCGATGGGTCGCCGGTGGCTCGATCGCCGGCGGCGTGATGGTGACGAGACCGCAGGTCGTTCCGGCGGGCGTTCTTCGGGCCGTCTCGACGCGGAGGGCGGTCTTCGGCGAGGCCGCCGGCCACGCGACGACGAGATCCCGATCGAGCCGGACCCCGTTTTCCTCGCCCAGCCGAATGACTCGCTCTTGACGGCTCGATTCGATCGAGATCGGGTGCGAGGCGCTTTCCGGGTCGCCGATCGCGTCGGCGATGCGCAGCTCGACGCTGGCCCGCGCCGGCGCCGGCTCCCTCAGCACCTCGACGGCGATCTCTCTGGCGTCCCCGGCACGGCTTTCGCGCCCGGCGTCCCGCGGGGCGATGACGGTTGGGAATCGCCACTCCCAGGCGCCCCCGGTCCAGTCCAGTCGCTGGACGAGGCGGAGCTCGCAGATCACTTCCGCGCTGGGCGGGATGTTGCCGATGCGCTGGATGAAGATCGCGCTGCGCTCCTCGTCGAGAAGCGCCGCGGTGCGGCCTTCCGCGAGCGCGGCCCGGTAGCGCTCCTGGGCTTTCTCGCGAGGCTCGATCATCCCGACGAAGCGACGCTCACCGACGCAGAAGGAGTACCCCCCCACTGCAGCGCCGGCGGGGATCGGCGTTAGATACGTCGCCTCGAGCGGCTCGTCGCCGTCGTTGACGAAGAGGTGACGCAGCGTGACTTCAGCGACGCCGCCGAAGGCGGCTGCCTCGATCTCCGCTCCGCCGAAGGGAAGCTCGCGGCCATCGGCGGCGACGAGCCGACCTCCGCTGGAGCGATGGGCTTCGGTGCGCTGTGTTCCGATCGTCTGCGTCATTCTGATCTCCATCCGGGCGTTGGGCCCGGCCCTTTCACCGCGTCGCCATGGCGAGGTCATGACGGCCGAGCCGTCGGTTCTGTTGCCTCACTCTGCCCAGCGACGAAGCGGTGATTTCAGTATGGTTCAGCGGCCGCCGAGCTCGATGCTCTGATCCGCTCGAGGCTGCTCTCAGATGACACGGGGTCGTCACCGAAACCAGGCTCTGACCGTCAGCGTGATGTCAGTCGCTCGGCTTTGCGGGGACGCGAGGAAGGGAATGCGATGCCTCCGTACACGCGAGTTCACCGGCTGCTAAAGATCCTGATGCTCGTCCAAGGCGACGGCGCGTGGACCCCCGCCCGGCTTGCGGAAGAGTGCGGCATCGGCGAGCGGACGATCTATCGCGACATGAACGAGCTCGAGCGCATCGGCGTGCCGGTGCACTTTGATCAGCAGGAGGGCCGGTACCGGGTCGAGGGCGACTTCTTTCTTCCACCGGTGCAACTCACGGCCGAGGAGGCGCTCGCGCTCTCGGTTCTGTGTGAGCACGTCGCCGAGCCGGAGCGGATCCCGTTTACGCGTCCGGCGTGGCAGGCGATGGCGAAGATCCAGGCGTCGCTTCCGCCGGAGCTGCGCGACGAGCTGCTGTCCACGAACCGATCGATCGTGATTCAGACCGCGGCGAGCGTCGACGCCGACGGCTTCTCCGACATCTACGACACGATGTGCGCGGCGATCGTCGAGCGGCGATCGCTCGTCTGCCAGTACGAGTCCCTCAGCGGAGAGAGCGACGGTGAGGAGTTCGACTTCGAGCCGTACACGCTCTATTTCTCCGTTCGGGCGTGGTACGTCGTCGGCCTGCATCACGGCCGCGGCGAGCTCCGCACGCTCAAGATCAACCGGTTCCTCCGCGCGACGCCGACGCAGCGGCGCTACGAGATCCCGGAGGACTTCAGCCTCGATCGTCACCTGGGGAACGCATGGCGCATGATCCGCGGCGCTCCGGACTACGACGTGGTCATCCGGTTTAACGCGGGCTTTGCTGAAACAGTCTCGGACACCCGCTGGCACGCGACGCAGGAGTTCGAGCATCACGAGGACGGCTCGTGCACGTTCCGATGCCGGGTGTCGGGGCTCGACGAGATCGTCTGGTGGGCGCTCTCGATGGGACCAAACTGCGAGGTGCTCGAGCCGATGGAACTGCGAGATCGCGTCCGGGCGGCGGCGCAGGAGACGGCGCGGCTGTATCAGACGGATCCCGCGTGAGGCGACCGATGCCGAGCGATCCAGCGTTGTTGCCGATGACCGACATCGACAGGCGGCCCGGGTCGATATCATCCCGGACCCGTTCGGAAGCCGATTCCAGACGACGGGAGAGCGCGGCACGCGCTCGATTCAGAAAACTCGCCGCCGTAGCTCAATTGGCAGAGCGCGTGATTTGTAA
>CAZXGT010000016.1:0-20774 GCA_964639935.1 uncultured Phycisphaeraceae bacterium
GCGTCGAGGGGCTTCGCCTGCGGCTCGACGCGATCGGGCGAATCCGTCACGAGCAGGACCAGCGCTGGGCGCCGGACGAAGAAGCCGACGCGGCGCGCTTCGAGCGCGAATCAGCGGAGCTGCTCGACGCGCTCGCCAACCGCCTCGGGCCGAGCCGCGTGCAGCGGGCGTCGCTCGCCGAGTCTCATCGCCCGGAGCGCGCGGCGCAGCGGCGATCGGGCGTGGCCGTCGAGACGCCGCCGAAGTCGGCGCCCCCCGCGCCGCGCGATCGCCCCACGGTGCTCTTTGATCGCCCTGAGCCCGCGCAGGTCATCGCGCTGTCGCCGGACGGGCCGGTGCGTCGCGTGCGCTACGCCGGCGTGGATCACGATGTGTTGCATTGCCGCGGCCCCGAACGCATCGCCCCCGAATGGTGGCGCGAGAGCGGGTCGACCCGTGACTATTTCGCCGTCGCGACCGCCTCGGGCCGCTGGCTGTGGCTGGCGCGGAGCCTCGAATCCGGGCGGTGGTGCGTCCACGGGATCTGGGGGTAACAGACGATGCCCGATCAGCCGGAAAAGCTCAGGCCGCACCCGTCGCGCCGGCGCCGCGAACCGGCGCAGGAGGGATATCAGCACGCGCTCACGCCCTACGCCGAGCTCTGCGCGACGAGCAACTTCACGTTCCTCCGCGGCGCCAGCCACCCCGAGGAGCTCATCGAACGCGCTGCCGCGCTCGGGCATCACGCCCTGGCGGTCGCCGATACGAACTCGCTCGCCGGCGTGGTGCGCGCGCACGTCGCCGCCAAGCGTCTCGGCTTCCCGCTCGTCATTGGCTGCCGGCTCGAGCCGCAGGACGCGCCGGCCGTCTGCGTCTACCCCACGGATCGTCCGGCTTACTCGCGGCTCTGCAACCTGCTCACCCTCGGCAAACGCCGGGCGCCGAAGGGGGAGTGCCATCTCACGCTCCACGATCTGCTCGAATATGACAAGGGCCTGCTCGCGATTATCGATCCCCCCGGCGCGCTCGACGAGCGCTTCATCGAGACCGTCCGCGGTCTGCGCGGCGTCTTCGACGAGGATCGTCTCTCGCTCGCTGCTTCCTGCGCGTACGCCGGAGACGACGCGCAGCGACTCGAACAACTCGCGGCGCTCTCGCGCCACACGGGCGTCCCGCTCGTCGCGACGAACCGCGCGCTCTACCACCACCCGGACCGCCGCCCGCTCCAGGACGTGCTGACGTGCATCCGCCACGGGACGACGATCGATCGCGCCGGCTTCCTGCTCGAAGCCAACGCCGAGAGGCATCTCAAGACGCCCGAGGAGATGGCGCGGCTCATGGCCGTCTGTCCCGGCGCCGTCGAACGCTCGGCGGACATCGCCCGGCGCGCCGCGTTCACCCTTGACGAACTCCGCTACGAGTACCCCGATGAGCCCTGCCCGCGCGGGCTCTCGCCGGATGAATACCTGCGCCGGGAGTGCGAAGCCGGCGCTCGCCGGCGGTACCCGAAGGGCGTGCCCAACAAGACGACGGCGTCTCTCGAGCACGAGCTGTCGCTCATCGCCGAGCTGCGCTACGCGCCGTATTTCCTGACCTGCTACGACATCGTCAACTTCGCGCGCTCGCGCGGGATCCTCTGCCAGGGCCGCGGCGGCGCAGCGAACTCCGCGGTCTGCTACTGCCTCGGGCTCACCGAGGTCGACCCCGCCCGGCGCGAGCTGCTCTTTGAACGTTTCATCAGCCGAGAGCGCAACGAGCCGCCCGACATCGACATCGACTTCGAGCACGAGCGCCGCGAGGAGGTCATCCAGTACATCTACGAGACCTACGGGCGCGAGCGCGCGGCGCTGACGGCGGAGGTCGTCAGCTATCGCGGGCGCAGCTCCGTCCGCGAGGTGGGCAAGGCGATGGGCCTCACGCCCGACGCCATCGACGCGCTCGCCGGGAATCTCGACCACTGGGGCGAGGCCGTCAGCGACCGACGCGTGCGCGAGCTCGGGTTCGACGCGGACGCGCCGACGATCCGTCACGTCATCCGGCTCTCGCGCGAGCTCGTCGGCTTCCCGCGACACCTCTCCCAGCACGTCGGCGGCTTCGTCATCACCCGCGGCCGGCTCTGCGATCTCGTTCCCATCGAGAACGCCGCCATGGAGGATCGCACCGTCATCGAGTGGGACAAGGACGACATCGACGCACTGGGCATGCTCAAGATCGACTGCCTCGGACTCGGCATGCTCACGTGCATCCGAAAGTCCTTCGAGCTCCTCGAAGGCTGCGGCGTCCAAGGCGGGACGGGCGAGCGACTCACGATCGCCGACGTCATGGGCGATGAGCAGGACGACGACGGCGTCTACGAGATGATCACCCGCGCCGACACCATCGGCGTGTTCCAGATCGAGTCACGCGCGCAGATGACGATGCTCCCGCGACTGAGACCGCGGGAGTTCTACGACCTGGTCATCGAGGTCGCGATCGTCCGCCCCGGTCCGCTCCAGGGCGGCATGGTGCACCCGTACCTGCGCCGGCGCGAGGGCGCCGAGCCCGTCGAGTACCCCAGCCCCGAGGTCAGACAGGTGCTCGAGCGCACCCTCGGCGTCCCGCTCTTTCAGGAGCAGGCGATGCAGCTGGCGATCGTCGCGGCGGGCTTCACTCCAGACGAGGCCGACGGGCTGCGCAGCTCGATGGCCGCGTGGCGCAAGCGCGGCGACGCGATGGTGCGCTACGGGCGCCGCCTCGTCGCGGGCATGGTCGCCAACGGCTACGAACGGGGGTTCGCCGAGCGGTGCTTCGAGCAGCTCAAGGGCTTCAGCGAATACGGGTTCCCGGAGTCGCACGCGGCGAGCTTCGCGATCCTCGTCTACGTCTCCGCCTGGCTCAAGCGCCATCACCCGGCGGCGTTCGCCGCAGCGCTGCTCAACAGCCAGCCCATGGGCTTCTACCAACCCGCGCAGATCGTTCGGGACGCGCGCGAGCACGGCGTCGACGTCCGCGCGATCGACGTCAACCGCAGCGCGTGGGACTGCGCCCTTGAAGCGGGCGAGGGCCTGCTGGATCCCCGGGCGCCGCGCGACGACCCGAGCCGGTGGGGCGCCGGCGGCCCGGCGCTGCGCCTCGGCATGCGCCTCGTGAAAGGTCTGGCCGCGGCCGAGGCGGGCAAGATCACCGAGGCCGTGCGCGCACGCGGGCCGTTTCGGACCATCGAGTCGCTCTGGCGGGCGAGCGGCGTGAAGGCCGGGTCGCTCCGGGCGCTCGCGAAGGCGGACGCGTTTGGCTCGATGGGCCTCGACCGCCGCCGGGCGCTCTGGCAGGTCAAGCCGCTGCGCGACGCACCGATGCCGCTCTTTGAGGGCGCCGACTCGACAAACGACGACGGGCTCGATCGCCTGCCGGAGACGGCGCCCGCCGAGCGCGTCCTGCACGACTACGACGCCGTCGGGCTCTCGCTGCGCGCGCACCCGGTGTCCTTCATCCGCGACCCTCTCGAGCGCCGCGGCGTCTCGCCAGCCGAGCGCCTGCGCAGCGCGCGCTCGTGCCCGCACCGTTCGACCGTCGCCGTCGCCGGGATCGTTCTCTGCCGGCAGCGGCCCGGGACGGCCTCGGGCGTGGTCTTCATCACGCTCGAGGACGAGACGGGCGTCGCGAATCTGGTCGTCTGGCGGGACGTCTTCGAGCGCTACCGGCGCGTCGCCCGCCTGAGCACGCTGCTGCTCGCGCGGGGCACGGTCGAGCGGGCCGGCGCGGTCGTCCACGTCCACGCTCGAAGCCTCGAAACGCTGGACGGGCAGCTGCCCTCGCTCGTCTCGATCGGGCGGGATTTCAGATGAGGAAGGGGGCTACAATTGAAGAGCCTTGCATCCGAATAAGGAGACGCCGATGAAAACGCTCATGGTCGTGCTGGCCGCGCTCACGCTGGGGCTCGCCGCCGCGCCCGCCGAGAAAGGCCTGAAGCCCGCTCTGGACGCCGCGCTCGACGACGAACGCAAGGCGATCGCCCTCTACGCCGCGGTGATCGAAAAGCACGGCGAGCGCCGCCCGTTCGTGAACATCATCGACGCCGAGCGCCGTCACGCCGCGGCGCTCCTCAAGCAGTACGAGCGGCTCGGTCTCGAGCCGCCGCCGGACCGGTGGGCGCATCACGAGTTCGAGGTCCCCGATGTCTTCCGCGTCGTCTGCGACGAGGCGGTGGTCGCCGAGTTGGAGAACGTCGAGATGTACGACGAGCTCATGGAGCGCATCGAGGACGAGGGCGTGCGTCGCGTCTTTGAGCGCCTGCGCTGGGCGTCGCTCGAGCGGCATCTCCCCGCCTTCCGCCGGCATTCGAGCGGGTGGAGCGAGGTCGAAAAGCTCTCGCCCGAGCAGGAGCGCCAGCGCGAGCGGGCTCTTGCGGCAAAGGAGGAACTCTTCGCGTCGCTCTTTGCCGAGCTGGCGGCCGCGATGCGCGAGGGCGGGCCCGAGGCCGCGGTCGAGGTCTGCTCCGAGCGGGCGCCCGAGATCGCCCGAGCGGTCGGCGAGAAGCGCGGCGTGGAGATCGGACGCACCTCGTGGAAGCTGCGCAACCCCGACAACACGCCCCCGGTCTGGGCGAAGCTCTTCGTCGCCGAGCGCCCCGAGCGCGAGAGGCACGCGGTCGATCGCCGCGGACGCCTCGGGACGCTGCTCCCGATCCGGCTTAGGGCCAACTGCGTCGCCTGCCACGGGGCGCCCGATCAGCTGGCCCCGGGCGTGCAGGCGCGGCTCGATGAGTTTTATCCCACCGACGAGGCGACCGGGTTCGCCGAGGGGGACCTGCGCGGCTGGTTCTGGGTGGAGACGCCGCCGGCCTGGTGAGACGTAGCGTCGGCGCGGGCGTCACCTTCGAGGAGCGCCCGCGCGCGCCGAGGGCGGCGCGCTATCATTGCGCCGAGTATCAATAGAGATTGTCAATGGAAAGGAACGGTGAATCATGGCGAAGACGGCGCTTGTGACGGGCGGCAACCGAGGCATCGGGCTCGAGATCTGCAGGGGGCTCGCCAACAAGGGGTGGCGCGTGGTGCTCGGCTCGCGCGAGCTCGCCAACGGCGAGGAGGCCGCCGGGGAGATCGACGGCGACGTGGTCCCCGAGCAGATCGATCAGAGCGATGACGCGTCGATCCGCTCGCTGAAGAAGCGACTGGACGAGAAAGGCCTCGAGATCGACGCCCTCGTCAACAACGGGGCGATCTACCGCGAGGGGGACGCGCTCGAGGTCGAGCCGGACGCCATCGAGGAATCCTGGCGGGTCAACGTGCTCGGGCCCTGGCGGCTCTGCCAGACGTTCGTCCCGGGGATGGTCGAGCGAGGGTGGGGCCGGGTCGTCAACGTCTCGTCGGGCTCGGGCGCCCTCGCTTCGGGCGGAGACCCGGAGCACGCGGCCTACGGCGTGAGCAAGACGGCGCTGAACGCGCTGACGGTGAACCTCGACCGCGCGACGCCCGACGCGGTGAAGGTCAACACGATGACCCCGGGGTGGGTGCGCACGCGGATGGGCGGCGAGCGGGCGCCCCGGACGCCCGAGGAGGGCGCCGACACCGCGATCTGGCTCGCCACGCTCCCGGAAGACGGGCCGAGCGGGCGGTTCTTCCGCGACCGCGAGCCGATCGAGTGGTGAGTCAGTAGCTCGTGACGTCGAGGCGCGTCTTGCCGCGGAACACCCAGTAGATGATCGCG
The DNA here is from genome assembly GCA_964639935.1 of uncultured Phycisphaeraceae bacterium. Classification (GTDB taxonomy): domain Bacteria; phylum Planctomycetota; class Phycisphaerae; order Phycisphaerales; family UBA1924; genus CALNYS01. Next base: position 5,665 of record CAZXGT010000016.1, read on the forward strand.
GTGTAGGTCAGGACGAGCGGCATCCCGATGATCGCGACGATGAGCATGATCCCGAGCGTCTTCTCGCTCGATCGCGCCGTGAAGACCGTCAGGCCCCAGTCGGGGTTGGTCGTCGAGGGCACGAGGTGCGGGAAGATCGCCGCGGCGAAGAGGATGCCGAGCGCCGCGATCGTCGCGCACGAGCTCATGAACGCGTAGAACGGCTTCTTCAGGTACATCGCCCGCGGGATGTTCGCGATCGCCAGGACGTTGAGCACCGGCACGATCCACAGCCATGGGTGCGCCTCGAGGTTCGCCGTCGCCTGCGGCGCCCGCACGAGCGTGAACATCGTCACGAGGACGTACGCGACGAGGAAGAAGCCAAAGGCCCGCCACACCCAGCGCTCCACGCGTTGTTGCAGTTCGCCCTCGGTCTTGAGATAGAGGAAGATCGACCCGTGCATCGCAAAGAGCAGGATCGTCAGCACGCCCACCGCGAGCGGATAGGGGGTCAGCTGCTCGGGGAGCGTCTGCCGGACGATGAGGCGCTCGTCCATCGGCAGCCCGATCATGATGTTCCCGCCCGCGACGCCCAGGAGCAGCGCGGCGAGCAGGCTCGAGGCGAAGAAGCCGAAGTCCCACAGCTTCCGCCAGAGCCTGCGGTCGGTCTTTGAGCGGAACTCGAGACTCACCGCGCGGAAGATCAGCGCAAAGAGCAGCAGCATGAACGGCACGTAGAAGGCGCTGAAGACTGTCGCGTAGGCCATCGGGAAGGCGGCGAACAGCGCGCCCCCGAACGTCACGAGCCACACCTCGTTCCCGTCCCAGAGCGGACCGATCGAGTTCATCATGATGCGCCGATCCTCGTCGGTCTTCGCGATCGGGTGAAGGATCCCCACGCCAAGATCGAACCCGTCGAGCACCGTGTACCCGATCAGCAGGATCCCGAGCAGGCAGAACCAGATGATGGTGAGCGCGTCGTAGCTGAGCATCACCGGTCCTCCTTTCGCTCGGATCCCGACGCGTTCTGATCCGAGGCCGTTGGGCCCAGCTTCCGCTCGGGCTTGCCGCGCTCGGCCTCGCGGCCCTCGTCGGCGTCCAGCAGCGAGCGGTTCTCGCCCGCGAGCGCCGCCGCGGCGCTGACGAGGTCGCGATGCTCGCGGTCGGGGATCGAGGCGCCCTCAACCGGCCCCTTCTGAATCTTGCTGTTGAGCACGTAGATCCAGATGAAAAAGAGCATCCCGTAGATCAGCCCGAACATGATGATCGACCAGAGCACCTGCTCGGCGCTGACCGACTCGCTGAGCCCGTCGCTCCTGCGAAGCCCCTCCATGAACACGCCGTCCTGCACCGACGGGTACACGATCCAGGGCTGGCGCCCGACCTCCGCGGAAACCCACCCCGCGTGATTCGCGGCGTAGGCGCCGAGCACCGTGAAGACATAAACCCACAGCAACCACCGCATGCGGAACACGCGCCCGCTCTTCAGCAGCGGCAGCGTGCCGAGCGTCAGCGCGATGAAGAACATCCCGAGCCCGACCATCAGGTGGTACGTCTGAAACGGGAGCCAGACGGGCGGGCGGTCCTCCTCGGGGAAGTCGTTGAGTCCCACGACCGGCTCGTCGAAGTCGCCGTGGATCAGAAAGCTGAGCATCCCGGGGATCGCGACGCCGTACTTCACCTCGCCCGCCTCGGCGTCCGGCCATCCAAAGAGCGTGAGGTCCGCCGGCCCGGTCTCGAAATGCCCCTCGAACGCCGCGAGCTTCGCCGGCTGTGTCTCTGACACCTTCTTGGCCTGATCGTGCCCCGTGACGAGCGCGGCGAGGCTGAAGACCGCCGCGACGATCAGACCGATCGTGAAGTTGCGCTTCGCGAAGAGCTCGTGCTGACGCTTCAGGAGATACCAGGCGCTGATCGAGCAGACGAAGAACCCGCCCAGGATCATCGCCCCGATGAGCGTGTGCGTGAGACGATCGACGCTCGAGGGGTTGAAGACCATCGCCCAGAAATCCGTGATCTCCGCGCGGCGAGTAAGAAGGCCGTTGACCTCCGACTCCACGATGTGATACCCCGCCGGCGTCTGCTGCCAGGAGTTGGCCACGACGATCCAGACCGCGCTGAAGCACCCGCCCAGGAACACCATCAGCGCGCTGAAAAAGTGCATCTTCGGCCCCACGCGGTCCCACCCGAACACCAGCACCGCGAGAAACCCCGACTCGAGGAAGAACGCGAAGATCCCCTCGGCGGCGAGCGCCGAGCCGAAGACGTCGCCCACAAACCGCGAGTAAGCGGCCCAGTTCGTGCCAAACTCGAACTCCATCACGATGCCCGTCGCGACCCCAAGCGCGAAGGTCAGCGCGAAGATCCGCGTCCAGAACCGCGCCGCGTGATTCCAGCTCTTGTCCTTCGTCGCCAGCCACATCCCCTCGACGATCACCATGATCAACCCGAGACCGATGGTCAGCGGCGGGAAGAGATAGTGAAACATGATCGTCCCGGCGAACTGGAGACGACTCAGAAGCTCAACGTTCATACTCGGCCCGCTTTCTGCTGCCAAAGAAGAATAAATCTTGTCCTGCAGGATAGACCGTTGTCGGCTTTCCGGGAAGCATGAGGGTCACTCTCTTTGACGCACCGCCGCCTCGGGGCCGACGACGAACCGGAAGGCGCCCGGGCGCACGCGGACGCTCAGGCGGCGGGTCGTCGTGATCTCCCCGTCGATCGACGCGAGCATGTCCACGTCGGCCTCGAGCGTCGCCTCCGTCTCCTTCGACCGCACGAGCTCGCCGGCCTCGATCCCCACGGCCACGGAGAACGCCGTCACCAGGCCCGAGCTCAGCGGCTGATCCGGGAAGAGCACCAGGTCGAAGCGGCCGTCGTCGAGATCAGCTTCGGGCGCCAGAACGGTGCCGCCGCCCGCCGTCCGCCCGTTGCAGAGCCCAAAGCCGTGCGCGCTGATTTCGGTGTCCACGCTCGGCGTCTTGACGCGGAGCCGGAAGGGCTCCGTGGTCGCGACGTTCGAGAGCGCCGTCAGCCAATACGACGCCCGCCCGAGCCAGTCCTTGACGGTCTCGTTCTCGTCCTGATCATCCTCGGGGTTTCGCCGCCGGACGGTGATCGCGTTGACGCACAGCGAGGGCTCGGCGCCCTCGACCTCCATCCCGTCGATCATGAGCTCGTCGCCGCCCAGAGCGAGGGTCAGCGCCTCATCGAGATCCATCGGGACGCCGAGCGAGCGGGCGAGGTCGTTCCCGGTGCCCGCCGGGATGACCGCCAGCGCGCCGGGGGCCTTGAGCTCGCGCATGATCCGCGCGGCTCCGGAGACGGTCCCGTCGCCCCCGGCGATGACGATCCGCTCGCGCTTCTCGTCGGCGGCACGCTCGAGCTCGGCGCGCATCGTTTCGGCCGAGTCGCAGCGAACGAGCCGGCGGTCGCGCCCGCTCGTCCCGCGCTCGATCGCCTCGATCGCGGGCGCCGCCCGCCCCGCGGATTCGTTGACCAGGATCAGCATCGGTTCGGGTTCGGTCACCGCCGGCTCCATTCCATCGTGGCTTCACCGCGACCGCGGTACGATACAGCGATGCACCCGCTCCTCCTCATCGCGATCATCCTTCTGGCGATCACGATCTTCGGCGTCGTCGCCTCGCGCCTGACGCGGGAGACGCCGGCCGAGGAAGGAGTGACGATCGCCGCCCCCCGCGAGCGGGTGATCGCCGAGCTCGAAGAGATCGATCGGCTTCCGCAGTGGTACTCGAACATCGAGGAGGTGTCCCCGGGCGAGAAGCCGGGCGTGCACGTGCAGCGCTGGCGCGACGGCACCGATCGCGACGTGACCGTCGACCGCTCCGGCCTGCCCGAGACGCTCGTCTGGCGCTACGAGGTCGAGCCGAAGATCGGCGAGGAGCCGCCGGCGGTGGGGACGTGGCGGTTCAGCTTCACCCCGCGCGACGGCGACACGCACGTGGATATCGACGTGAAAGAGGAGCAGAGCTCTCCCGGCTTCGAGCTCTTCCAGTTCGTTCGCGGTAGAGCCTCGGACGCGGACCTCTTCCTCCGCGAGCTCAAGGATCGGATCGAGAACCCGGAGGAGACGCCGCATCGCGCGCAGGCTCCGGACGAGGGACTCTCACCTGAGAAATAAGCGGCGGTTTTCTCAGCGCGACGGCGCCGGGAGCGAAGGGTATTCTCGCCGCCATGAGCAACCCCATCGCCGGCCGCATCCAGCGCATCAAGGACGGGAACGACCCGCAGGCCCTCGGGCGCCTGCACTCGGGCTACGCCATCCTCGCGAACCAGCAGCCCGAGGCCGTCCGCGGGTGCTGCATGCTCCTGCCCGATCCGACGCCCGCGCATCTCACGGAGCTGGATCACGCCGGGCGGGCGCAGTTCCTCACCGATCTCGCCCTTCTCGGCGAGGCCGTGCAGGAGGCGACCGGGTGCGAGCGCGTCAACTACCTGATCTTGTGCAACCAAGTCCCGTGGCTCCACGGGCACGTCGTGCCGCGCTACGCGAGCGAGGACCCGGAGGCCTTCAAGCTCGACCCCTTCGCCGCCTACGACTTCCCCGCGGCTCGCAGGGCCGACGCCGCGGGCCATGACCGCGAGCTCTGCGCGAAACTCACGGACGCGCTCGACCGTCTGAGGACCGCGGGCGATCTCCGTCCGTGGGCGGATCTGATCTAGGGCGCCCCCGCGAGCAGCTCGGCCACGGTGCTCGCCGCCGTGTTCGCCACCGCGCCTCGCGACCGCCCGGCTCTGGTCGCGAAGGCGATCTCGCGCGTCGGGGAGCCTCGCGAGAGACGAAGGTACCGCCGCGCGCCGCTCGAATCGCGCTTCGCCGCCATCTCGGGCGCCAGCGAGACCCCCACGCCCGCGCCGACGAGCTCGAGCACCGTCGCCAGCTGCGTCGTCTTGCAGGAGATCGTCGCGCCGACGCGCTTCATCGAGCAGAACCCCTCGATCTGCCGACCGAGGCAGTGCATCTCGTGCAGGCTCACGCGCGGAAGACCGCGAAGCTCCGAGAGCGTGATGGTCCCGACCCCCTCGAGCAGCCCGGCCGCCGGAGCGACGACCACGAGCCGCTCCTGACCCACAACCTCGAGTCGCACGCGCTCGTGATCCACCGGCGTCGAGAGGATCGCGGCGTCGAGGCGCTCATCGGCGAGCGCGTCGACGAGGTTCTCCGTCAGATCCTCCCGCACCTCAAGCTCGCACGCCGGGTGGCGACGGCGGATCCGCGCGACGACCTCGGGCAGCAGATAGGGGGCCATCGTCGGGATGGCCCCGATCGCAAAGCGACCCACGCCGCGGCGGATGTCCGCGCGCAGCTCCGCCGCGGCGAGCTCGGTCTCCGCGAGAATCCGCTCGGCCCGGGGCCGCAGCGCCATCCCGGCGTCGGTCAGACGCACGCCGTGACGCAGGCGGTCAAAGAGCGCGACCCCGAGATCCTCCTCGAGCTTCCTGATCTGCTGGCTCAGCGACGGCTGGGCCACCTCGAGCCGCTCGGCGGCGCGGGAGATCGTCCCGGCCCGGGCAACCGCGAGAAACGCCTTGAGCTGACGGAGTTCCATAGGCATTCACAATAGCACGCATCGGGCAAGACGCTTGGACATCAATACCTCGGCGCGGTAGATTTCTCATACACCATCCGGCGCCAACCCTGAGGGCCGGTTCCCCAAGCGATGACACGGAGGCGATTTCATGTCCGATAAATGCCCAATGATGACGACGGCCGACGGCGCGCCGCAGGGCCGCCAGCAGGCGATGACCGCTGGACCCCGCGGGCCGCTGCTCATGCAGGACGTCCAGCTCCTCGAGCAGATGCAGCACTTCAACCGCGAGCGCATCCCCGAGCGCGTCGTTCACGCCAAGGGCTCCGGCGCCTTCGGGACCTTCACCGTCACGAGCGACGAGATCGCCAGGCACACCAAGGCCGACCTGTTCTCCGAGGTCGGCAAACAAACCGATGTGCTCCTGCGCTTCTCCACCGTCGCCGGCGAGCGGGGCGCGGCCGACGCCGAACGCGACGTCCGCGGCTTCGCCATCAAGTTCTACACCGACGAGGGCAACTGGGACATGGTGGGCAACAACACGCCCGTCTTCTTCGTCCGCGATCCTTACAAGTTCCAGAACTTCATCCACACCCAGAAGCGCGATCCCAAGACGAACCTCCGCGACATGGACATGCAGTGGGACTTCTGGAGCCTCTGCCCCGAGAGCCTCCACCAGGTCACGATCCTCTTCTCGGATCGCGGCCGCCCCGACGGCTACCGCTTCATGAACGGCTACGGCTCGCACACCTACTCCTTCATCAACGCCGAGGGCGAGCGCGTCTGGTGCAAGTTCCACTTCAAGTCCAACCAGGGCGTCAGGAACCTGATGGACGATGAGGGTGATCAGCTCATCGCCGCCAACCGCGAGTCCGCCCAGCAGGATCTCTACGAGGCCATCGAAAAGGGCGACTACCCGAGCTGGACGCTCAAGGTCCAGATCATGACCCAGAAGCAGGCCCAGGAGTGGGAAGAGCGCACCGGCTGGAACCCCTTCGACCTCACCAAGGTCTGGCCCCACGCCGACGCCCCGCTCATCGAGGTCGGCACGCTCGAGCTCAACCGCAACCCCGACAACTACCACGCCGAGATCGAGCAGGCGAGCTTCAGCCCCTCGGCGCTCGTCCCCGGCATCGGCCCCTCGCCCGACAAGATGCTCCAGGCCCGCCTCATGAGCTACGCCGATGCGCACCGCTACCGCGTCGGCAACAACTACCAGCAGCTCCCGGTCAACAAGCCGCGGTGCCCCGTCATGCACTACCAGCGCGACGGCGTCATGGCCACCGCCGAGGACTACAAGCACATGACCGCCAACTACTACCCCAACTCGCGCGAGGGACAGCCCGCGCCCGACGACAAGCACAACGACCCCGCCTGGGATCTGGGCCAGACGATCGTCGATCGCTTCGACTCGGCCGTCGATCACGACGACTACACCCAGGCCGGCAACCTCTATCGCATGTTCGACGACGACCACCGCGATCGCCTCGCGGCCCGCATCGCCGGTGTCCTCGGGCAGGCCCGCCAGGAGGTGCAGATGCGACAGCTCTGCCACTTCTTCCGCGCTGATGAGGACTACGGCAAGCGCGTCGCCGAGAAGCTCGGCATGGACCTCGACGAGCTGATGAAGGACATCGGCGCGGACTCGGCCGGGCGCGACGCCCAGCCCGTCAACGCCTGACGGATCTCATTCAATCCCCGGCGACGCGCGTGGAAACGCGCGCGGCCGCCGGTTCCTATACTCCCCTCCCCATGAGCACGAAGACGCCGCCACAAGCCGTCGATCCCGCCGAGCTCTCCCGGCCTCTGCGCTGGACGCTCGTCGTCGTGGGCGTCCTGTGTATCGCTCTCGGGGCCGTCGGCGCGATCGTGCCCGGGCTTCCGACCACGATCTTCCTCATCCTCGCGACGGGGTGTTTCACCCGAAGCTGCCCGTGGCTTGAGCGGAAGCTCATCCGCGAGAACCGCCTGTTCAGGCCGTTCCTCGGCTATCTCGACCCGAACGCCGAGATGCCGCGACGAGCCAGAATCATGGCGACCGTGATGATGTGGACCGCCGTCTTGCTGAGCGTCGCGTCGATTCTCGCCGCCACCGACAGCCTCGTGGTGCTTCCCGCGATCGTCGTCCTCTCGGCCGGGGTCGGCACGATCTTCATCTGGACCATGGGGCGCCCGGCGGCGCACGCCTGAGACGGCGTTTCGCTTAGACTCCTCCAGTCGCGAGCCATCGCGGCCCGGTGCATCCGGAGCGCGAGCCGGAGCGAAGGATGGGACAGGTTAACCGCGGCGAAGTCAGCCGCGAATTTTCGCCGCCGCCGCTCGCGCGAGCCCCCGGCAACGCCTCGGAGTCGCTTCCGTGCCTGATCCCGCCGCCGCGAAGATCGCCCACGATCACCCGGACGACGCGATCGACTGGTTCCGCACGACCCCCTTCATCCTGATGCACATCGGCTGTCTCGCGGTGTTCCTCGTGGGGTTCAGCTGGTTCGCGCTCTGGACGTGCGTCGCGATGTACCTCTTCCATATGTTCGCGATCACCGCGTTCTATCACCGCTACTTCTCGCACCGCGCCTTTCGGACGTCCCGCTGGTTCCAGTTCCTCATGGCCCTCGCCGCCACCAGCTCGGCCCAGCGCGGCCCGCTCTGGTGGGCCGCTCACCACCGCCTCCACCACAAGCACTCCGACACCCACCACGATCTGCACTCGCCCAGTCTCAGGGGGCTCCTCATGAGCCACGTCGGGTGGTTCATGACCAAGGGGGCCTACCAGACGCCCGAACGCTACGCCCGCGACTGGTCGCGCTTCCCCGAGCTGAAGTTCATCAACACCTACGACTGGCTCGCTCCGGTCTCCATCGCCGTCCTTCTCTACGGCGCGGGCGAGCTGCTCCGCTACCTCGCGCCGGGTCTCGGAACGACGGGGTGGCAGCTCTTCGTCTGGGGCTTCGTCGTCTCCACCGTCGTCACCTACCACGCCACCTACACCATCAACTCCCTCGCCCACCGCTACGGCGCCCAGGTCTACGACACCGGCGACGACTCGCGCAACAGCCTCGTTCTCGCGCTGATCACCCTCGGCGAGGGCTGGCACAACAACCACCACTACTACCCCGCCGCCGCGAGGCAGGGCTTCCGCTGGTGGGAGATCGACCCGACCTACTACGGCCTCCGCGTCATGGAAAAACTCGGCCTCATCTGGGACCTCCGCCGCGTGCCCAAGCGGGTGATCGATGAGCGAAACACCGAAAAGCCGAGTCGCCTCGCCCGGAACGATCGAAGCTCCGCGGCATGATCGCCCGAGCGTCCGAGGGCAGGCCGCGACTCGCCGTCATCGGCGCGGGCGTCTCCGGCCTCGTCGCCGCCTACCGCCTCCGCGACCGCTTCGACCTCGCCGTCTTCGAGGCCGGCGAGCGCATCGGCGGCCACGTCAACACCATCGACGTCGCCGAGGGCGGCCGGGTCATCCCCGTCGACACCGGCTTCATCGTCTTCAATCGGCGGAACTACCCGCTCTTCACCGCGCTCCTCGACGAGCTCGGGGTCGAGAGCCAGCCGGCGCCCATGAGCTTCGGCGTCCGCTGCGAGGACTCCGGCCTCGAGTACGCCGGCAGCCCCGATCTCCGCTCCCTCTTCGCCCAGCCGAGCAATCTCCTCTCGCCCGGCTTCCTCCGCATGATCCGCGACGTGCTCCGCTTCAACCGCGAGGCGTCGGCCATCGCCGAAGCCGGAACCGACGAGCGCTCCGTCGCCGAGTTCATCGAGAGCGCCGCCTACTCCCGCCGCTTCATCGATCACTACCTCATCCCGATCGGGGCCTCGCTCTGGTCAAGCCCCGCGCGCGACTTCCGAGAGTTCCCGATCCGCTTCGTCTGCGAGTTCCTCCATCATCACGGCATGCTCCGCCTGAAGGACCGGCCCCAGTGGCGCGTCATCCGCGGCGGCTCGCGCGAGTACGTCCGCAAGCTCATCGAGCCCTTCGCCGACCGCATCCACACGCGTCGCCCCGTCGCCGGCCTCACGCGCGACGGCGCCGGCGTCGAGATCGAGTTCGCCTCGGGGCGAACCGAGCGCTTCGACCGCGTCGTCGTCGCGACCCACGCCGATCAGGCGCTGCGCCTGCTGCGCGACCCCTCGCCCGTCGAGACCGAGCTCCTCTCCGCCTTCCCCTATCAGTCGAACCCCGCAATCCTGCACACCGACGACCGCGCGCTCCCAAAGGCCAGGCTCGCCCGCGCCGCCTGGAACTACCACCGGCGAACCGACAGCGACGACGCCGCGACCGTCACCTACTCCATGAACCGCCTGCAATCGCTCGACGCGAAGCGCTCCTACAACGTCACCCTCGGCGGCGAGGATCTCATCGACCCGCGATCGATCATCTGCGAGATCGACTACCAGCACCCGCGCTTCATCGCCGGACGCGACGCCGCGCAGAAACGCCACGCCGAGCTCATCGATCACCGCCGCACGTCCTACTGCGGCGCCTACTGGGGCTACGGCTTCCACGAAGACGGCGTCGCCAGCGCCACGCGCGTCGCCCGGGCGCTCCGGAGCGAACCCGCGCCCGCCGGAGCGCCCGCGTGACCCTTGAGAGCGCCATCTACGAGGGCTGGGTCCGCCACCGCCGCTACGAGCCCAGGCCGCACGACTTCCGCTACCGCATGTTCCAGCTCTATCTCGACCTGAGCGAGCTCGACCGCGTCTTCGCCGGGGCCCGACTCTGGTCCGTCGGCCGCCGGAACATCGCCTGGTTCCGCCGCGCCGACTACCACGGCGATCCCGCCCGCCCCCTCGACGGGTGCGTTCGCGACCTCGTCGAGCGCGAGACAGGCGACCGTCCCGGCGGACCCATCCGCCTGCTCACGCACCTCCGCACCTTCGGGGTCGTCTTCAACCCCGTCAGCTTCTACTACGTCTTCGACGACGCCGGCGAGCGTCTCCGATGGATCGTCTCCGAGATCCACAACACGCCCTGGAACGAGCGCCACTGCTACGTGCTTCCCGCTGCCGAAAACGGGAGCGGCGTGCGCGCCCGGTTCGATAAACGCTTCCACGTGTCGCCCTTCATGCCCATGGACCACCGCTATGAGTGGCGCCTCACAAGCCCGGCCGAGCGCCTCGTCGTGCACATGAAGAATCTTCAAGACGATCGCGTGGTCTTCGACGCCACCATGGTCATGGCGCGACGTCGGCTCACGCCCGCCCGCCTCAACGCCTGCCTCGCTCGGTATCCTCTGCTGACCGCACGCGTCTTCACCGCCATCTACTGGCAGGCCGCCCGCCTCTGGTTCAAGCGAACGCCCTTCCACCCGCATCCGAAGCGAAACGCCGCCGAACAGGCCGGCAGCCATGTTTGAATCCTCCCCCACCATCTCCAGAAGCGACGCCCGCCGCCGTTCCCTGGGTCCGATCGATCGCCTCGCCAGGCGGGCTCTGTTCTCGCGCCTGAGCTCCCTCCGCTCGGGCCGTCTTGAGATCACCGACGCCGAGGGCGCCGCCACGCTCGGCGACCCGGGCGCCGGCGGGCGCGCGACGCTGACGGTTCGGGACGGACGCCTCTACCGCCGGGCCGCCATCGACGGCGCCAACGGCGTCGCCGCCGCCTACATCGACGGCTGGTGGGACGCCGCCGACCTCACCCGCACGCTCCGGCTCTTCGCCCGTGATCTCGCGACGGCGCACGCAACGGGCGGCCCGCTCTCCCGACTCGGCGCGCAGTTCGCTCGTGCGGGTCACGCCCTCCGCCGCAACACCCGCGCCGGCAGCCGGCGCAATATCGCCGAGCACTACGACCTCGGCAACGATCTCTTCGCCGCCTTCCTCGACGAGACGATGACCTACTCCGCGGCGATCTTCGACGCCCCTGACGCCACGCTCGAGCGCGCGCAGGCCGCCAAGCTTGAGCGCCTCTGCCGAAAGCTCGACCTGCGCGAGAGCGACCATCTCCTCGAGATCGGCAGCGGCTGGGGCAGTATGGCCATCCACGCCGCACGAACCACGGGCTGCCGCGTCACCACCACCACGATCTCGAAAGAGCAGCACGAGCTCGCGAAGCGGCGCGTCGAGGAGGCCGGCCTCGCCGACCGCGTCGACGTGCTCCTTCGCGACTACCGCGATCTTCAAGGGACCTACGACAAGCTCGTCAGCATCGAGATGATCGAGGCCGTCGGGCACGACTACCTCCCGGCTTACTTCCGCGCGATCTCCCGTCTGCTCAAGCCGCACGGCGCCGCCGCGATCCAGGCCATCACCATGCCCGACGACCGCTACGAGCGCTACCGCCGCAAGCCCGACTTCATCCAGCGCTTCGTCTTCCCCGGGAGCTGCTGTCCCTCCCACGGGGCCATCGCCGGCGCGGTCGCGGCGTCGGATCTCCGGCTCGTCCACGCCGAGGAGCTCGGCCCGCACTACGCCGAGACGCTCCGTAGGTGGCGCGCCCGCTTCAACGAGAACATCGACCGCGTCCGCGAGCTCGGCTACCCGGCGCGCTTCGAGCGCCTCTGGAACTACTACCTCTGCTACTGCGAGGCCGGTTTCGCCGAGCGCGCCGTCGGGCTCTCACAGCTCGTCTACCACAAGCCGCGGCGAGACGCCGATGTCCAGATCCGCCCCGCGCCCTCGCTCAACGGCGCCGACGCGTGAGCCGCCGGCTCACGATCCTCGATTTCGTGCTCTTCAACGTCGGCTGGTTCGCCGCCATCCTGGGCGCCGCCAACGGCGTTCCCTGGCTCGGCCCGATCGTCATCGCGCTCCTGACGCTCGGGCGTCTGTGGCTCCTGAAGTTCGCCGCCGGCGCGCTCGCGCTCTACGCCCTCGCCTTCGTCGTCGGCTACGCCGCGGATCTCGCCGTCGTCATGGCGGGCGCCCTCGGCTTCCCGCCCGTCGCCCGCTGGCCCGTTCCGCTGGATCATCCCGTCCCGCTCTGGATGCCCGCGATGTGGATCAACTTCGCCGGGGCCCTGCACTTCTCGCTTCGCTTTTTCCGCGGACGCTACACCCTCGCCGCCGCCGTCGCCCTCGTCGGCGGGCCGCTCGCCTATCTCGCGGGCCATCGCTTCGGCGCCGTCGAGCTCGCCGACCCCCTCTGGCGATCGCTCCTGGCCGTCGGCGTCGAGTACCTCATCGCTCTCCCGCTTCTGCTCTGGATCGCCGACCGCTTCTGGCCACCCTCGGAGCCGACCGCTATCAATGAGCGGTGACATGAACCGCCTTGGAGCAATGAAATGAGCATCTGGATCCTTATTCTGATCGCGCTCGTCGCGATGTCCATCGTCATGACCGCGCTCTGGTTCGTTCAGCGCCGAACCCACAACGCCGGCATCGTCGACGTCGCCTGGACCTTCGGCACCGGCCTCTGCGCGATCTGGTTCGCCTGGGGCGCCGACGGCGACGAGGCCCGACGCTGGCTCGTCGCCATCCTCGCCGGGCTCTGGTCCGCGCGACTCGGCTTCTACCTCGCCAAGCGCATGATCGGCGACCACGAGGACCGGCGCTACCAGTCCATGCGCGAAAAGTGGGGGGACAACACCCAACGCAACCTCTTCCTCCTCTTCCAGGTCCAGGCCTTCTGGGCCGTGCTCTTCGCGCTCCCGATGCTCGTCGCCGCTTCCAACGCCGAGCCCGGCCTGCGCTGGTACGACTTCCTCGGCGTCGGCATCTGGCTCGTCGCCGTCATCGGCGAGGCCGTCGCCGACCGCCAGCTCCAGCGGTTCCGAAAGGATCCCGCCACCAGCGGTGAAGTCTGCACGCGCGGCCTCTGGCGATACTCCAGGCACCCCAACTACTTCTTCGAGTGGATTCACTGGTGGGCCTACGTCGCTATCGGCCTCGCCGGTCAGTGGGGATGGCTCACCATCTTCGGTCCCATCGTGATGATCATCTTCCTCTTCTTTATCTCCGGCATCCCCATCACCGAGCGGGCCCTCGTCAAGTCCCGCGGCGACAAGTACCGCCGCTACCAGAAGACCACCAGCCCCTTCATCCCGCTCCCGCCCAAGGAGAGCCCGGCATGAACCCCCTCACCCTCGCGATCGACCTCGCCGAACGCGGACGCGTCCCCGACGCGCTCATCCGCGCGGGCATCCGCCGACTCTGCAAGCGCCGCCTGCGCGAGATCGCCGCCGCTGACGCCGACGGCGCCGCCGACGCCTTCGCGCGAGACATGCGCTCCGGCCCCGTCGCCCCGGTCCCGGGCGCCGCCAACGAGCAGCACTACGAAGTCCCCGCCGAGTTCTTCGCCCTCGCCCTGGGCGCCCATCGCAAATACTCCTGCTGCTACTGGCCCGACGGCGTCGCGACCCTCGACGACGCCGAAGCCGCCGCGCTCGAGCAGTCGGGCGCCCGCGCTGAGCTCGAGGACGGCCAGCGCATCCTCGAGCTCGGCTGCGGCTGGGGCTCGCTGACCCTCTGGATGGCCGAGAACTACCCGGGCTCGACGATCACCGCCGTCTCCAACTCCGCCTCCCAGCGCGAGTTCATCGAGGCGCGCGCCCGCGATCGCGGCCTCGAGAACATCCGCGTCGTCACCGCCGACATGAACGACTTCGAGGCCGATCAGCGTTTCGACCGCGTCGTCTCCATCGAGATGTTCGAGCACATGCGCAACTACGCCGAGCTCCTCCGCCGCGTCGCGACATGGCTCGAGCCCGACGGCAAGCTCTTCCTCCACGTCTTCGCCCACCGATCCGCGCCCTACGCCTTCGAGACCGATGGCCCCGCCAACTGGATGGGACGACACTTCTTCACCGGCGGCATCATGCCGAGCCTCGATCTCCTCGACCGCTTCAACGAGCACCTCCGCGTCGCCGACCGATGGACCTGGAGCGGCGTCCACTACCAGCGCACCGCCGAGGCCTGGCTCGCGAACATCGACCGCCGCAAGCGCGAGGCCGTCGCCGTGCTCGAGCGCACCGCCAACCCGGCCTCGGGCGAGCGTCAGTTCCACCGCTGGCGTCTGTTCTTCATGGCCTGCGCCGAGCTCTTCGGCTACGCCGACGGCCGCGAGTGGCTCGTGGGGCACTACCTGCTCGAACCCGTCGCCGCCCCGAGCGACCGCGCGACCCGTGCGCCGATCGCCGGGAGCGCCTCGTGAAGGGCCTCGTCGCGCTCGCCGCCGCGCTCCTGATCGTCATGCTCGCCGCACTCGCCTACGGCTTCACGGCCGGCGACGGCTGGAGCGAGCTCCAGACGCTCCTCGGCTACCCATGGTTCGTCGTGACCCTCATCGACATCTACGTCGGGTTCATCCTCTTTGCCGTCTGGATCGGCTTCCGCGAGAAGCCGCTCGCCGCGACGCTCTGGATCGTCGCGCTCCTCCTCCTCGGAAACGCCCTCGCCGCGCTCTACGCGCTGATCGCCCTCATTCAGTCCCACGGCGACCGGAGCCGTTTCTGGCTCGGCGCCCGCGCCCCCGCCGCCTGACCTACTCCTCTTCCTCCGCAGGAACCGCCTCCTCCTCGTGCGCCTTGGGAAGACGGATCGTGAACTCACACCCCGGATCCCGATTCTCCACCACGATCTTCCCGCCGTGCAGCTCCGTGATGCTCTGGGCGATCTCGAGCCCGAGCCCGGATCCCCGACCCG
>CAZXGT010000016.1:20874-32333 GCA_964639935.1 uncultured Phycisphaeraceae bacterium
CGCGTCTTGCCCTCGCGCACCCGCGAGAGCAGCAGGAAGCTCTCGATCATCCGCCCGAGCCGGCGCATCTCACCCTCCACGCTCTCAATGAACTCCTGCGCCGGCTCCGGGAGGCCCGCCCTCCCCGGCATCGTCTGCGCTTGCGCCAAAATCACGCTGAGCGGCGTCTTGAGCTCGTGCGAAACATTCGTCAGGAATCGCGACTGCGCCCGGTACCCATCCTCGATGCGCTCAAACGCCGCCGCGAGCTCCTCCTGCATGTGCGCCGTCTCGCTCGATCCCGATTCGAGCCGCTCGAGGTCCGGCATGTGCTCCGGCGTGATCTCCGTCGCCAGCTTCTGCATCGTCACGATCGGCTTCACCGCCGCGCCCGCCAGGAACCACGTCCCGCCCACGAGGAGGAGCAGCGACGCCGCGCTCGCCGCCGCGATCACTCGCTCCAGCTCCACCTGCGCCTGCTGGGCCAGAAGATCCGATTTCACCACGAACGCGGTATAGAAACGCCCATCCCCGCCCCGGAACACCCGACCGGACACCCGAAACGGCGCGCCCTCGTCCCCCGTCTCCGTGCCGAAGCCAGTCGCCCCAGGCATCGCCTCCGCCCGCGACGCCACGCGGGCCCACAGGCCCTCCGGGAGCGCCGCGCCGCTTACCAGGGCCGCAGAACCCGCGTCGTCGTAGATCGCAAACGACACGTCATTCGGGATCCCCGACGCGGCGTCCGCCCATCGCGATCGCTCCAGATCACGAACGTTCGTCACGAGCTCCGTCAGACGATCGCGCAGGCGATCATCATGCACCTGCCGAATCACGTTCCGTTGATTCACCGACACCACGATCCACATGGCGCCCTGGATCACAACCACGATCACGAGCAGCCAGAACGTGATCTTGACGCGAAGCGATAATCGGCGAAGGGACCCGAGAATCAGTCAGACTCCAGCGACCGAATCCATGACGCCGAAGCGATAGCCGGCGCCCTTGATCGTGTGAATCAGATCGCGATCGAAGCCGCGATCGATCTTCTTCCGCAGCGACGAGATGTACACGTCGATCACGTTGCTCGTCGGCTCGAAGTTGATGTCCCACACCTTCTCGCCGATCTGCGCCCGCGACAGCACCCGGTTCTGATTCCGCATCAGATACTCAAGCAGCGCGAACT
Source organism: uncultured Phycisphaeraceae bacterium (assembly GCA_964639935.1). Taxonomy (GTDB): domain Bacteria; phylum Planctomycetota; class Phycisphaerae; order Phycisphaerales; family UBA1924; genus CALNYS01. The sequence continues at coordinate 22,037 of CAZXGT010000016.1, forward strand.
CCTTGTTCGAGAGCTCGAAACGCTGCCCGGCGCGCTCCGCCACACGCGAGTACAGATCAAGCTCCAGATCGTCGCACCGAAGCGTCCGCGACTCCGTCGCCTCGCCGCGACGGAAGATCGCCCGAACCCGCGCCAAGAGCTCCTCGAACTCGAACGGCTTCGTGATGTAATCGTCCGCGCCCGCGTCAAGCCCACGCACCTTCTCGTCCGTCGCCGAGAGCGCCGTCAGCATGATCACCGGCGTCTTGACCTTCCGCCGCCGAAGGTTCCGGCACACCTCCGTGCCGTCGCGGTCCGGCAGCATCAGATCGAGAAGAATCACGTCGTAGTTCGTCCGCGTCGCCATCTCTTCGCCCTCGAAGCCGTTGTGCGACACGTCGACGGCGAAACCGTGCTCCTGCAATCCCTGCTGCACCGCCTCCGCCATCTTCGGATTGTCTTCAACGATCAGAACCCGCATATCTTCACGCTCCCAGTCAGCCGCGCGTTGCCTCAAGATCGCGAGAATCAGGACGCGGCTTGGTTCACCCGTTTGTAGCGCAACGCGACGCGCACTTCATGAGAAAACCATGAAAAGAATCTCATGCGCGATCCGCTCCGCGTGTCGATCGACCTTCCCTCGCCCCCAGTCGCCACGCGTTGACCCGCTAGAGTACCGGCGATGCAGCAGAAGACGCCGTTTCGCCGCAATCGCTTCCAGTCGCTCGTCGCTGCTTGCGTCCTGTTTGGGTTCCTTGTCGCGTTGCCCTCCGCGATGGCTCAGCAGACTCCGGCGGAGTCAGGCCCCGAGCAGTTGTCCGAGGTGGACCCGCCGCCCTCCCGCACGGAGCTCGAGGCGTCTCTCGAGGCGCTCCGGGCGACCGAAGGTCTCGATGAAGCCGCGCAGAGCGCGGCGATCGACCTCTACACCCAGGCCGTCGCCCTCGCCACGCGCGAGAGCGAGGCGAAGGCCCGCCTCGCCGAGTTTCGCAAGGCGCTCGAGGAGGCGCCCGCCCGCCTCGACGCCATTCGCGACGAGCTCAGCCGACCCGCCGAGGAGCCGGACGTCCAGCCTGCGCCCGACGCGACCCTCTCCCAACTCGAACAGTCGCTCGCCGAGGCCTCCGCCCGCCTCGACGCCGCGCGCCGCTCCGTCTCGGACCTCCGCGCCGAAGCGACCAGACGAGACGAGCGCCGCGCCGCCGCCGGCGCCCAGCTCGCCGCCGCGCGGGCCCAGCTCGCCGAGATCGACGACGCCCTCGCCGCCGCCGCCGCCGAGAGCGAGCCGCTCTACCTCACCGAGGCCCGCCGTGCCTTCCAGCTCGCCCAGCGTCAGGCGATCGTCACCGAGATCGCCGCGATCGAGGCCGAAAGCGCCTCCTACGAGGCCCGCCGCGAGCTGCTCCCGCTCAGACGCGACCTCGCCCAGCGCCGCGTCCAGCAGGCCGAGCAGGCCGTTGCGCGCTGGCAGCAGATCGTCGCCGAGCGCCGTCAGCAGCAGGCGCGCGAGGCCGAGCGCGAGGCGCGCCGCCTGGCCCGCGAGGCCGCCCGTCAGGATCCCGTTCTGCGCACCTACGCCGAAGCCACCGCCGAACGCGCCGCCGAGCGCGCCGCTCCCGGAGGACTTTCCGAGCGCATCGACAACGTCGCCATTGAGACGGAGCGACGCCGCGGCGCTCTTCTCGACCTCCACAAACGCTTCGACGCCATCCAGCGCCGCATCGACGCCACCGGACTCAACCGCGCCACCGGACTCCTCCTCCGACGACAGTTCGACGAGATGCCGGCGCCCTCTGTCGTCGCGCGTCGCGTCGCGATCACACAGGACGAACTCGAAGCCGTCCAGTACCAACTCATCGAGCTTCAAGAAGAACGCCTCGAGGCCGGCGACGTCGACGGCGTCGTCGAGCGCCTTCTCGAAGAGATCAACGGCAACCAGGACCCGCCCCGCGCCGACCTCGAGTCCGTCGCCCGCGATCTCGCCCTCGCCCGGCGCGATCTCCTCGACCAGCTCGTCACCGACGCCTCAACGCTCTTTGATCGCCTCGTCGAGCTCAACGCCGCCGAACGCGAGACCCTCGTCGCCGTGGAGGACTACCGCTCGTTTATTGAAGAACGCATCCTCTGGGTCCGTTCCATCGCCACCGGCGCGGTCCCGACGCCGACTCAGCTCGCCGCAAGCCTTCGCTGGCTCCTGAGCCCGCCCTCATGGGCCGCCGCCGCCTCCGTCACCGCCGACTACCTCGCCGCCCGCTGGGCCGCCGCCCTCGTCGCCCTCCTCGCCCTCCTCGCCCTCTGGCTCCTCGCCATCCGACAGCGCGCTCGCCTCGCGGAGCTTGGCGACCTCGTCTCCCGCTACCGCACCGACCGACTCTCCCACACCTTCCGCGCCCTTCTCGGCACGATCCTTCTCGCCCTCCCGCTCCCGGTCACGCTCATCTGCATCGGATGGACCCTCGCCCAGCCCGAGGACCAGGCCCCCGTCGCCCTCGCCGCCGGCGACGGCGTCGTCGCTGCTGGCGTCGTCCTGTTCATCCTCGAGCTTCTCCGGCAGACCGTCCGCCCACGGGGCCTCGCCGACGCCCATTTCCGCTGGCCCGCCGTGTCGATCAAGGTCCTTCGCCACAACCTCCGATGGTTCACACCCCTCGCCGTGATCGGAACCGTCTTCATCGGCGCCATCGAAGCCCACGCCGACGAGACCATCACCGCCTCGCTCGGACGCGTGCTCCTCACCGTCGCCCTCATCGCCCTCTCCGTCTTTCTCTACCGCATCCTCCGTCCCGAGGGCCCCGTCCTCCGCCGCTTCATGGAGGACAACCGCTCCGGCTGGATCTCCCGCCTCCGCCACGTCTGGGCGCCGGTCATCATCGGTCTCCCCCTCGTGTTCCTCGTCCTGAGCTGGCTCGGCTTCCACTACACGGCCCTGAAGCTTCAGGAGCGTCTGGCGCTCACGCTCGTCCTCGGGCTCGCGCTCGTGATCATCAACGGTTTGCTCCTCCGCTGGCTTTTCATCGCCAGGCGGCGAGTCGCCATCGAGGATGCGCGCCGCCGGCGCGATCAGGCCGTCGCACAGGCCAAGGCCGTCGCCGGGAAGAAGCCGCCGGCCGCCGCCACCTCACGATCACCCAGAACCGAAACCGCCGCCTCGCCCGCCCCGTCTTCGGCACAGAGCAAGAGCGACGCGCCCCCGGCTCCCATCGACGAGGACAAGCTCGACCTCCCCGCGCTCAGCGCGCAGGCCCGCCAGATCTTCTCCGCCGCCGTCACCGTCTTCGTCGTCATCGGCCTCTTCGTGATCTGGGCCGAGGCCCTCCCCGCCCTCCGCATGCTCGAGCGCGTCCAGATCTACCCCGCCGTCCGAATCGTCGAGGCAAACCAGCCCGCACCCGTCCAGCTCGCTCGCGACCTCCAGCCCGACGCCCCGCCCCCGGGTCGCGTCGTCAACCCTCTCGGCGCCGAGTTTCAGAATCAAAGCGGCGTGTCCGCCGCCCCCTCTCAGTCCGCCGATGCCCAACCCGCTCACCCGCTCACCCTGGCCGATCTCGGGATCGCCATCCTGGTCCTCCTCGTCACTCTCATCGCCTTCCGAAACGTCCCGGGCCTCGTCGAGATCGTCATCCTGCAACGGCTACCCCTCGACGCCGGCTCTCGTTATGCGCTCTCCACCGTCCTCCGCTACGCCATCGCCATCATCGGCATCGCCATCGCCTTCAACGCTCTCAACATCTCATGGGGACGCGTCCAGTGGCTCGCCGCCGCCCTCACCTTCGGCCTCGCCTTCGGACTCCAGGAGATCTTCGCCAACTTCGTCTCCGGCCTCATCATCCTCGGCGAGCGACCCGTCCGGCTTGGCGACACCGTCACCGTCGGCGGCGTCACCGGCAACATCACGCGCATCCGCATGCGCGCCACCACCGTCACCGACTGGGATCGCAAGGAACTCATCATCCCAAACAAGAACTTCATCACCGGCGAGGTCATCAACTGGACGCTCTCAGATCCCGTCCTCCGCCTCATCGTCCCCGTCGGCGTCTCCTACTCCTCGGACGTCGAACTCGTCGAACGTCTCCTTCTCGAGATCGCTCGCGAGAACGCGACGGTCCTCGACGACCCCGCCCCGCGCGTCCTCTTCACCAAGTTCGGAGATTCAACGCTCGACCACGAGCTCCGCGTCTATATCCCCCATATCGAACACCTCGTCACGACCTACCACCAGCTCCGCCAGGCGATCGTCAGGAAGTTCCGCGAGCACAGCGTCGAGATCGCCTTCCCCCAGCGCGACCTCCACGTCCGCTCCATCGGCGACCTCGCCAAACTCGTCGATCGCCGGACCGATCTCGACGGCGCCGACTGAACACGCGAGCTTTGGGCCCGCCCCGGAGCTCCGATAACACCTCAAGACTCCGCGTCGAATCCAGCCCGCAGGGGTTCACCGCCGAAGCGCGATGGCCGATCAAACTACCTGAGGAGGTGGTCAATGCGGTTGTTTCAGCTTCTGTACGTGAGTCGCGCATTCGGAGGGGTCTCCGATGAGATGCTCAGGGACATCCACCGCACCGCCTCAGCCCACAACGCTCACCTGGGCGTCACGGGCCTGCTCCTCTCGAGCCGGGGCCACTTCTTCCAGATCCTCGAGGGCTCGCCCGTCGCCGTCGCGAACCTCTACAGCGTCATCGAAGAAGACGCCCGGCACACCGACAGCCGCGTCGTCTACTTCGGTCCCGCGGAAAAACGCTGCTTCCCGCACTGGACGATGGGCGTCCTCGACCTCGACGAGCCGGCCCATGACGACGCCAGCGTCACCGAACTCTGGCGACTCCTCAACGAGGACGACGCCCCCCAAAGCGTCCGACGGGCGAACCTCATCGAGATCTGCGAAACCTTCCGCGGCCTTCTTCAGCGCGCCGCCTAGTCAGCCCTCGCCCCCGGTCTCGCAAACCTCGCACGCGTCGCGCGATCGGTTCGCCGCGATGCGGTCATAGACGACCCGCCCCAGGCGCGAGACGCCCGGCAGCCACAGGACCAGCGCCGGAAGCAACCCGAGCGGCGTCTGCGCCAGCGCCCTCCGCACCGCGGCGAACCCCACGAGCACGCCGCCGCCGCTCGTCCGCATCGGCATCCCGCGCATCGCCGCGTCCCGATCGACCGGAAGATCCTCAGGATCCACCCGCGTCAGGTCGCGCATCTCAAGACGCCCGAGCCAGTCAAGCCGCTTGAGCCACCGGGTCGACCGCCGGCACATCCCGCACGCCCCGTCGTAATAGATCACGTCCCGGTCGCTCATCGGTCCATTCAAGGCGCGACGACCACCGCGAGCCACAGCTCGACCACGCCTCCGGCTGCGCCCGCCGCCCCGGGCTGCACCGAAACCGTCAGCGTCTCCTCGACCTCCGTCGCCGCCACGGACGCCGCCAGCGCCGCTCGCCCGCGATCCCCCTCCGCCCGCACGCTAAAGAGCGCCCTCGACCCCGCCCAGGCGCTCACCAGCGCGTCGCTCCACTTCCGCGATCGCTCCGGCGCCGTCGCCGCGCCGAACACGCCCACCGTTCCCGGCTCAAGCCGCCACGTCGCCCGCGCCGGCGCGCGCGCAAGCAGACCGCCGCCCTCAAGCGGCTCCATCCCGTCGCTCGTGCTCGGCGTCCCCGCCGGCCGCACGACCGCCCCCGCGCGCGTGATCGCCGCGATCTCGCCCCGATGGAACTGCCCGAGGCGACCGCCCGCCATCTCGACAACAACGCCGCGACCGCCCGCGTTCTCCCGCACCGACTCGGCCGCCAGAACGCCGCCATGACGCAGCCAGACCGCCATCCCCTCAGGCGCCATCCGCCCCTCTCCGAGCCGAACGCCCGCCACGCGGTCCCACCCGGCGCGGATCCGCCCGATCGCCGACTCCACGATCACGCCCTCCCCGGTCAGCGACACGCGCCCGAGCGCCTCATCCCCGTTGGCGAAGCGAACGCCGACCTCCGCCGGCGGCTCGCCACCGGGTCGGATCGCCGCGACATCATCGATCGCCAGCGAGAACTCGCCGAGCCGCGGCGAGCGCCACCGGACCGCCCCGCCTCGAACCTCCGCCAGCTCCCCCGGGAGGCGCTGACCGTCGGCCAGTTCGATCATCGGCCCCGGGGCTTCGAGCGGACGCGTCGCCGCCACGCTGACCACGGCGACCCACGCGACCCCCTCGCCCGGGAGCCCGTCGATCACCCGCGAGGCGCCGTCGCGGTCGATCGCCATCCACGCGCGCGACACCGCCTCGGGCGTCGCCTCCTCCGGCGCCTGCGCGATCGCCAGAGCCCCAAAGGCCCACGCGAGCGCCAGCGCAAACGGGCTAAACGTCGAGCGATTCAACATCGAGCGCGTGATCCTCGATGTACTGGCGACGCCGCTCCACGTTCTCGCCCATGAGCGTCGCGAAGAGCGCATCGGCCTCGCTCGCCTCGTCCCACGCGACGCGGAGCAGCGTGCGCTTCTCCTTGTCCATCGTGGTCTCCCAGAGCTGGTCCGGGTTCATCTCGCCGAGGCCCTTGAATCGCTTGACCTCGATGCCGCGACGCCCGACCTCGTGGAGCTTCTCGAGAATCGCCGGCACGTTCGCCGCCTCGACCACCCTGCCCACGTCCTGCTCGTCGCCGTTCTCGCCCGCGGAAGACGACGCCTTGCCCGTCGTCCGCCACGCGTACTTGGTCGGCAGGCGCTCGCCCGTCACCGCCTCCTCCTGCACCAGCGCGTAGTCCGCCGCGTCGATCCCCGCCTCGCCGAGCTGACCGATGATCCGCACCAGTTCCTTGTTCTCGTGCAGCTCGCGGATGGTCGCCGCCGGACCCCGCCGCGCGTCTTCCGCGACGTCGCGCTCCTCCTCGGGCGCCTCTTCCTCCACGAGGTCCGCGATCCGCAGGCCCTCGCGCTTCACGATGTCGTGCGCCTCTTCCTCGCTCCAGGCGAAGGCGTCCCCGCCCGGCCACTGGAGCCGAACCGATGGGAGCCGCCCCTCGCCGGCCGGGTCGGCGTCGCGCGTCGCGAGCAGATCCGGGAAGGTCACGCCGCGCCGCTCGACCACCTCCACCAGCTCGCGGAGGCGCCGGAGCGTCTTGACCGCCCGCCGGAGCTCGTCGCCCTCGAGCTCGCGGACGATCGCCGGGCGCCCCTGGTCGTCCGTGTCGGAAAGGTCGCGGACGAGCAGCGTTGAGTTCTCGAGGCCGAGCTCGGTCAGCACGTCATCCATCTTCGCGTCGTTGAGCACGTACTGGCTCTTCTTGCCGCGGGTCACCATGTACAGCGGCGGCTGCGCGATGTAGACCCGGCCCCGACGGATGAGCTCGTTCATCTGCCGGAAGAAGAAGGTCAACAGGAGCGTCGCGATGTGCGAGCCGTCGACGTCGGCGTCACACATGATGATGACCTTGCCGTAGCGCAGCTTCGAGATGTCGAAGTCCTCGCCGATCCCGCACTTGAGCGCGCTGATGATCACGCGGATCTCCTCGAAGCCGAGGATCTTGTCGAGCCGCGCCTTCTCGACGTTCAGGATCTTGCCCTTCAGCGGCAAGATCGCCTGCGTGTCGATGTCCCGGCCCTGCTTGGCGGACCCGCCCGCCGAATCGCCCTCGACGATGAACAGCTCGCTCTCGTCGACGTTCTTCGTCTTGCAGTCGGCGAGCTTTGCGGGCATCGAGCCGCTCTCAAGCGCGCTCTTGCGCCGGGTCAGCTCGCGCGCCCGGCGCGCCGCCTCGCGCGCCTGCGCCGCGATCACCGCCTTCTGGCAGATCCGCTTCGCCTCGCTCGGGTGCTCCTCCAGCCACTCATCGAGCTTCTGCCCGACGATTGACGAGACGAACCCCTCGATCTCCGTGTTCCGGAGCTTGCCCTTGGTCTGCCCCTCGAACTGCGGCTCCGGCAGCTTCACCGACACGATCGCCGTGAGCCCCTCGCGCAGGTCGTCGCCCGAGGGCGTCGGGTCCCGCTCCTTGATGATCCCGCTCTTTCGCGCGTAGCTGTTGAGCGTCCGCGTCAGCGCCGTCTTCAGGCCCGAGATGTGCGTCCCGCCGTCGACCGTCCGGATGTTGTTGGCGAAGGAGAGCACGCTCTCGGTGTAGCCGTCGTGGTACTGCATGGCGATCTCGCACACGAGATCGCCGCGATCGGTCGGCTGCTCGCCCAGCAGATGGATGACATCGGTGACGGTGTTGCGCGCCTCGTTGAGGTGCCTGGCGTAGGCCGCGAGGCCGTCGTCATATCGGAACGCGTCGCGCTTGGGCTCCCCGTCGACGCCCACCCGCTCGTCGGCGAGCTTGATGGTCACGCCCGGGTTCAGGTACGCCAGCTCGCGCAGGCGGCTCTGCACGGTCTGATAGGAGAAATCGAGGCCCGCCTCGAAGATCTCAGGGTCCGGCTTGAACGTGACGCGCGTGCCCGTCGCCCGGGCGTCTGAGGGCGTCTCGTCGTCGATCGCGCGGAGCGGGCGATTCACCACGCCCCGCTCGAAGCCGATCAGATATGTCTTGCCGTCGCGACGGATCTCGACCTCGACGCTCTCCGAGAGCGCGTTGACGCACGAGATGCCCACGCCGTGAAGCCCGCCGGAAACCTTGTAGGCCGATGAATCCCCGCCGAACTTGCCGCCCGCGTGCAGCACGGTCATCACGACCTCGACCGCGGGCTTGCCGTTGAGCGCCGGGTTCTGGTGGCTCATCGTATCGACCGGGATGCCCGAGCCGTCGTCCGTGACCGAGCACGAGCCGTCGGCGTGGAGCCTCACGGAGACCGTCGTCGCCCGCCCCGCCATCGCCTCGTCGATCGAGTTGTCCACCGCCTCCCAGATGAGCTGATGCAAGCCCGATTCGCCGGTGTCGCCGATGTACATGCCCGGCCGCTTGCGGACGGCCTCGAGGCCCTCCAGCACGCGAATCTGCGCCGCGCCGTAATCGGTCTTCTTCGCCGGGGCCTCCGCGGCCTCGGTCGAAACGCTCGTGGGGTTCTCGTCGCTCATCGTCTGGCTCATCGCTTCCCTCAAAGGGACAGGCGGCCCGCCGCTCGGCGGGCCCGCCGGAAGTAGCGATGATTATAGGCGAATCACGCGCCCCAAGACGCCTCGCCGGCGCCGCCCGGGCGCCCGCCTCAATCCACGATCGCCACCCGGCTCTTGCCCTCTTCAAGAAGCTCGTAGACGAGCTCCACGTCGTCATCGAGAAGCCGCACGCACCCCATCGATTCCTGCTGGCCGATGGAGCTCGGCTCGATCGTTCCGTGGATGCCGTAGCCGGAGAGCGCTTCGGTTTGCGGGTCGGTCCCGCGGAGGCCGATCCAGCGCTCGCCGATGGGGTTCATCGGATCGTTCTTGTCGAAGCGCTCGCCCGTCCGCGGGTTGGTCCAGTCGGGGTTCACGAGCTTGGAGTTGTTCCGCACGATCCATTCGCCCTCGGGCGTGGAGTCGAGCTCGCCGAGCCCGACCGGGAACGATCGGATGTAGACGACGCCCGGCTCCCCGCTCGAGGCGCCGGGGACCTCGGCGAAGAGATCCATGCGGTAGTCGCTCTTGTCGACGATCGCGTGGAAAGGGCCCTTGACGATCTTGAGCGTCTGCCCGACGCGGATGCGCCGCGGGTCGGAGATGCGGTTGATCCGCTGGATGAAGCGCCAGTCGACGTCGGCGCCCGTCTTGCGCGCGATGCGCGAGAGCGCGTCGCCCGGCTGGACGATGTAGCGCTCCGAGAGCGGGTCGTCCGACGCGATGGTGGGGGAGAAGACGAGCGTCTCGTTGACGGCGGCGAGCGACTCGCGCAGCGCGGGCTTGTCGGCCGGGGCGCAGCGCTCATCGAGCAGCGCCTCAGAGAGGAGGCGGCGGGCGTCGACCAGCCGGTTCTGCTCGATGGCCTCCATGCCCCAGAGGATGCGCTCGCGAACGGGCTCGGGGCTCGAAAAGACGGGCCGCGCGGGCGCCGCGCCGCTCTCATCGGGGACCTCCGCCCCGAGCGCCGGCTCGGGCTGGGGTTCGTTTTCGGGCTCGACCGTCGGCCTCGCCGCCTCGCGGATCTGCTGACCCAGGGTGCTCGCGGGCCGGCGCTCGACCTCGACAGGCCGGCCCATGCGGAAGACGGCCGGCTCGCGATCGCTCGTTTCGGGCGTCGCGGCGATGGTCTTCTTCGGCGCCTCCTCGACGGCGATCGGCTCGGGAAGGGCCTCCTCGCGCTCGACGGCCCCGCCCGGGGCCTCGCGCGTCTCGCCCGAGGCGTCCGCCACCGCGGCCCCGGCGGCCTCGGGCCCCTCAGGGCCGCCGCCCCAGAGCCACCACCCGCCGACCGCGGCTCCGGCGATCACCACC
>CAZXGT010000017.1:0-5022 GCA_964639935.1 uncultured Phycisphaeraceae bacterium
GGCGTTCGCATCGGGTCCAACATCGACGCCTTTGTCGGCGGCTACGCGGCCGGCTTCTTCAACGGCTTCGACGAGCAGGTCGGCGTCTTCCAGTTCGGCGCCGAGGGTTCGGCCAGCGAGATCTTCACCGGCACCTTCTCGAGCTCCACCACGCTCGGCTGGGCGCTCGTGACGGCTCCGGCCGCGGACACCGACGTGAACTCGTTCCTCGCGACCAACGACGCTGACTTCGTCATCGAGTTCAACCGCACCTCCAACACCGAGGTCGACGTGAACACCCACGGCAACGAGTCTGACAACATCAACGATGTTGAAGAGATCAACGCCGGTCAGGCCTACTTCATCAGCTTCGAGTAAGCGACGAAGACCCTGACGAGATGACGATCGTCTCAGTTTGATGCACGCGGGAGCCCCCTCACGGGCTCCCGCGTTTTTCGCTTTTGGGCCGGGGCTCCTGCGCGTCGGCCGAGCGTCCGCCGCGTATATTGGGACTTCGGAGCCGTCGACGAAGGAGAGACCATGCTTCCCTTTGGGTCATTTCTCGCTGGATGCGCGCTCGCAAGCGCGGCGCTCGCGCAGTTCGACGGCTCGCTCCCGTCCTCGACCTACGCCGAGCTGCTCTCGGGCGACCTCGTCGCCGGCGAGGGCGGCGTCGTTCCGGCGGTCGAGGACGAGATCGGCGTCTTCTTCGGGGAGGAGCTCGTCGGCCAGGCGACCCTCACCGCGTCGCAGGCCGAGAGCCGCGCGTACACCGTCCTGGTCTTCGGCGACGATCCGAACACCGGAGCGGTCGAGGGACCGGCGGTAGGCGAGCCGATCACGTTTCGGTATTTCGACGCCTCGACGAACACCGTCATCACGGACGTTCGCGTGGTGAACGCGGACGGCGAGGCGGTGAACTTCACGTTCCAGGGGGGCGAGTCGCTCCCGCCCGAGATCCCGCTGCCCCCGGAGCTTCGTTTCCAGGGTCGGTCCGGGGTGACGCTCCGCATCGGCGGGGGCGGCGACGACGGATCGGGCGGCGGCGGCGGCGGCGAGACGCCCTCGGGCGACCCGGACGTCGACGGCGACGGCGCGATCACCCGCAAGGACGCCGCGATGGTCCTCCGCGTGGTCGTGGGGGGCGGGCGGCTCGTCGACGAGGCGACGCGGGCGCGGGCGGACGTCAACGGCGACGGGCAAGTGACGACGGAGGACGCGATTGCGGTGCTTCGGGCGAGATAATCGCGGCGCGTTCACGCTGCTCGAGCTGCTCGTGGTCATCGCGATCATCGGGCTGATCGCGGGCGTGAGCGTCCCCGCGGCCACGCGGCTGCTCGCCGGCTCGAACCCGCGGGAGAGCCTGCGGGAGGTTCGGGCGGAGCTGGCGCTGGCGCGAGCCGAGGCGCTGCGGTCGGCTCAGGACGTCGAGGCGACGGTGACGCCGACCGAGGGCGCGCTGCGCGTCAGCTATCTGGAGCGCCGGCGCGAGGCGCCGGCGCGCTGGGTCGATCCCTCAGGAGGGGAATCGGAGGGCGAGCAGCGCGTTGTGTTCGAGCCCATGGGGCTGGCGAGCCGAAAAGAGCTTGTGTTCTCGGACCCCCGCCGCGAGCCGGGTACGATCTGGCTCATCCCCTTCGATCCGGTCTCGGGCCGGGTGGGGGAGCCCCGCACCAGAGAGGAACAGGCGTCATGAGGCGATCGACGATGCGAACAACGCCGGCCCGTGGGTTCACCCTGCTCGAGCTGCTGATCGTTCTGGCGATCCTGGGCCTGCTCGCGGCGGTCGTGGTGCCCCGGCTCGGCGGGAAGGTGCAGGAGGCGCAGGTCAAGACGACCACCGTGCAGATCAATCAGCTGGAGAACGCCCTGATCGAGTACCAGATGGACGTCGGCCGGTACCCGAGCGTCGACGAGGGGCTCGAGGCGCTGATTCGGCGTCCCGCGTCGGCGCCGGAGACGCGCTGGAACGGCCCCTACCTCCGCAAGAACGTGGTCCCGACCGACGGCTGGAACAACCCGTTCGTCTACGAGCTCGAGGAGGGTCGCCCGATCATCCGCTCCCTCGGGGCCGACGGCCAGCCCGGCGGCGAGGGTCTCGACGCGGACCTGGATAACGTGAGCTGATGATCGGTTCCCCGTCGGCGACCGAGCTGCTGCGGTTCGACCCCGGCGCCTTCGCCGAGTGGCTGGTGGAGACGGGCCGTCTGGCGGATCACGAGCGGCGCGTGGCCGAGGAGGTCGCGCGGCAGAACAAGCAGTCCCTCATCCGCGCGGCGCTCGACCTCGGGCTCATCGGCGACCCCGCGCTCGCCTCCGCGCTCGCGGAGTGGATGAACGTTCCGAAATGGGATCCCGAGGAGGATCCCCAGCCGCTCACCGACCGGGCCCCCGCCCGCTTTTTGCAGGCGTCGAACGTCCTGGCGTTCGATGATGAGGACGGCGGCGTGCGCGTCATCGTCCCGGACCCGGCGGACCGCCCGACGCTCCGGGCGCTGCTCCAGCAGCTCCCGGGGGAGGTGCGCGTCGAGATCGGCGGGCACAAGGACATCCGCCAGCGCCTCGACGAGCTCGCCGAGCAGACCGAGGCGCAGACCGACGCGGGGGCCGACGAGTCGCGCCTCGACGTGAGCGTGGAGCTCGGCCAGCTGCGCGATCTCGCGAGCGAGGCGCCCGTCATCCGGTTCTTCAACCAGACGATCGAACGCGCGATGGAGCTCGGGGCCTCGGACGTCCATCTCGAACGCTTCGACCGCCGCCCGTCGCTCCGCGTGCGCGTCGACGGCATGCTGATCGAGCAGCCCGCGCCGCCGGCGGCGATGTACGAGCCGCTGCTGTGCCGGATCAAGATCATGGCGAGCCTCGACATCGCCGAGCGGCGTCTGGCCCAGGACGGCCGCATCCGCATGCGCCTCCGCGGGCGGATGGTCGACCTCCGCGTGAGCCTCGTGCCCACCATGCACGGGCAGGACGCGGCGATCCGCATCCAGGACCGCCAGAAGCTCGGCGACATCGACCTCACGGAGATGGGCTTCGAGCGCGAGCAGGTGGAGTGGCTCGACCGGACCGCGCGCCGGAGCCACGGCATCCTGCTCATCACCGGACCCACCGGCTCGGGAAAGACGACCACGCTCTACGCCATCCTGCGCCGGCTCGCCAGCGCCGAAAGAAAGGTCATCACCGTCGAGGACCCGGTCGAGTACGCGATGGAGGGCATCAACCAGATCCAGGTCAACGCGGCGATCGGGCTCAACTTCTCGAACACCCTGCGCAACATCCTCCGGCACGATCCCGACGTGATCCTCGTCGGAGAGATCCGCGACGCCGAGACGGCCGAGATGGCCTTCCAGGCCGCGCTGACGGGGCACATGGTGCTCTCGACGCTCCACACGAACGACGCGCCGAGCGCGATCACCCGCCTGATCGACATGGGCGTGGAGCCGTATCTCGTCAGCGCGGCGGTCGAGGGCGTCACGGCGCAGCGGCTGCTGCGCAAGCTCTGCCCGTCCTGCGCCAACGCCCCCGAGCAGCGCGAGGCGTGCCGGGCCTGCAACGGTCTGGGCTACCGCGGGCGCGTCGCGGTGATGGAAAAGTGCGGGCTGCCCGGCGTCGTGAAGCGGGCGGTCTCGCGCGGGGCCGACGAGCGCGAGGTCGCGGAGCTGCTCGCCGAGCACGGCTACGAGCCCATGCGGGCGCACGCCGAGCGGCTCGCGCGGGCCGGGGTCACCGACCAGGCGGAGATCGAGCGCGTGCTCGGGGCGCACGCGCCGCGCGAGCCGGTGGAATGACGGAGTTCGCCTACAAGGCGGCGCCCGCGCGAGCGGCGGCGGCGGCCCAGCGCGGGCGCATCGACGCCAAGGACGCGGCCAGCGCGCGCCATCTCCTGCGCGAGCGCGGGCTTGTCCCGCTCGAGGTTCGCCCGGTCGCCCTCGCCGAGCGGTTCCGCCTGGGCGGCGACCGCGCCCACGCGAGCGCGCGGCGGCTGACCGCGGCCGACCGCGTCTGGTTCTTCCGCACGCTCGACCGGTTCCTGAGCCGCAACGCCTCGCTCGAGGAGGCGGTCCGCGCGTCGGTCGATCTCGCGCGAACGCCGGCGCTCCGCTCGGCCGCGGAAACCGTGCTCGAGGAGCTCCGCCAGGGTCGGTCGCTCGCCGAGGCGTGCGAAACCGCGGGGCGTCTCGCTCCGAAGCGGCACGCGGCGCTCCTGCGCGTGGGGCACGCGTCGGGCCGGCTGCCGCGAGCCGCGGCGCTCGCCGCGCGGTCGCTCGAGTCGGCGGCGGCGCTGCGCCGGCAGATCATCGGGCAGCTCATCTATCCGGGGGTGGTGCTCGCCACGAGCTTCGTGTGCGTGTGGATCCTCGCCGCCGTGGTGGTCCCGCGGATCGCCGAGCAACTCGAGGCGCTCGGCGCCGAGCTCCCGGCGGCGACGCGATGGACGCTCGCGGGCACCCGCGCGTTCATCTGGGCGGGGCCGGTCGTCTTTCTGGCGATCGCCGCCGCCGTTCTCGCGTGGCGGCGCGGCGCGATCCCGGAGCGGACGAGGACGCGGGTCCGCCGGCTCGCCTGGCGACTCCCGGTCTGGCGCGAGCTCGTGTGGAGCGCCCGCGGCGGCGTCGCGGCCGAGACGATCTCCACGCTCCTGGAAGGCGGGGGCGAACTGCTCGAGGGCTTGGAACTGGCGCGCGAGGCGGTGGGGGACCCGGTGCTCGAGGAGAGACTCGACCGCGCTCGCAAACGCATCCGCGAGGGCGGCGACGCCGCGACGGTGATCGCCGAGGAGGGCGTTCTCCCGCCGGAGCCCGCGGCGATCGCGCTCATCGGTTCCAGATCGGGCGATCTCGCCGGCGGCATGCAGGCGGCGGCCCAGGCGTGCGCCGAGCAGCGCGAGACGCTCGCCGGGCGACTCGCCACGATGATCAACCCGGTGGTGATGCTCGCGATGGGGGCCGTGGTGGGCTGGCTGTTCTACAGCCTGCTGACGGGTATGCTGGCGGTCAACGACGCGGGCGCCCTGTGATGGATCACGGGCGGCGAAGCTCAAAC
>CAZXGT010000017.1:5122-8431 GCA_964639935.1 uncultured Phycisphaeraceae bacterium
TGGCGGTCAACGACGCGGGCGCCCTGTGATGGATCACGGGCGGCGAAGCTCAAACGACAGGGGCAAGGGAGGCGTCTGATGAAGCGCACGCCACGACGTGTTTCTGCGATCGCGCTGGGCGCGCTGGTCGGGCTCGGCGCCGGTTGCGAATCGACGCCCACAGAGCAGACGGCGACGGCGCAGCCTCGCGCGGTCGAGCCGAGGAGCGTCGCGCCCCGCACCGGGGTGCGCCCGATCTCCCAGCCCATCGGGCGTGTCGGCGCCGAGGCGGGCCAGGGCGGCAGGCTCCTGACGACCCAGCGCCTCGACGGGGCGTCGCGCGGGCCGGTCGGCGCCGAGCCCGACGGCGCCATCGACGCGGCGCCGGGCGAGCGCATCGAGATCGATTACGCCGTGAAGAACGCCGAGGCGCCGGACATCCTCCGCGTGCTCGTCGGCGAGCTCCTCGACCGCCCCTACCTGATCGCCAGCGGCGTGCAGGGCCAGGCGACCTTCGACCTCGACGCCACCATGACCACCGCCGAGCTCGAGCGATTCGTCGGCGCGCTCGCGACGGCCTTCGGCTGGACCGTTCAGGATCGCGACGGCGTGCTCGTGTTCTCGGGCGCGGCGGATCTCGCCACCGCCCCCGAGGCGCCGATCGTCCTCGGCGACGCCGCGCTCCCGAGCGAGAAACCCGCGGTCCGCGTCTTCCGCTTCGACCACATCGCGCCCAATGACGCGAGATCGCTCGTCGCCGAGCTGACGAACAAGGCGACGGCCAAGTCGATCGCCGTCGGCCCGCATCTCGTTGTGGCCGAGCGGACCGAGCAGCTCAACCGCCTCGCCGATCTCTTCGCGGCCCTCGATCGTCCCGTCTTCGAGGGCGTCGAGATCTGGACGTACGAGCTGGCGCACCTCGATCCAGACGCCATGGTCGACACGCTCCGCGCGATCGGCTCATCCGCCGGCCTCTCGCAGGAGTCGGTCGCGTTCCTTCCGCTCGGTCAATCGGACAAGATGATGGTCGTCAGCCGCGACGCGACGCTCCAGCCGATCGTCCGCCGATGGATCAAGCAGCTCGACCAGCCCGCCAGCGCGCAGACCACGCAGCGCTACCTCTACCGCATCCAGCACTACGACCCGCAGGAGCTCCAGACCGTGCTGTCGCAACTGCTCAGCGGCCGCGCCGTCATCGGCGGCGGGACCGCGGCCGAGGGCTTCATGCGCGTCGTGTTCGCCCCGGAGGCCAAGCAGCTCATCGTCGACGCCACGCCAGCGCAGTACGCCGAGCTCGTCGAGGTCCTGAGCGTCATCGACGTTCCCCCGCAGCAGGTGCAGCTTCAGGCGGTCATCGCCGAGGTGTCCCTCAGCAACGCCCTCGAATACGGCGTCGAATACTTCCTCTCCCTCCGAACCGGAGAGGGCGAGATCGAGCTCATCGGCGACGCCCTGAGCCTCACCGCGAGCACCGGCTCAGCCTTTTTCGTCGGCAGCGACGGCTTCGCGCTCATCGAGGCCCTCGACCGCGAGAGCAACGTCACCGTTCTCTCCACGCCGACCGTCACCATGCGCGACGGCGTGGAAGCCACCATCCAGGTCGGCGGCGAGACGCCCATCGTGCAGTCCGTCATCGACTCCGGCGGTCAGACCGGCGGCACCAGCGATCTTCGCAACGAGATCGTCTACCGCGACACCGGCATCAAGCTCACCGTCCAGCCCGAGGTCAACGAGAGCGGCTACGTCACCCTCCGCATCCTCCAGGAGGTCTCCGACGCCGTCGCCAACACCGTCTCCGGCATCGATTCCCCCGAGTTCACCACCCGCCTGCTCGAGACCGAGGTCGTCGCCCCTCACGGCGCCACGCTGCTGCTCGGCGGCATCGTCGACTCCAACCAGAGCGTCCGCGTCGACCGCATCCCGCTCCTGGGCGAGCTCCCGATCATCGGGCCGCTCTTTTCCATGAACCGCGACTCGGTCGAGCGCACCGAGCTGATCATCACGATCACACCGACGATCATCGACACCCCCGACTCCGCGTCGCAGATGACCAGCGACTTCATCAAGTCCGCCCGCTCCGTGGAGCTCGCCATCGCCGCGTGGCCCGAGGCCGTGCCGGGCGATCTGCTCGAGGCGGTCCGCTCGCTCGAGCCCGCCCCGGCGCCCGACGCCGCCGAGACGCGCCCCGGCGACTCGCGCTCCGGGTGGGACTGGTTCTTCGGGCTCTTCGAGCGATCGGTCGAGTGAGCGATGCGCCGGCGCGCCCGCCATCCGCGTGGCTTTACAGTAATCGAGGCGATCGTCGCGCTGACGATCCTCGCCATGGTCGCCGGCGCGTGCCTCGAGCTCCGCGCGCAGTCGCTCCGCCAGGCGCAGTCGCTCACGGCGCGCCACGAGCTGGCGCGCCGCGCTGACGCGATCTTCGAGCTCGCCCGCGCCGGGCAGCTCGGGCCGGGCGAGCGTCTCGACGATGACGACCCCGCCGGCGGGCGCCTCTGGATGGGCGAACGCTTCGGCGAGCAATACCGCCTCACCAAGCGGACCGTCCTCGTTGACAACCCGCTGCACGATCCGCGCCTGGGCGACCGGGCGACCTACCCGCGGCGGGTGGCCGTCCAGCGCTACGCGCTCGAGCTCGATGGCCAGCGCTTCGTGACGGAGTGGACGCGATGAGCCGCCGCCGCGCGATGACTCTCATCGAGCTGCTCGTGGCGCTGACGCTGCTCGGTCTGATGTCGGCGCTCGTGAGCGTCATGTGGTCGTCGCTCCAGCGGTGGGACGCGAGCTCGGAGGCCGCGGAAGCGGCGATCCGCCCGCAGCGCGTCGTGATGATGCTCAAGCGCCAGTGGGCGAGCCGAGCCGCCCTCGACGAGACCGACGAGACGCTCGGTCGCATCGAGGCCGGGCCGCTCGCGATGCGCTTCGTCACCCGCCGACCGGCGCTCGACCCCGCCTGGCCCGCCGCGCGCGTCGCCTACGAGATCGACCGCAGCGACCCCGCTCGCGTCAGGCTCGTCTACTCGGAAACTCGGCTCGGGCCGCTCGGCGGGAGGGCGATGATCGACGAGGCGCCCAGCATCACGCTCCTCGAGGGCGCCGCGGACATGCGGCTTCGCTACCACATCGAGCGCGAGCCCGAGGGCGGCGAGCCCGTCGAGACGGTCTGGACAACGGATCCGGCGGCGCTGACGCTTCGCGAGACGCGCCTGCTCGCGGTCGAGTTCACCGCAACGCTCGAGAGCGGGGAGGGGGTCGAATGGATCGGCGTCGTCGAGCCTTCGCGCTGATGATCGCGATGATCACCGTCGCCGTCGTCTTCGCCGCGGCGAT
>CAZXGT010000017.1:8531-31782 GCA_964639935.1 uncultured Phycisphaeraceae bacterium
CCTTCGCGCTGATGATCGCGATGATCACCGTCGCCGTCGTCTTCGCCGCGGCGATAAGCCTCTCGCTTCTGACGCGCGCGTCGGTCGTCGAGTCCGGCGCCCTGAGCCGCGCGCTCGAGCACGAGCTGGCGGCGCGAACCGCCGCCTCACGCGCCGTCGCCGGGGTCGTGGGCGAGAGTGTCGGCGCCTCAGGAGAGGTCGCGCCGGAAGCCCCGGGCGCGAGCGACGCGCCTGAGATCGACACCGACGAACTGCCCGAGATGCCCGAGTTCCTTCGCGAGTTCCTCGAGGGCATGATCGATGACGAGAACCCCGAGGAGGGGGAACCCGAGCCCGAGCCCGTGACCCCCACCTCTACGCGCAACGCCACGCGGCATCTCGCGACGCGAGGGCTGCCCGTCGCGCCCGTCGCCGTGGAGGTCGACGGCGCGACCTACGAGGTCCGGCTGCTCGACGCGGCAAACCGCTTCAACCTCAATCGCGCCACGCTCGAGGAGCTCGAGTCGATCGCCCGCGCCGCCGGCGCAGACCCACTCACCACCGCCGCCGTCGCCGCTCAGATCGTCGACTATCGAGACGAGGACGACTTCATCACCCCGCGCGGCGCCGAGCGGGAGGACTACGCCCGCCGCAACCTCGAGATCCGCAACGGCCCCTTCCTCTCGGTCGACGAGCTCGGTTTCCTGCCCTCGATGACCCCGGGCCTGCTCCGCGACCTGCGGCCCCTCGTCACCGTCTTCGGCGACGGCAGGCTCCACGCGCCAAGCGTTCCCGAGGGCATCCTCCGCGCCCTCCCGGGAATGACCGACGAGGCCGCGACCCGCATCATCGCCCTGCGCGAGGCCGGGCGGCTTGACGCGGAATCTCTCAAAGGAGCGCTCCCCGGGTTCGCCCCGGAGCTCGCGGAACGGTTCCGCTTCAAGCCGTCGCCGCTGATCCGCGTGCTCGTCCGGCGGGCCGACGCGCCGGGCCCCGAGTTCGAGGGCCTGGCGGTGATTTCCTCGGGCGCGGGCGTGCAGTGGGCGTCCTTTGGCGTACGGTAGAAGGAAGACCCATGGGGATCACCAGGACCATCACGCTCGCGGCGGCTCCAGTCGGGGAAACCCTCGGCCTCGCGCTTGTCGCGACCGGCCCGACGGGCGCCCGCGTTCTCAGGGCGACCGAGGCGGCCGGCTTCGACGCCGCGGCGCCCGAGCGCTTCGCCGCCGCCGTTTCGGGCTTTCTCGCCGGTGAGCCCGTCGACGAGGCGATGCTCGTCGCGCCGGCGGCGTGGTGCGCGCTGCGGGAGATCGCCGTCACGCCCGCCGAGTGGCCCTCGGCGCGCCAGGGCGTTCTGGAGTCCCTCGAGGATCTGCTCCCGCTCGCCGCCGAGGAGGCGCGCGTCGGCGTCATCGGGCTCTACGACGAGAACGAACGCTGCGGCCGCGGCGCTCTCGTCGCCGTCCGCCGCGACGTGATCGATCCACTCGTCGACGCCCTCCGCCAATCGACCGCCGGCGCCCGCGTGACGGTCGTCTCCTCGCACATCGCGGCGCTCGGGCTCGATGTTCAAGGCGCGCCCCGCACGAGCGTCGTCGAGAACGACGGCGCCGTCGACGCGTCGCTCGAACTCGCCGGCGGCCTGCCGATCCACATCGATGAGCCGGCGCCGCGGTCTCAGACGATCCTTCGCATCGGCGAGGACGTCTCGCCCGCGGACCTCGCCGCCGCCGCGCCGATGGCGAGCCTCGCCGCCCCCGGCGCCTGGGCCCCGATGACCGGCGACGCGCCCAACGCGTGGAAGCGTCACCTCCCCGCCGGCGCCGCGATCGCGCTCGCCGCGCTCCTCCTCGCCGCGTCGCCCCTGATCTGGAACGCCCGCCTCAGCGCCGGCGCAGAGGCGGCCGAAGTGCGCCGCGTCGAGCTGCGCGAAGCCTTCGATCGAGCCCAGTCCGCGCGCGCCGAGGCCGAGCGACTCACCGAACTTTCGCGAGCCTTCGACCGGGCCACGGCCGACTGGGCGAGCGTCATGCCCGCCGTGACACAGGCCGTTGAGGCGCTCGGCGCCGAGGGCTTTATCTACCGCCTTCAGCTCGAGCGGGGCGTCCTGACGATGACCGGCGAGTCCCCGGCGCCCGGCGACGCCCTCGAGCGGCTCGAGTCGGCGCGAGCGCTCTCGAACGCCCGGTTCACCACGCCCCTGACGCCCTCGCCCACCGACCCGGCGCTCCGCGTCTTCACCATCCGAGCGGAGGTCGCCCGATGAGCGATTCCAGGCGAACGGGACTGCTCCTCGCGGCGCTCGCCGTCGTCGCGCTGATCGTCGCGCTGGACTTCGCCACCGGTGGGGCCACCGGCGGGCCGGGCGCCGAGGGCGACGCGACCCCGAGCGAGAGCCCCTACGCCGCGCAGACGAATCTCCTCGCGCGAACCGAGGCCGTCGTCGAGTCCGCCGGGGAGTGGTCCGCGGCCGCCGACGAAGCCAGAGCCGCATGGGACGCGCGCCGCGCCCGCGCTATCTCGGCGCCCAGCGCGGAGATCGCCGCCGCACGTCTCCGCTCGATCATCGAGCCCCTGCTCGCCGACGAGGGGCTCAGGCTGACCGCGTCCGAGACGCTCCCCGCGCGAGATCCCGGCGGAGAGGCCTCCGTCGCCGTCATCGGCCTCTCTCTTTCGATCGAAGGAACCGACGCCGAGAGCGTCTTCCGATTCATCGACCGCCTCGAGCATCTGCCCGACGCCGCGGTCGCGGTCGACGCCCTCGCGCTGCGCGGCCCGGGCCGTCTCGGGGGCGCCCCAAGGCTTCAGGCGACGCTCCGCGCCCGCGCCGTCGCCGTCGTCCAGAGCGGAGGCGCCCGTGGCTGATTCCCCCCGCATCGCCGGCGTCCGCGCCGCTCGTCTGCACCGTCGCCTCCGACTGAGCGCCGGCGTTGCGCTCGGCGTCGCCGCCGCCGCGCTCCTCGTCTCGACGCTCCGCCCCCTGCCGAAGCCAGACGGGGTCGAGGCTCTCGCCCCCGCCGCCGCTCCGCCTCCGCCCGCTCTCGGCGGCGAGCTCGCCTCACGAGAGCGCCGGCTCACAACCCTCTCCGGCGCCGGCAACATCTTCGCCGCCGATCGCAGGCCCTGGCCGGCCGACGCTCCGGATCCCGAGGCGATCGCCGAGGTTGAGCCCGAGAGCCAGCCGCCCGACCGCCCGCCGCAGGTCGCTCAGCGCAACGAGCCGCCGGCCATCGAGGAGATCCGGCTCACCGATCAGCCCACCGCCGCCGCGACGCAGTCCATCGAGAAACTGTCCCTCCGCGGCGTGCTCGCCTCGGGCGGTCGCCGACTCGCCATGATCGCCGGCGGCGTCCCGCGCCAGCGCGACGACGTCGAGCTCTACCGAGAGGGCGACGTCTTCCTCAAGGACACCTGGCGCGTCATCCGCATCGACTCCAAGCACGATCGCGTCATCCTCGAGCACCTCGGTCAGGGCGACGTCCTCGCCCTCTCCATGTACGACTCGCCCTTCGCCGCGGCGCCGCAAGCCGCGAGCGACGACGGAACCGCTGTCGTCAGGGCGACGGAGTTCGAGGCCCGCCGCGAGATGCTCGACGCCGGCGTCGAGCGAAGCGACGTCGACGATCTCATGGAGATGGTGGCCCGTCTCGAGCGCGGCGAGGACATCGAGGCCGAGCCCGATGAACAGGAGCCGGCGGTCGCCGCGACGCCCGAAGAGCCCGCGGCCGAGCCGGGCACCAGGCGGGCGCCGCAGGAGATGCCCGCCGGCATGGCCGAACTGCTCAAGGCGATGATGCAGGACGCGGCGCGCTCGCGCGGCGCCGAGCGCCGGGACGAGCCCGCGCCGGAGACGCCCGAGCAAACAGAAGAATCCAGCGGCTGAGGAACCCGCCCGGCGCCGCTTCAGCCGCGACTCTCGGTCAATGCGACTCGGTCACGCGCAGGACTTCCTGCACGGTCGTCAGACCCTGCGCCGCCTTCATCAGCCCGTCCTGACGCAGGGGCGTCATTCCACGCTCGATGCACAGACGCCGGAACTCCGAAACGTTCGGGTTGCGCGCGATCACGTCCCGGATCGAGTCGTCCACGACCAGGAGCTCGTAGATGCCCACGCGACCGGCGTACCCCGTGTTGCGGCACTTGTCGCACCCCTGGCCCGCCCAGAGCGTCGCGCCCGGCATCCCGTTGAGCTCGAGAAACTCCGCCATCTCCTCGGAGGCCTCGGTCTCCTGACGGCAGTTCTGGCACACGCGGCGCACCAGCCGCTGCGCGAGCACCCCGTTGACCGCGGCGCCGACAAGGAAGGGCTCAAGCCCGATATTGATCAGGCGCGTCACCGACCCCGGCGCATCGTTGGTGTGAAGCGTCGAGAGCACCAGGTGCCCCGTGAGCGACGCCTGCACAGCGATGTGCGCCGTTTCGTGGTCGCGGATCTCACCGACGAGAATCACGTCCGGGTCCTGGCGCAGCAGCGCGCGGAGCGCCGAGCCGAAGCTCATCCCGATCTTGTCGTGCGTCTGCGTCTGCGTGATCCCGTCGAGGTGATACTCGATCGGGTCCTCGACCGTCGAGATGTTCAGCTTCTGCTTGTCGAGTGAACGCAGCGATGAATAGAGCGTCGTCGTCTTGCCCGAGCCCGTGGGGCCCGTCACGAGCACGATCCCGTTGGGCTCGCCGATCTGATTCTTCCAGATCTCGAGCGTGTTCTCGTCGAACCCGAGCTGGTCAAGCGTCACGTTGATCGACCGCGTGTCGAGAATACGCATCACCGTCTTCTCGCCCGCGGCGCAGGGCAGCGTCGACACACGAAGATCCAGCTTCCGTCCCTGAACCGTGCATCGGATGCGCCCGTCCTGCGGCAGGCGACGCTCCGAGATGTCCAGATTCCCCATGATCTTCAGGCGAGACGTGATCGCCGCCGCCATCGTCCGCGGCGGGTTCATCATCTCAAAGAGCACGCCGTCGATGCGGAAACGCACCTTCAGCTTGTCCTCGCCAGGCTCGATGTGGATGTCCGACGCGCCCTCCTTCACCGCCGTCTGAAGGATGTAGTTCACGTACCGGATGACCGGTGACTCGCCGGCCTCCTTCTCGAGATCCACCGAGTCGATCGAGCTCTCGGAGACCTGGACGTCGTCTTCCTCGATGTCCCCGAGGATGTCCTCGAGCTCCAGGTCCTCGCTCTCGGCCTCCCCGAAGTGCTCGAGCACCGCCGAAAGATCATCGGGCGTGATGATCGCGAGCTTCGACGAGGTGGCGCTCAGGCGCCGGCGAACGTCATCGAGCAGGAACACGTCGTCGGGCGAGACAACGCCCAGCACGAGCCGCCCGCCGTCCTTGCGGATCGGGATGAGACCGTGCTTCTTGCAGAACGCGGGCGTGAGCCGCTGGACCAGCCCGCCGTCGACCGCGTCGTCGATGTTCTCGAGATCCAGTCGCGTAAAGCCAAGCCGGTAGTGATCCGCGACGACCCGCTGGATCTTCTCCTGATCCGCCTCCATCTCCATCAGGAGATCGGGCAGCGACGCGCCCGGCGTCTGCTTGAGCACCGTCCGAGCGCTCGAGAGCTGCTCGGCCGTCACCGCGCCGGCACGCTCGAGCATCTCGCCCAGATCCTGCGCGCCGTGGCTCGCCTCGTCGCTTGAGCCCTCGGCGCGGTAGATCGACCGGAGCGTCTCCGCTTTCGGCGCGACCGCGGGCTTCGCGTCCCCGCCGGGGCGATCGGGCGTCTCCGCGCCCGCCGCGTCCGGCCCGGTTTCATCCGCGCCCGTCGTCGGCGGACCCGCCTCCAGGTCGCGCAGCAGCTTGTCGAGGTTCACCTTCGCCACGCGATCCTCACTTGCCCATCGTCAGCTGATAGATCCGGCCGTCCGCCTCGAGCTCCACCGTCCGCCCCGCGATGCGCGTGACGGTGAAAAGCCCCGCCACACGGTCGCCCGGACGCACCGCCACGCCCGAGATCCGGGCGATGGGGGCCGAGCCGCCGATCACCGAGTTCAGCTCGAGCTTCTGGAACTCCCGCTGGAGCTGCGCCCGCCGCTCGCGCGCCTCGCGCTCGCGGCGATCCTGTTCGGTCTCGCCGAGCGAGGCCGCCGTCGCCTCCGAGGCGCGCCTTCGCGTGAAAAGCTCGAAGGGCTTCGGGCGAAGATCCGAGAGCGACACGTGAGGCACGTCGTGGTTCGTCAGGTCGCTGATGATCTGCTCGTACTCGTCGTCCGAGTCGCCCACCGTCTGCGCGTCGATGGGGTAGTCGATCGTGATCTCGTCGAAGGTGTACCCGCCGCCGAGACCGAACTGACGCATCAGCATGATCGATCCGCCCCCGACGAGCATGACAAGCAGCAGCACCGCGACGCCCGGCGGGATCTTGGACTCCTCCGCCGTCTCGATCGCGTCAAAGCTCGGCCCGCCCCCGCCGCCCGTCATGGGAGAGCGGAGCGGATCCTCGACCGGCGTCCCGGCGCTCGGCGCGCTCGCGCCGGGCGGGGTCTCGCCGCTCGCCGGCGGTGTCGTGTCGGAAGGGATCATCCGGTCTCCTCCTGCGCGTCCGAGAAGTAAATGTTCAGCTCGAGAACGGCCTCGATCTTCGAGCCCTCGTCGTTCCTCGGCCGCGAGAGCTCCATGCTCGAGATCTTCGTGATGCGCTCCAGGCGTTCGATGTC
Organism: uncultured Phycisphaeraceae bacterium; assembly: GCA_964639935.1. Classification (GTDB taxonomy): domain Bacteria; phylum Planctomycetota; class Phycisphaerae; order Phycisphaerales; family UBA1924; genus CALNYS01. The sequence goes on from CAZXGT010000017.1 coordinate 15,173, forward strand.
CTGCAGGAACAGGTAGAACGACTCCCAGGCGCCGACCACGCGCACCTCAAGCGGCTGCTCGCCGAACCCGGCGCTCTGCACCGGCTTGGCCGTCACGAACTTGGGAAGCTCAAGCCCATGGCTCTGCGCGAGGCTCGCCACGTCATCGAGCACCGCCTCGACCTCTTTCCCCGAGGGCAGGCGCTGCTCCATAAGCGAGATGCCCTCGCGGATGGCCTCGTTCTCCTGCTCCAGGTCCTTCGCGCGAGCGGTCGCCGTGTCCACCTTGGAGAGCGTCTCCTGCTTGAACTCGATCTCCTGCAGCGCCTGAGCGATCTCCGCGTTCTGCGGGCGAAAGAGCGTCCACCAGCTCGCGATCGGAAACGCCAGCAGCACGATCAGGAACATCACGTCGCGGGGTCCGAACTTCATGGCTTACCGCTCCTCCAGTTCGTCGTCGAGCGCCTCGTCGCCGTCGGCGATCCGGGGCTCGTCGCCGGTCCGCTCCGAGAGATCGATCCCGATCCCAAGACGCCGCGCCTCGGCGAGCGTCAGCGGCTCGATCGCCTGCGCGTCGGCCGACTGATCGAGCATCGCCTCGATGCGAAACTTGTTCAGCGTCCGGTCGTCCTGCAGGACCGTTTCCGAGAACCGCAGCTCGACCCCGCGCAGCAGCGGACAGGTCTGTAGCGCCGAGACATACGCCGCCACGTTGTTGTGCGTGGTCGCCACGCCGACGAGCCCAAGCTCCGTCCGGTACATCGGCGGCTGGGGCGTCGCATCCTCTTCCGCCTCCGCCTTCGCGTTCTTCGCGAGCGAACGCGTCCTCGCGGTCGTCTGCTTCTGAGGCGCCCGCCTGGGCGTCACCTTCTTCGCCTCGAGCGTCACCTCCTGGAGCGCGACGTTCTTGGGCATCCGGTTGAGGAGCTCCGCCAGCAGGATCGACCGCGGCGCCCGCTCCTTCAGCGACGCCGTCAGCGTCGCCCGCGCGAGCATCTCCGCCTTCTGCTCCTCGAGCCGCTTGAGCTGCTCGATCTCCTTCGCCGCCTGCTGATACCGCGCGTTGATCGCCTCCTGCTGCTCCTTCACCGTGGACCATCGCTGGTTCGTGACGAAAAACGCCGCCAGCACCCCCGTGATCACGATGAAAAACAGCGTCAGACCGATGATGTTCGTCCGCCGGTCGTGCTGCTTGGCGATGTAATCCTCGGGCAGGAACGACGACGTCCCCGTGCCGTGAGATTGAAATGGGTTGCGCATGGAAGTGCTCGCTCCTAGATGTCCGCCGGACTCAGGCACAGCCCGAGCGCCACCGCCCAGCCGGGCTGCGGCTCGGAAAAATCGATGTTCACCACGCGGCCGGCGTCGCTCGCTCCGTCGACCGCCGCCAGCGGCTCGGCCACGTGCGCCGAAAGGCGCATCCGTTCCGCCAGGGCCCGGCACAGTCCCTCGTGCCGCGCCTCGCCGCCCACAAACAGCGCCTGCGTCACCACCCGCTCCGGGAAGAGCGCGCGGTGATACCGCAGGCACATCGCCGCCTCGTCGGTCACACCCTCGATCGCCTCGGACAGATCGAGCGTGTTCGTCGCCCTCGCCGGATCATCCGCGGGCTCGTCGCTCCCCTGCGCGTCCAGCGCCGGGATGCCCGTCGCCCCGCCGCCCGCGCTCGCCGCGACCGCTCGCTCGCACACGAGCGATTCAGCCCGGAGGCGACGTTCCCGCGCCGCGAGCATCCCGCAACCGAGCTGCGAAGCAGCCTCCTCGTCGAGCGTGGCGCCGGAGATCTCGATCGTCTTTGCAAAGACGGGCTGGTCGCCGTGCGTGATCACCAGCTTCGTCGACGCGTAGCCGAGATCGATCGCGACCGTCGCCTCGGCCTCGCCGCCCTCGCTCTCGCCCACAAGCGTGGGCATGGCCCGCGCGAGCGCCAAGTGCTCGGAGTGAATCCCGACCACCTCGAGCTTCTGCTTCCGCAGCGTCTCGAGCATCTTGAGCACCAGCCCCCGGCGCGTCGCCACGCAGATCGTCTCGGTCCGCGAAGACGAGCCCCGGCTCATCTCGCACACCTCGTAGTGACGGATCACCAGGTTCGCGGGGTCGTAGCCCGTTTGCGTCTGAAGCTGCATCGTGACGAGCTGCCGAAGGTCCGCCCCCTCGGCCTTGTTCACCTGCAGGTGCTGCACCCAGGTCTGGGGCGCGGGCGCCGAGATCATCAGCCGACGACCGCGGAACTGGCCCTTCTTGATGACGCCCGGGAGCGCCGAGAGCTGAAAGTCCAGCCGGGCAGCCGGGTCGCCGAGAAGCTCCTGAGGCGTCTGCACGCACGAGGCCGCGATCAGCGAGCGGCGATCCCCCGATGAGATCTGCAGCACCTTCAGCGAGGAGGCGCCGAAGTCCACCGCGATCGGCGGCGTGGTCGAGTTGAGCAGCTGCCCAAGGCCCATGCGATTCCCTTTCCTCCCGCGGCCGCGGCGCTCCGCCCGCGCTCCACGGCGTCCATCGGTCCCCCCGGTCGGCCGATTCACCCCGCGCGCCGATTCGCAGGCCTCGCCAGAACCCCGACCCTCCCGAGGCGGCCGATCCCGCGCAGCCGGAAAAGACCGCCCGCCCCGTCCGATACAGCGCGTTTCTCACCTGGCGCCGGGCTCGGGTGGGCGGACACGCCGTCGTCCGACCGCTTCGGCTCGCTAGAGACGCGCGGCGAGGTCGCCCAGCACGCGCGACGCCCCGCGCAGGTCCCACTCCTGGCGATCCCGGTCGCCCGTCGTGTTGGAGATCACCCGAAGCTCCGAGAACCAGAGCGACGCGCCCGTCTGCCGTCCGATCCGCTGCGCCGTCACGCCCACCGCCCCGCCCTCCATCGCCTCAGCGATCGCCCCCGTCCGCCGCGCGACCTCATCGGCGAGCGCGTCGGTTCCCGAACAGGTCGAGACCGTCGCCACCGCGCCCGACGCGTCGGCGAGCGGCCCGAGCAGATCGTTCAATCCCTCGTCGGCGCGCGCCCCGATCCCGCCCTCGGGCCCCGGCGGGAACCCGGCCGAGGCGATGTCCGTAAACCCCTCCGGCGTCGCGAAGCCCTCGTCGGCGAACACGCTCCGCTCGGCCAGCACGACGTCGCCGATCCCGAGGCCCGATCCCGGGAGCGCCCCCGCCACCCCGAGTGAGATCACGGCGGCGTGCCGCGCCGGCTCCGCGAACCGCGCCGTGGCGCCCGCGGCCGCCGCCTTGCCGACGCCCGAGACCACAAGCTCGAGCCGAGAGCCGATCTCGATGATCCGCCACTCCGCGTCCCCTTCGCTCGCGTCGCGATCCAGAGCGTGCAGCACCGCCCGCGCCTCCACGGGCGCCGCGACGACCAGGAGCGTTCTCCCACGATCCGCGATGGGCGTCAGCGCGCCGGCCATGCGAATCAGCCTAGCGAGACGCGAACGCCGTGGCCGGAGCGCGCGCCCTCGTCTACAGTCGGGGTCAATGCCGAGCGAGACGGCCATCACCATCGGGAACTTCGACGGCGTGCACATCGGGCACGCCGGTCTCATCGAGCGCGCGCGCCGACTCGTCGGCCCGGCCGGCCGCGTCGTTGTCCTCGCCTTCTTCCCGCATCCGCTCACCAGGCTCGCTCCCGAGCGCGCGCCGGCCGTTCTCACGCCGCTCGCCGAGAAGACACGCCTGGCGGGCCAGCTCGGCGCGAGCGAGCTCCGCGTCCTCGCCCCCGACGACGCCCTCCTCAGGCGAACGCCCGAGGAGTTCGTCCGGGCGATCACCCGCGAGCACGAGCCCGCCTGGATCGTCGAGGGCGCCGACTTCCGCTTCGGCGCCCGGCGCGCCGGCGACGTCGGGACGCTCCGCCGGCTCTCGGCCGAACACGGCTACCGCCTCGACGTCCTCGAGACCGTCGAGGTCGAGCTCGCCGATCAGTCCCTCGTTCGCGCCAGCTCGACGATCGCGCGGTGGCTCATCAGCCACGGACGCCCGAGCGACGCCCGGCGCGTCCTCGGCCGCGACTACCGCCTCTTTGGCCTGGTCGGCCCGGGCGCCCAGCGCGGACGCGACCTGGGCTTCCGCACGGCCAACCTCCGCTGCGACAACCTCGCGCCGGGCGAGGGCGTCTACGCCGCGACCGCCCTGCTCCCGGGCGGCGAGCGCCGACCCTCGGCCGTGAGCGTCGGCACGAACCCCACCTTCGAACGAGGCGGCGACGCGCCCGTCTCCGTCGAGGCCCACATCCTGGACTGGGACGGAAGCGGCGCCCCCGACTACGGCTACCGTCTCGCCCTCGATCTCCACGAGTGGATCCGCGAGCAGCGGGTCTACTCCGATCCCGCGCCCCTCGTCGCGCAGATCGCCCGCGACGTCCAGCGCGTCCGCGAGATCTCCGCCGCCGCCGCAACGCCCGAGAGACAAGGAACCATCGCATGACCACCGTCGAGGCCTACGAGTCAACCGCGAGCGCGAGCGAGCTCGCCGCGTGGGTCGGGAAGGCCCGACGCGTGACCATCACGACGCACTCCAAGCCCGACGGCGACGCGGTCGGCGCCACCCTCGCCCTCGCCCGCGCCGTCGACCGCGCGGGCGGTGAATCCGAGATCGTCTACGCCGGCCCCTGGCCCGCCCGCTTCGACCCCGTCGTCGCCTCGGATCGCCCCGTGCGCATCGAGAGCGAGATCAGCGAGCGCGACAAGCGTCTCTCCGAGCCCGACGCCGTGATGGTGCTCGACACCGGGTCATGGGGACAGCTTCGCGAGATCGCGCCGTGGCTGCGCTCCCGCCGCGACAAGGCCGCGATCATCGACCACCACCGCGCCGGGGCCGCCGACGTCGCGCCGCGCCGCCTCATCGACCCCGAGGCCTGCGCCGCCTGCGAGCTCGTCGCAGACGTCTGCGTCAGGCTCCTCGGGCTCGATTCGCCCGCGAGGCTCCCGGCGGAGATCGCCGAGCCCCTCTACCTCGGCGTGGCCTCCGACACCGGGTGGTTCCGTCACGCCAACACCACGCCCGCCGCGCTCCGCCTCGCGTCGGACCTCCTCGCCGCCGGGGTCGATCACCCCAGGCTCTACCAGCGCGTCGAGCAGGGCGACCGGGCCGAACGCCTCCGGCTCATCGCCCGGGCGCTCACGTCGCTCGAGCTCCACGAGGAGGGCCGCGTCGCCGTCTCCTCGATCACGAAGAAGGACTTCGAGGCCACCGGCGGCACGCAGGGCGACACGGGCGGCTTCGCCGAGATCCCCATGTCCATCGGCTCGGTCCGTGTCTCCGCGGCGCTCACAGAAGTCGACGGCGAGATCCGGGTGAGCCTGCGAAGCAAGAGCGCCGACGGAGCGCACGGGCTTGTCGACGTCAACGCCGTCGCTTCGGCGCTCGGCGGGGGCGGTCACATCCAGGCCGCCGGCGCGCGCTTGACGGGCTCTGTGGAATCGGCGCGCCAGCGCGTCCTGCAGGCCATTCGCGAGCGCCTGTGATGACCGAGCCCTTCCGCCCGCGCCCCTCGCGCCCGCGGCAACGGACGCCCCACAAGCGGCCGCCCCTGCGCATCGAGACCACCACGCTCTGGGAATACCCCAGCCAGCAGTACGGCGCCGGCGGGCAGGGCGACCAGAACTACGCGGGCGCCACGCCGTCCTGGGTCATCTGGCAGCTTCTCCAGCGCTACACGCGCGAGGGCGACCTCGTCGTCGACCCCATGGTCGGCAGCGGCACCACGATCGACGTCGCCGAGGATCTCAATCGCAAGGCCCGCGGCTTCGACCTCAGCCCACAGCGCGACGACATCACCCACGCCGACGCCCGCGAGCTCCCGCTCGAGCGGGGCGTCGCGGACTTCGTCTTTATCGACCCCCCGTACTCGACTCACATCGAGTACTCGGACGACGAGCGCTGCATCGGCAAACTCGACGCCGGGGGCGACGACTTCGGGGCCGCCTACTACGGCGCGATGCGGCGCGTCATCGCCGAGATCGACCGCGTCCTCAAGGATCGCCGGTTCATGGCGCTCTATGTCTCGGACTCTTTCGAGAAGAAGGCGCCGCTCGAGCAACGCTTCATGCCGATCGGTTTCGAGCTCTTCGCCATGCTCCGCGAGCGCTTCGCGCCGGTGGACATCATCGCCGTGGCGCGAGGCAACCGGAAGCTCGAGCGCGGCTCGTGGCGGAAGGCCGCCGAGGAAGGCAACTTCTTCCTCCGCGGCTTCAACTACCTCTTCATCATGAAAAAAGACGCCAGGGCGATGAAGCGGCTCCGTCAGCGCACGCGACCCGCGCGCAGCTGAGCGAGCGGGTAGAGCGTCTCCCGCCACCGCACCCCGCCCTCGCGATGCGTCGCGATCATCGAGTTGGCGAGCATCGCCGGGAGCGCGCCCTGCGCCAGCGGCGCCAGGAGCGCATGCACCGGCGACCAGCCGATCAGTCGCGCAAAGACAAGCGCCGGGACGATGGTCGTGCACAGGCCGCCGAAGGCGACCCAGCCCGCCGGGAGACTCATCGCCACCGCCAGCGCAGGCCCGGCGAGCGCGCCGAGCCACGCCGCGAGAAACGCGACGATCGCCAGCGATGAGAGCATCGGGCGGAACCGGAAGATGGCGTAGTTGTTCTTGCGCGTCACCGCGAGCAGCCCGTGCAGCGAGACGGCGTACTCGACCTCCACGTCGTGAAAGGCCCGCAGCACGCGCGTGCGCCCGCCGGCGCGAGTGCTGAGCACCGCGAGGTACAGGTCATCGACGATCTCGAGCCGGAGCGCCTCGTGCCCACCGAAGGCCTCATAGGTCTCGCGTCGGATCAGGTTGAACCCGCCGATGCCGACCTGCTGACCCGGCAGCGCGAGGTTCGCCATGGCCGCCCGGGTCATGAAGGGGGTGAGGGAGGCGAGGACGGCCGCCGGGCCGAGCCCCTCGCTCCGCGCAAAGCCGGGCAGCAGCGTCACGTGGGCCGCGCCGGATCGCTCCGCCTCCGCCGCGGCCCGCGCTGCGACGTCCGGCTCGAGCCACACGTCCGCGTCGATAAACAAAAGGTAATCGGGGTCGCTCTCGGCGAGAGCCCGCGTCGCCGCGGCGCGGCAGGCGTGACACTTGCCAAGCCACCCCGCCGGGAGCTCGTCGATGCGCACGGGCGTGAGCCTGTCGTTGTCCCGGGCGAGCCCGCTCAGGATCTCCGGCGTCCGATCGGCGCTGCGGTCGTCGGCGATGAACAGGCGGAGATCCACGCCCTCCTGGTCGAGCAGCCGCCGGGCGGTCTCGGCGATGCGATCCTGCTCGTCGCGAGCCGCGACGATCGCCGCGATGCGCGGGCGCGTTTGCCCGCGGCGCCCCGGAAGCCCCGGAACCAGCGCGATCCCCGCGAGCGCGAGCAGAGAATGGAGGGTCCACAGGGCGCCGATGATCCACAGGGCCGCGCTCATGCGCGGTACCCTACCGACGCGAGCAGCGGCTCGTGCGGGAGCGCATGCGATGATCGATCGAGTGGTGCTGGCGTTTGACGGCTCTGAACTCTCGCGGGAGGCATTCTCCTACGCGCTCATGCTCGCGGAGGTTGACGACCGCCCGCGCTCGCTCGGGGTGCACGCGGTGCACGTGCTCGAGCCCGACCCTCCCCCGATGATCGCCGGGGACCCGGGACTCGTGGACCCGACGCCCATCATCCGGCAGCGCGAGGCCGACCGCGAGAAGGAGACCGAGTGGGCCCGCCGGGAGTTCGCCGAGATGGCCGGGCGCTGCGAGCAGCGCGGCGTCGCATTCTCCCAGCAGATCGAGACCGGCCCGCTCCTGGACACCCTCTGCGACATCGCCTCGGCGCACGACCTCATCGCCGTCGGACGCAAGGGCCGGTTCAAGCGCTCGGGCCTGGGGTCGACGACGGCCGCGCTGCTCAAGCACGCACCGGGTCCGGTGCTCGTCGTCAGCGGCGAGATGCGTCCGGTCAACCGCGTGCTCGCGGTCTCAGACGGCTCGAGCGTCAGCAAGCGAGCGGTTGCGGAGGCGGAGGAGTTCGCCGAGGCCTCCGGCTGGCCGCTCTTTGTGCTCGCCGCCGCCGGGCGCGACCACGACCCCGACGAAGCGATCGCCCGCGCGCGCGAGCTGGCGCCGAAGGCGGAGATCGTCGGTGTCTCCGAGCGCGAGCAGCGCGACGAGGCGAAGCTCATCGAGCAGGCCGCCTCCGCCGATCACTACGCGCTGCTCTTCATGGGCGCCTACCCCGAGTCCCTGTTCCATCGCCTCCTCTTCGGCGGCGCGACCGAGCGCGTGCTCTCGAATCTGGGCGCCCCGGTCGTCCTCGTCCGCTAGAGCAACTCAGCGCTGGGCGGCGCGATGAACCGCTCGCCAGAGTCCAGCGTGAACACGGCCCTTCCCGCGTCGTCGAGCCCCTCGAGCCGCCCCTCTACGTGCGAGCGATCGGGAAGCCGGAACCGCACCCGCTCGCCAAGACCAAAGAGCCGCGCTTCAGCACGCCGAGCGAGCGCCGCGACGGGCTCATCGTTCGCCAGCGCCGACGCAAGACGCGAGATGATCGCCGGGGCCAGCCGCTCCGCGTGTCCCTCGCCCCCGAGCTCCCGGCGCAGCGTCGTGGCGGAGGATCGCACACCCTCGGGAAGCTCCGCGAGATCGAGATCCGCGTTCACGCCGCACCCGATGAGGATCCAGCGCTCCCGATCGCTCGCCACTTCCGTCAGCGCCCCGGCGACCTTCCGCCCGCCGATGAGAACGTCGTTGGGCCACTTGAGCCGGACCCGCGCGACGCCCGCGCGCTCGCCGATCGCCTCGGTCAGCGCGAGCCCGATCCGCAGGCCGAGAGCGTCCATCACGGCGGGGGGGCTCAGGCGAGCGGGCCACGCGAGGGTCATCCAGAGACCCCCCGGCGGGCTCGACCAGACGCGTCCCTGCCGGCCTCTCCCAGCCGTCTGCTCGCGAGCCGCGACCACAAACGGACCGCCGGCGCCTCCGAGCCGCCGTCGCGCCTCGTCGCTCGTCGAATCGACGCGATCACGCTCGATGCGGGTGATTTCCGGATGATCGGACGCGTCGGTCATGCAGAAGAACCCCGCCAGAGAAGCCCGGTCCGTCGATTGCGGACCCCGTCCTTGCCTTTGCGCCGGGAGCGGTCGATACTACCTCCAACGTGAGCACGCCCCGCCGAGCCGCGATGAACGACCTGACGCTCTGCACGAGCGGGGCCATCATTGCGATCTTCGCGCTCGCTGCGACGCTCACGACCGCCTCCTCGGGCGCCGCGACGGCGCCCGCGGCCATCGCCCAGATGCTCGTCGTCACGGTCGAGTCGGCCGCCGCCGAGCGGGGCGCCCTCTCCGACGGCCGCGTCAGCGTCGCCGGGGGAGTCTCACCCGTCTCGGCCTCCGCCGCCAGCGAGGCCCACGCCGATCCCGCGCTGCGCCAGTGGTGGCGGCTCGATCTCCCCCCGCCCTCAGCAGCCTGATCCGCCGACGCCCCCCGCCCGCCAGGCCGAAGCGCCCGGGCGATCCCTCAATCGAACAAACCGTCGATCCAGGCGCGGACGCCCCCGTCCCGCGCCCGATCCCCGATTCATCCCGCTGCGCAGACGCCGGGCGCGATCGCACGCCGCCCGGGGAAACGAGCCATCTTCGCCATGCCCAACTCAAAGAACAAAACCGCCGACATCCCGGTCATCGGGCCGGTCATCCGCACCCTCTTCGGCGCCCGCAACGAGCGCTTCGTCAAGCGCTACACGTCGCGCACCGAGGCCATCGGCGCCCTCGAGAGCGAGATCCGCACCCTCACCGATGACGAGCTCCGCGCCAAGACCGCCGAGTTTCGCGGCCGTCACGAGAACGGCGAGAGCGGCGGATCGCTTCTCGTCGAGGCCTTCGCGGTCGCCCGCGAGGCCATGGACCGAGCCGTCGGCATCCGCAACATTTTCAACCCCGAGCACGCCGACGTGTTCGACCCCGCCCGCCTCCCGGACGACGCCCGCCAGCTCTACGACGCGGTGAAGGAGGAGATCGAGGGGATGGAGGACGCGGCGCCCGAGGGTGAGTTCCTCGGCTGCGCCGAGCCCGTTCCCGCCTGGCGCCTGGCGCCGATCCCCGTTCGCCTCTACGAGGCGGTGCGCGAGCTCTACCCCGAGAGCCGCCCGCCCTTCCGCGCCCGCCCCTTCGACGTGCAGCTCATCGGGGCCATGGTCCTCTTCCAGGGCAAGATCGCCGAGATGAAGACCGGCGAGGGCAAGACCATCGTCGCCCCGCTCGCGTGCTACCTCGCCTCGCTCGAGGGCCTCCGCAGCCACGTCATCACCGTCAACGACTACCTCGTCCAGCGCGACCGCGACTGGGTCTTCCCCTTCTTCCACGCGCTCGGGCTCACCGTCGGCGCGATCCATCCCCAGCACATGCAGCCCGAGGAGGTCAAGCGGCGGATGTACGACTGCGACGTCGTCTACGGGACGACGAGCGAGTTCGGCTTCGACTACCTCCGCGACAACATGAAGCGCAGCGCCGATCAGCAGGTCCAGCGCACGCGCGAGTTCGCCGTCGTCGACGAGGTCGACTCCATCCTCATCGACGAGGCCCGCACGCCGCTGATCATCTCGGGGCCCGCCCACGAGGATCAGCCGCGCTACGAGCTCGCCGACAACCTCGCCAAGCACCTCGTCGAGAAGCAGGCCGCGTGGAACGCCGCCGATGAGAAGGTTCAGGCGACGACGCGGCGCATCAAGGGCCTCGAGGGCGACATCCGAAACGCCCGGGACAAGGCCAAAAGCGCCGAGATGCAGGCCGAGCTCGAGAATCTCCGCAAGCAGCTCCCCGAGCTCGAAGCGGCGCGGGATCGTCACCCGCAGTTCTACGAGGTCGAGATGGATCGCAAGGCCGCGCACGTCACGCACCTCGGCGTCGAGGAGGCCCAGCGCGCCGCCGGCTCCGGCTCCTTCTATGTCGGCGACGACGTCGACATGCCCCACCTGCTCCAGCAGGCCGTCCGCGCCCACGCGGTCTACCAGCGCGACCGCGACTACGTCGTCATGCCCATCGACGACCCGCAGACCGGACGCAAGGAGCCCTCGGTCGTCATCGTCGACCCCTTCACCGGCCGCCTCCAGATCGGGCGTCAGTGGTCAGATGGCCTCCACCAGGCGATCGAGGCCAAGGAGGGCGTGCCGATCAAGAAGGAAACGCAGACCGTCGCCTCGATCACCATCCAGAACTTCTACAAGCTCTACGAGCGTCTCGCGGGCATGACGGGCACCGCCGACACCGAGGCGCAGGAGTTCCACGACATCTACAAGCTCGACGTGGTGGTCATCCCGACCAACCGCCCGATGATCCGGGCCGATCACAACGACGTCATCTTCCTCTCCGAGGGGGACAAGTGGGACGCGATCGTCGAGGAGATCAAGGCGTTCCACGACGTCGGACGCCCCGTTCTCGTCGGCACCACGAGCGTCGAGAAGAGCGAGACGCTCGCGCGGATGCTCAAGAAGACCCACAACATCAACCACGAGGTGCTCAACGCCAAGCAGCACGAGCGCGAGGCGCACATCGTCGAGAACGCCGGCTCGCTCGGCGCCGTGATGATCGCCACCAACATGGCCGGCCGAGGGACCGACATCAAGCTCCAGAAGTTCACCCGCGAGCAGCTCATCGAGCACTGGCAGCGCCGCGGCATCGCGCCCGGGGATCTCTCCGTCGACGACTCCGACGAGGTCCTCCGCGAGAAGGTCTACCGCAAGATCGCCCCCAAAACCCTCGGGATCTCCAAGGGCGAGGCGAAGGACATGGCCTTTGACGACCTCGAGCTCGCGCTCCTGCGTCACTGGGCCAAGCGCTCCACGTGGGTCGAGGACAAGCGCATCGAGCGCATGGACGCCGAGAGCCTCAAGGAGGAGCTCGACGCCAACGGACGCTTCGCGCTGCACCGCCTGCGCTGGGTCGACACCATCGAGGAGCTCGGGGGCCTGCACGTCGTGGGCACCGAACGCCACGAGTCCCGCCGGATCGACAACCAGCTCCGGGGCCGGTCGGGCCGCCAGGGCGACCACGGCTCCTCACGCTTCTTCATCAGCCTCGAGGACGACCTGATGAAGATGTTCGCGGGCGAGGCGACGATGAAGATCCTCTCGCGTCTCGGGATGAAGGAGGGCGACTCGATCGAGCACCCGATGCTCTCCAAGAGCGTCGAGCGCGCCCAGCGCAAGGTCGAGGAGCGGAACTTCCACGGACGCAAGACGCTGCTCGACTACGACGAGGTCATGGAGATTCAGCGCCAGAGCTTCTACGGGCTGCGACAGCGCGTCATCGAGGGGCGCGACCTCCGCGGGCTGCTCTTTACCTACATCGAGGACTCCGCCTGGGACGCCGTCGAGCGCTACCTCGATCCGGACTACCCGGCCGAGTGCGTCGCCGAGCACCTCCGGCGCGAGTGCAACATCTCGATCGCCCCCGAGCGCCTGCGACTCAAGGAATACGACGACCTCGAGCCGCGCATCATGGCCGACGCCAAGGAGGACGCTCGCGGCATGATCGCCGTGACCCTCGGCGAGTACATGCCCGCCGACGCCGCGATGGAGGACCTCGATCTCACGCACGTCTCCAGCTGGGCGCAGCGCGAGTTCGGGCTGGATCTCAAGCCCGGCGACATCCGCCAGATGGGCCGGCGCGAGGTCGAGGACCGCCTGATCGAGGCCGCCGAGAACCGGGTCCAGAGCGCCGACGTCTCGGGCGTTCGCACCTTCCTCGAGCCCGACTACGGCCTCCGCCAGCTCGCCAAGTGGGCGAACGATCACTACGGCGTGAGCCTCGATGAGAACGTCGTCCGGGACGCCGAGACGCCGGAGGCGGCCCGCGAGGCCGCCGTCGATCACGTCGTCGAGCAGGTGCGCGAGCTCTACAAGCAGCGCGAGGTGGAGACGCCCGTCGAGTTCGCGCTCGGCATGACGACGCAGCTCATGAGCCAGGGCGCCGTCGACCAGGCGGGCCAGGGTCTCGCCCGCTGGGCCAACAGCCGCTTCGGGCTCGACTGGGAGCCGGAGGCCGTCACCACGCGCTCGCCCGAAGAGATCCGGGCGGATCTCCTCGAGGCCTCCGAGCGTTTCGCCAAGAGCGATGAGATCGAGAAGGCCAAGGAGGAGGCGACCAAGATCGAGGACAACGACGAGCTCGACGCCTTCTTCCGAGAGCGGTTCAACATGGCGCCGATGTCGCCCTGGATGCGCCGCCTCACGGGCGAGAAGCGCGACGCCGCCATTCGCGCCCGCGTCGAGGCCTCGCTCCGCGGCGAGATGGTCCAGTTCGAGCGCGCCGTCCTCCTCGACGTGCTCGACACCGCCTGGCGCGAGCACCTCTACGCGATGGACCAGATCCGCGACACCATCGGCTTCCGCTCCTACTCCCAGATGGACCCGCGCATCGAGTACAAGCGCGAAGGGACCAAGGAGTTCGAGCGGATGCAGGAAACCGTCCGCGACCGCGTTACCGATCTGCTCTTCAAGGTCCGCATGGCGCCCCCCGGCGCCCGGCCCGGCGCCGGCCAGCCCGCCCCGCAGGCGCCCCGCAAACGCCCGGCCGCCTCGCCCGCGCCCCCCACGATGCCCATGGGCGGCAACATCACCGGCCCCGGCTTCGCCTGATCAGCAGCGGCGTCAGATCGTCCCGATGAACTTCTCGAAGATCACGAGGTTCTCCGAGCGGTCGACGTCCCAGCGCAGCCCGATCACGTGGTACCCCGCGGCCACCCCGAAGTGAAGCATCGCGCGATGCTGGTTCCCGCACTCGAAGCGGATCGCGCGGTACTCGCGCTCCCGCGCCCAGTCCTCCGCGGCCTCCATGAGCTGCGTCGCCACGCCCATCCGCCGCGCGCTCGGCAGCACCCCCACCAGCCACGAGAAAAAGACCGACGGCTTGAGCTCCATCCCCACCATGAAGCCCACCGCGTCGGACCCGATGCGGGCCCCGAGGACCAGCGGGTTCATCCGGTTCCGGAACCGCCGCTCGAAGAACGAGATATCACGCTCCGGACGGAAGATCTGATTGTTCAGGTGCGTGAGCAGCTTGAGGTCGGTGGGATCAAGCCGGTCGATGACGATCTCGGCCATGTTGGTTTCGACCTCCTCGCGTCGGGCGCCGCGCCCTCCGCCGCTTCTTCAATCGGCCCGTGGGCGGGCCGCGTCTACGCTCTCGCCTGGTACGAGCCGTCCGCCGTCGAGACCCGGATGGTTTCGCCGGCGTTGATGAAATCGGGAACCTTGGTCACCAGACCCGTCTCGCACGTCGCTTCCTTGAAGACGTTGGTCACCGTCGCGCTCTTGACGCCCGGAGGCGTGTCCGTGACCTCAAGCTCCACCGACGCCGGCAGCTCGATCAGAATCGGGTTCCCCTCGTGGACCAGCACGATGCAGTCCGTGTTCGGACGCAGGAACTTCATCGAATCGCCCGCCACCTCCTCCGAGATGGTGAGCTGGTCGAAGTCCTCCTTGTCCATGAAGACGAACCCGTCGGCGTCCTGATAGAGATACTCCATGTCGCGCCGGTCGAGGCTCGTCCCCTCGATCTTGTCGGAAGAGCCGAAGCGCTTCTCGACATAGCTGCCCGAGGCCACATCCCGCAGCTTGCCCTGCACATAAGCCGGGCCCTTGCCGGGCTTGACGTGCTCGGTCTTGACGCAGACGAAGAGGCGGCCGTCCATCTTGACGGCCACGCCGGGTTTCAGATCATTCGCTCGCACAGTGACGGTACTCTCTGGTAGGGCCCGTGGTTCACTCGCGGGTGTTCGCTCGCGGGCGCCGGGGCGGGGGGACTCTGGTTCGGTTCGGGTCGCATGGTAGCACCCGACGCCCACGCCTCGCGACCGGGAGCAGATGATGATTCACCACGCCGACCGCATCTCGAGACGACGCTTCACCGGGGGCCTCGCCGCGCTCGTCGCCGCCGCCGCCGCGGGGCCCCTCTCGATCCCCCGCGCCGCTCGCGCCCAGTTCGCCGATGAGTTCACCCTCGCCGAGCTCGCCCCCGGCGTGCACGCCGTCACCGGCCGGGGCGGGAACGCGCTCGTCGTTCAGGGCGATGACGCCGCCATTCTCATCGACACGAAGGTGATGGGCGCCGGCGAAGACCTCAGAACGCTCGCCCGGGACGCCGGGTCGCCCCTCGCCGCTGTCATCAACACGCACCACCACGCCGATCACACGGGCGGCAACGCCGCCTTCACGAGCGACCTCCCGGTCTACGCCCACCCGAGCGCCGCGCCGCGCGTCCGCAGGCAGGTCGCCAGCCGGGGCGAGAACCCCGCGCCCTACCTCCCCAACCGCGACGCGATGGAGCGACAGGACCTCGAGGTCGCCGGCGTCAGGATGCTCCTCACCCACCCCGGCAACGCCCACACCGACAACGACGTCTGGATCCGCTTCCCCGAGAAGAATCTCATCCACACGGGCGACCTCGTCTTCCACAAGCTGCATCCCTTCGTCGACGCGGACGCCGACGCTTCGACCACCGGATGGATCGCCGCGTGCACCCGCATCCTCGAGGCGTGCAACGCCGACACCATCGTCGTTCCCGGCCACGGAGAGATCACGGACCGCGCGGGCGTCGCCCGGCAGATCGAGTACTTCAAGGCCGTGCGCGAGGCGGTCGGAGAGATCGTCGACGCCGGAGGGCCCAAGGCCGCGGTCGCGCGGATCCGCCTCCCGATCTTCGAGGGCATGGGCTTCGAGCGCCTCAGGACCCGAACGCTCGAGACGGTGTACGACGAGATCGTCAGCGAGCGCAACCGAGGCTAAACCCGCCGAGAGCTTCCCGCGGCCAACCAGATTGCCCATATTCACGCGCGAGCCCGCGGTGTTCAAGCAACCTTAACCGCCGGGCTCTTCGGCTCGACCCCGCCGACCGGTAGAGTATGGCTCGCCCTCGGGGGAGGGCGTCGGTCCACGCCCGTTGGCGGGACCGAGAGAAGAGAGACACGTTTTCCATCAGGAGAAGAGACATGAAGAGCATCATCACGATCGCGGCTCTCGCCGCCGCGGGCGCCGCCCATGCCGGCGCCGCCACCAGCCTGTTCCTCGAGGACTTCGAGGGCGCCGCTCAGTACACCACCAGCGTTCCCGAGTTCAGCGACGGTTCGGGCGACTTCTGGGGCAACTCCGCGACCACCCCCACGGGAAGCTTCGTCGAGTACTTCGGCGCCGACGGCAACTACTTCGCCGGCATGGACCTCGACGGTGAGGGCGCCTCGGTCCCGCTGTTCCAGACGTTCGACACCTTCAACATCGCCGGCTTCACCGGCCTGAACCTCTCCATCGACCTCGCTGAGGATCAGGACGGGACCGACGAGGACTGGGACGACCTCGACTTCGTCGACTTCGAGTACCAGGTCGACGGCGGCGCCTGGACCAACATCTTCAGCATCCTCGGGATCGACGACGGCGACGCCTTCAACCAGGAGCCCGCCATCAACGGTCTCGCTGGCGGTGAGATCACCGATACCTTCGCCAATTTCAACTTCGACCTCACCGGCGTCACCGGCACCGACCTCGCCATTCGCGTGGTCTGGAGCCTTGACTCCGGCGACGAGGATCTTGCGATCGACAACCTCAGCGTCACGGGCGTTCCCGCCCCCGGCGCCGCCGCCCTCTTCGGCCTCGCCGGCCTCACCGCCGCGCGTCGCCGTCGCGCCTGATCCA
>CAZXGT010000018.1:0-8639 GCA_964639935.1 uncultured Phycisphaeraceae bacterium
AGAGCACGGCATTGAAAATGCCGGGGTCCCCGGTTCAAGTCCGGGACTGCCCATTTTTGAGGATGGCGCGGCGCCGCAACGGCTCGCCATGGGCTCAAGAGACGGCATTGCCTTCGGCCGCGACTCGGAGGGAGCCGCCGCGGGCCGACCGGAGGTTTCCGGAGATTGCTGCCGTCCCCGATAACCCTTTCCGGGCTCCGGTTTCATCCGGGCGCTCTCGGGCGGCGAATCCGATTCCATGACTCTCCTGATCAGCATCGGTCGCGTGGTTGAGCGACTCTTCGTCCGCTGCCGAAGCGCATGGACGACCGAAACATCCGGGCGGTTGCGCGCCGGATCGCTTGTTGTTGTGCTGCTTGCGTCGATTCTTTTGATCGAGCTCGATCGCCTGTCCCTGTTGCCCTCTTCGATCGGCGACGTGTTGCCGGAGGTCAACCACCTCGCCGCGATCAGCTGGAGCGTGACGCTTCTGCTGATCTACGAGATATTCGAGCTCATCCTGTCTCTTGAGAAGTCCGTCGCGGCGTCGATCGCGGCTCACCTGGAAGTCTTCTCGCTGATCCTGATTCACGACGCGTTCAAGCTGCTGTCGGAGTTTGGAGAGCCGATCAGCGTGACGGACCAATGGCGTCCCATGCTTGTCATGAGCGCCGACGCCATCGGAGCCATTGCGCTCTTTGTGATCGCGAACGTGTTCAGACGTATGCAACGGCACTCCCGGATCACCCGCGACGATTCGACGCAGCGGAGCTTCGTCGCGCTGAAAAGGCTCCTGGCGCTGGTGCTCTTCCTGGTCCTGATCGGACTTCTCGTCGGCGATCTCCTCCGTGGATTCCGCGGCGAGTTCGGGATGAGAACGTTCGATCTGTTCTTTACGACTCTCGTGTTCGTGGACGTCCTTCTCGCGATGCTCTCTCTCGCCTTCACGCAGAGCCATCCGGTCGTCTTCCGCAACTTCGCCTTCGCTTTCGTCGCCGTCATGTTGCGACTTGCGCTCGCATCCGACGAGTTCTATCGCCCGGCGATCGGCGTCGTCGCCGGCCTTGTCGCGCTGGCGGTGACGTTCGCCTACAACGACGCGCTGCGCCCGGTTCAAGCTCTCCGACCGGATCACGACCACGGGTCCGATGACGCTGACGGCGACCAGCAGCCGTAACGCGGCCGCGGTGATCAGCCGGCCGCCGCGTCTACCCCAAGCGGCTCGCTCCGATGCGTATGCGTCATGAGTCCGAGCAGCACATGAGGCACGGTGAGGGCGAAGAGCCCGATGAAGACGATCTGTGCGATGGAGCGTTCGGCCAGCTCTTGGCCGGCGGCCTGGAGCACCGCGAAGATGATCATCGCGCCGGCGATCGTGACCGCCGTAGGAGCGGCGACGGCGCGGGCGTAAGCGGTGATCGCCCTTCCCGATGAAAACGCGTCGATGCGCGACGCGCTCCGCATGGAGTGACGCACCGAGTGCCAGCCGCAGAAATAGATGGTGAACCCGAGAAGCGGAGGCGCCGCGACCAGCATCAGCGTGATGGACGTGATCTCCAGCAGGATCAGACCTCGCCTCGCCGACGGCGCCAGCGCCAGCTCGGCCACAACGCCCGGCGCCGCCAGCGCGGTCGCCCAGAGCGAGAGGCGAAGCACCGTGTCGGCCCCGCTCGGCGCCCCGAGCCAGGTGAAGATCTCCGCGACCTGCGCCGGATGCGCGAGGCACGGGACCGCCACCGGGATCGCGCCGCGGGAGATCGCGAGCCAGAGATGAACCGACCGGCGTCCCTTCGCCGGCGTCACATCCTCGTCCCCCCAGTGGACCGCCCCGATCACGAGAAGCAACCAGAGCCCGACCAGCGGCGCCAACGCCCAGAGCGCCCCCGCGAGCCCGGCGAAGATGAGATAGGCCGTGACGAACACCGGCGACCACAGAGCCCCGAAGCGTCCGCTCAGGAGCCGTCGTCCCGACTCGAGGTCGTACGCGCCGTGAGGCAGACCAACAACGGCGACGAGAACCGCCATGATCACAGCCTGAGCGCCAAGCGGAATCGGTTCTGA
The DNA here is from genome assembly GCA_964639935.1 of uncultured Phycisphaeraceae bacterium. GTDB lineage: Bacteria > Planctomycetota > Phycisphaerae > Phycisphaerales > UBA1924 > CALNYS01. The sequence goes on from CAZXGT010000018.1 coordinate 2,041, forward strand.
CGCGAAGAGCCATGCGGCCGCCGCGAGCGACAACGCCGAAGCAAGGATCGTGTGCCCGCGGCGCCAGCGGGAGAGCCATTCCGCCCGCGAGCCGCCGCCTGGAACCTCGGCCCAGACCGTCATACTCTGCCGCCGCGAGACTGCAAGGCGTGAGCAAGGAGCGGCATCGTCGGCGTCGCGCGCACAACCGCGAAAAGATCCCTCAACGACGCGCCGTCGGCCAGAAACCGGATCATTCGCTCGGTCGGGCATCGACTCATGAGCTCAGGAAACACCCGGCGACCGAGCTCGGGCCTCGCCCTCAGAAGCGAGATCATCAGACGGTCCATCCAGAGCGCCAAAGCGCTGCGGGGCGGACGCGGACGCGGGCGGCCCGCGAGCCACGCGTCCGCGACGCGCCGGGAGTCGCGATGGATGGCGTCGAACGCGTAACCGGTGGACGGCTTCACCACGCCGGAAGCGGTGCCGATGAGCCAGTGGTTCGGACTGCCGGGCTGGGGAGGCGGAGTCGTGGACATCGGGATGCAGCCCGACTCGCGCCGGATGATCGTCCAGCGATCGAGGGCGTATCGGCGGCGAAGGTACGCGTCGATCCTGCTCTCGCAATCCGGGGGAATCTCAGCGTTCGGCAGAAGGAACGTCGCTTCGACCAGCGCCTTTCTTGACGAGAACGGGAGCACATAGAAGAAATGCGTCCCGTCCTGCTGCGATACATCGAAATCCATCAGCGTGGCGGTCTGCGGATCGAAGACGTCGCGGTCGGCGACGACCTCGTGCCCGCAGAACGCCTGGTAGAGCGAGGGGCCGGAGAAGCCACGCAGGGTCTCGGGGGTGAGACGGCCGTCGAAGACGTGCCCGACGCGTTCCCGCGCGGCGGCCGTGCGGACGGTCGCGCCGTCCTGATCGCAATCGACCCCACTCACATTCTCCCCGAGCCTGATCTCGCATCGCCCGGTGCGATCGAGAAGCTCAACCGCCTCGGCGTAGTACCGGTCGGCGGGGATGTGCCTGTAGGGATACATGGCGACGTCCATCGTGGTCTCAAGATCCGCGTTCCTGACCTGGCAACGGGACCAACGGTGCGTTACACAGTGATCGTACGCGGCGTCCGGGAGCGTCCACCCGCACCACGTTCGGTCGCGCGCGAACCGCTCTTTGCGGTCCAGCAGAATCACGCGAAGAGAGGGCGCCCGTTCGAGTAGCTCGACGGCCAGAGACAGGCCGGCGCAACCGGCTCCCAAAATGGCGACCCGGTCGGATCGCCCGTCCCGAATCGTCACGCCGATGTGCCCACAAGAATCGGAGACAACGCGGTGTGGAGCGAGTCGTCATGGGCAACAGGCGGCCGCGAAACGACGGCTTCTGATCTTACGAAGGACGCCGAAGCGTGCAGCAGTCCGGAAAGTTTCATTGTTCCGGACGTATACGCTCTCTGACTGAGCGATCGCGTGCCGAGCCGTCGAACGACGCCGCCGATCCGCTCGTAGTTCCGGCTTGCAGCGTAGATCCCGAGCCTCGCCGAACGAGGAAGGTAGCGCATCCCGAGATCCGCGCTGCGGTAGTACCGACTGGCGAGATCAAGGGCCCGGTGCGTGGCGGCGACGACGGCTGGGGCTGCGGCTCTGTCGCCACGGATCGCCTCGTAGATGCTCTCGGCATCGACCCAGTCAGCCGGGAGGTATGTCCGCCCGTTCGCCGCGTCTTCCGCGACGTCGCGAGCGATGTTCGTGAGCTGCATCGCCACGCCAAGATCGATGCCGAACGCGCGCCCCTCCTTGGGGACGTCCAGCAGGTGACAGATCATCAGGCCAACGGTCGACGCGACGCGATAGCAGTATCGCACCAGCTCGGTTTCGGTCTGGATCGCCATGACGCCAAGGTCGCCCCTCACGCCCTCGAGCAGCTCGAGGGCGGGATGCAGCGGGACGCCGCGCTGCCGCGTGAGATCGGCAAAGGATCGCACAATGCCTTCGGCGGGCGCCGTCCCCCGCAGCATCGATTCGATGTCATCAAGCTGTTGCGCGGCCATCGCCCCGGATCCCTCGTCGGCGATGTCGTCGACGAGCCGACAGAACGCGTAGAGCACGGCGAGATCATGGCGGACGCGCGGCGAGAGCATGAAGCTGGCGACCCAGAAGGTTCGCCCGCAACGCCTGAGAATCCGGGTGGGATCCTCGTTGTTGCTTGTCATGGGGTTCGGATGTCTCATCGGATGCTCCCTGAAGCCACGCCGTCGCGCTCCATCGCTCGCTGCATGGTCTTGGCCGTCGTCAGGACGCCCGGCATGCCGGCCCCGGGGTGCGTCCCGGCGCCGACGAAATAGAGGCCGGCGTACCGCGGGCACGACGTGTGGAATCGGAAATAGGCCGACTGAGAGAGCAGTGGTTGAACGCCGAAGCCTGCGCCGTCGGTCGAGAGCAGCTCGTCGCGGAAATACTCGGGCGTCACATAGAACTCCGTGTCGATCACGTCGCGCAGGCCCGGGGCGAGATGCTCCTCGATCCGCTCCATGACGACATCCCGGAATCGATCACCCTCGCGGGACCAGTCGATGTCCGCGCGAAGATTCGGCACAGGCGCGAGGGCGTAGAAGCATTCGCGGCCGTCTGGCGCCATCGCCGGATCGGTCCGGGTCGGCGCATGAACGTAGAGGCTCGGATCCGGCGGGAGCACGCCCCGGTCGAAGATATCCTTGAGCAGAGGGCCGTACCGCTCGCTCAGGAGAATCGTGTGGTGCGCAAGATCCGGGTAGGTTCGTTTCGCGCCGAAGTAGATCACGAACAATCCCATCGACTGCTTCATCCGGCGGGCTCGCCATTGCAGGAGCGACGGACCGCTCCGCTCCGGGAGCATCCGGGTGTAAACGAGCGTGGGATCCGCGTTCGCAACCACGAACTCAGCCGGCAGGCGCTCGCCCGATTCGAGCACGACTCCTTGCACCCGGCGGCCTTGGGTCTCGATTTCGGCAACGGTCTCGTTAAGACGAACGACGACGCCGACGTCGTCCATAAGGCGCCCGAGCGCCGCGACGAGATTCCCGGTCCCGCCCATCGCGTAGTGCACGCCGAAGCGACGCTCGAGGGATTGGATCAGCGCGTAGATGCTGCTGGTCTTCATCGGGTTGCCCCCGACCAGCAGCGGCTGGAAGGTGAAGACCTGTCTCAGCTTGTCGTTGCGTAGGAATCTCGAAACGAAGGAATAGGTCGAACGAAAGCTACCGAGCCGGAGCATCTGCGGGAGCGCCGCGAGCATCGGCCCGATGCGGTCGAAGGGCTGATCGCCGAGCTGCTCGAATCCGACGCGGTAGATCTCGTCGCTCGCTTCGAGAAGCCGAAGATAGCCGTCCGCGTCGCGCGGCTCGATCTCTCGGATCTGCTCGAGCGTGCGATCGATCGAGCCTGTGTAGTCGAACGTCGACCGGTCCTGAAACTGCACGCGGTACCACGGATCGCAGGGCGTGAGCGTGACGTAGTCCGACATCCGACGCCCGAAGAGCGAGAACAGCTCCTCAAAAAGGAACGGCGCCGTGACGACCGTCGGGCCCGCGTCAAAGGTGTACCCGTCGCGATGAAAGACCCGTCCGCGACCGCCGAGCTGATCCAGCCGATCGACAAGCGTGACGTCCTTGCCCATAGCGCGGAGCCGCAGGGCGGCCGCGATGCCACCAAAACCGCCCCCGACGACGATCGCGCGATCGCGCACAGCGCGAGAGCGAACGTCGCCGGGGGCGGCTGAAAGGTGGCCGCCCGCTGACCCTCGGGGAGGTGTCTTGACGAGCGCGGGCATGTTGGGATCAGGCCGTCGCGGGGACGCCGGAGGGGGCCGTCTCGCCTTCAAGCTCACTCTTGCGACGCGCGATGAAGTAGATCAGCACGCCGAAGCCCGCCTTCGCGGTGATGTCGGCGATGGTGTAGCCGACCTGCAGGCCGACCACGCCGGCCGCCGTCTTCCCGCCGAGGGCGCCGATGACGTACGCAACCGGGTAGAAGGACCACGTAACGAGCACGACGATGCGGGCGAACTTCAGCAGTCCCTGCGCTTCTTCCGGCTGGCGATTGATGGCGTCGGTCAGCTTTGTGAAGAGAACGCCGAGAACGATGACGAAGAAGAGCATGCTCACAGCGAACCAGCCCCAGATCGCCGCGCTTGACGCCTCACCCCCGCCAACCGCCTGGGAGATCGCAGCTTCGCCCGGGTAGCCGGTCACGATCATCAGGACCACCGCCGGGATCAGCAACGAGAGGAGCTTCGCCGACTCTTTCTTTGCGAGCGCCATGACCGCCACGAGTTCAACCATGAGAAGCGGGACCGTCAACAGCCAGTCGGCGTAGCGGTAAAAGTCATTGAAGGGCTGAGACGCGTTGTAGGTGTAGACGCCCCCTGAGAGAGTGAAGGCCGCCTCGAAGGACTGACCGATCTTGTAGTAGTGGTAGCAGGCGATGAGCGTGACCAGTCCGGTGACGATCATGGCGGGGCGATACTTCTGAATCACCCGCGGAGCGAAGAAGAAGAACACCGCCGCAGCCCCCATGGTCGCAACCGTGAGCGACAACAGGTTTGAGACTACGTTGTAGCCGAACGGAGAGAGGTCTGGCATCGGGAGGCTCCTTGCTGAAAGTGACCTGACTGTATGACTCGCGTCTCATCGGACGCTTGACATTCTTTAGTTTAGCGGATCGCGGGCTCGGCATCCGGAAGACCCTGTAACGCTCCGACGACGACACGCGCGACAACGAATGAAACGCCCGCCGAGGTGGCGAGCGGACTGATCGGTGGAAAATCGCTTGGGGTAACGAGACTGAGCATCGAGAAAACCGAAGCGGCGACGAGACCGCCGCCGAACACGCCGAAAGCGACAGCGAACAGGACGCCATCGTACTGCCTTCCCCAAAGCCCGCTGACGAGTCCGGCGATCGCGGGAGGCAACAGCAAGAGAAAACCCGGACCACCCCCCTCGGGATTCAGTCCCGAAGCGGTCGCCCCGCGAGAAAATGCGTCGAGAAAACCATAGACGGCAAGAGCGCACACTCCGGACGCTGACAGGGCGAGCGCCAGGGTTCGAAGGAGCATTGGCAGAATCTTCATACTCAGGTTCGGTCGCCTCTTCCTGCTGGGCGGATTCACGCTTCTCGAAGAATCGGAAAAACTGTCTCGCCGCCGTGATTTCACGGTCTTTTCAAGCCTTTGTTCGCAAACCGTTTGCATCGAGCAATTTGTGCGCGTCGCCGCCCAGCTGCGGCCCGCGCACGCTCTGCAAAGTCGCCATGGCCCGTCGCATCGGCGTCGGACCCCGCGGCGAAGCACCTTCCCCATGGAAGATCATCGAAGCCCAATGCATCGGACTCCGATCCCGACCGAGGCGAGTCCAAACCGGACGCGGCCCGCGAACGGAGAGGTCTTCGCTTCGTGGTCGGGCACGACCTACGCACGGGCCCGCCTCTGGCTCGGCGTCTCCTGCGTTGGCTTCTTTGTGACGCTCGCCGCTGTCGCGCTCGTCGTTGACGCGACCCCGAAGCTCTTCAGCACGGAATCGCAGCCCGCGAGCGCTGACGCTCTCGCGCTGCTCGCCTTCGGGATCGCCTACGCGGCGCTTCATCTGCCCTTTGATCTGCTCGGCGGCCTTCTCCTTCCGCGACGGTTCAAGAGGAATCACCGACGGAGGCAAACTGAGTTCGCGCGATCGATCGCGCGCGGCGTCATCGCGCACGGAGCCCTACTCGTCTCGGCGCTTCTTCTCGTTCATTTTTCCAGCAGAGCCTTCGGTCTAGCCGGCGTCGTCGCAGCCGTCGCTTTCGGCGTTTTCGTCATGCTCACATTCCGTCTGTCGATCGCCCGGTTGGTCAGCCCGCTCGAGCGCGTTGCCTCGCGCGGAGCGTCTCACCCGCTATCGAAGCTGCGAATCCGAATCATGGGACCCCGCGACGAGGGGTTCACGGGCGGGATCACGGGCGTTCTCCGGCCGCGGGTCAACGTGGAGCCCGAGGCGTGGACCGACGAACTGTCGGATGCCGAACTTGTTCGCGTCCGGAGACGCCGCGAGCTCGCTGCGGAATCCGGCCTGTGGCTCCGCGGCCGCGTCGCCTCGATCGCCTTTGTGCTGCTCGGCGCCGCGCTCGCCGGCGCCTTGACAGGCGCCGACCGGCTGGGAACCGCCGCCGGGACCGTCGAACTCAGCCTCTGGTTCACGCTGTGGTCGTTCCTCGGGCTGCTGCTGCTCCCGACGCCGAGCCGGGCGGCGATTCTGAGGATCGATCGCGATGTCGCCGCGGAGTTTGGCGACGCGGCTGGCAGCGACCCCGCCGCCTCGTCTCTGCGACGCCTCGATCGTCTCGCCGACGATGAGCCCGATCGCCCCGCCGGGATCGAGACGATTTTTCATCCGATCCCGAGCGTGAGCCGCCGGCAGGGGCGCGAGACGACGAGGAGTCTCGCGCTCTGGGATGTCGCCCGCACCGCGGTGTATCTCGGCGCCGCCTCAGGCAGCCTGCTCTCGCGGTCCGTTCATTGCAACTGCGGCCGCCCCTCGCTCTGGGTGTTCCTCCCGTCGAGCTGAAGGCCGCGCGCGATCATTCTCCCGTTCTCATCAGCCCCGCCGGTCG
>CAZXGT010000018.1:8739-29039 GCA_964639935.1 uncultured Phycisphaeraceae bacterium
GGCCCGAGGCGATGATGGATCGACGCGACGAGGCGAAACGTCTCAGCGACTACCTCGGCGACGGACACGACCTCGACATCCTCCGCGACGCGATCATCGGCCAGCCCGCTCGCTTCGGCGGAAGCGACCGAACCAAGGGCGCGCTCGCCCTGATTGACGCGCGCCGCCAGGAGCTTCGATCGTGGGCCGGACCCGTCGGCATCCGGCTCTTTGCGGAAAAGCCCCGGCGATTCAGACGCCGGCTCGGAGCGATCCACAACGCGCGGAGGCAGGAGGTCGCCCTCGAGAGCTCGCTCCCAGAACGATCCGGAGATGTCTACTCGTAGAGACGGATCACTTCACCGCGCATCGGCCGCTCTCGCAGCGATGACGCTGGCCGGTAATCGTCAGACGGTGTCTCGCGAAGAAGCGATAGGCCGCATCGAAGACCTGCCGGAGGACCGGCCAGCCCGTCGGCGCCCAGAGCCAGCCCCAGCCCACCGCGGCGTACGCACGCCGGAAGACCTCCATGCCCGTCACGAGCGAGCCGTCCGCCCGCACGCCGTGGATGGTGCCCATGACGCCGTCGAAAGACGTCCCGTATTCCGCGGCGTCGAACCCGGGCTCGGTGATGTCGACGAGACACAGCCGACCTCGCCCGCGATCGAGGCGGCGGAGGAGGTTGGCCTCGTGACGGCAGAGGGGGCATTCGCCGTCAATCAGAATCGTAAACTCGGTCTGAGACATGTCGGGTGCTTCGTTTCCGCCAGAACCCCGGATGCGGGGGTCCGTGAGAACCGGCGAGTGCTAACCTGTTCGGATTACCTATCGGCGTTCTGAGGAGGAACCTGACATGAAGACGATGACGGCCGTGTTGGCCGGGTGCGCAGCGTGGGTTGGGGTGATCGCCAACGCGGCGCCGCTCGAGTCCGAAGTCTCGCGCGAGAGCTACGCGATCGGGCATGATCTCGGATCCCGGGCCCTCGAAACGCTCCGAGACGACGGTCTCGAGACAGACCTCGACGCGCTTCTTGCCGGCTTTGAGGACGCGCTGCGCGAGTCCGAGAGCTCGCTGAGCGCCGAGCAGATAGAGGATCTGCTCGCGAATATCCATCGGCGTGTGATGACGCGCGACGCGGAGCGGCGGCTCGAGACCGATCCGGTCTTCCGAGCGATCGCCGAGGAGAACACGCGGCGCGGGGATCTGTTCCGCGAGCGCTTCGCGAGCGACGAGAATGTGAAGCGCCTCGCGAGCGGCGTGCTCTACCGGGTCGTCGAGGCAGGAGACGGGGAGCGCGTCCGCGAGACGGACTCCGTGACGGTGTCCTTCAACGGGCGGCTCATCGACGGGGCCGTCTTCGGCGAGGGCGAGCAGCGCGAGGTGCGGGTTGGGAGCCTGCTCCCGGGCGGCCGGGAGGTGATGCGCCGCATGCGCGCGGGCGACCGGTGGATCATCGTCCTGCCGCCCGAGAAGGCGTTCGGGCCCGCCGGCCAACCGCCCGTGGTCGGTCCGAATGAGACGGTGATCTACGATGTTGAAGTTCTGAGCGTGTCGCGATGAGGCGACGCGCGAGATGGATCGCGGCGGGGTGCCTGCTCGCGGGAGGGACCGCGCTTGCGCAGCACGCCCTTGACGCCTCTCTTCGCCTCGGAGGCGGACGGATCAACCCTGCGCAGCCAACGCCGACGATGTCGCGCCCGATCTACACGCTCAGCCACAAGACGGGCGACTTCGTCTACAACCGGGCCAACGCGTTCAACGACCCCGTCTACACGATCTACCAGCGCCGCACGATCGAATTGTTCGATCGCACGCCGATGGTGACGCGCACGGTCCCAGGCGCGCAGCGAGCGCACACGGCGCCCCTTCGCGGAATGGCCGCAGCGCCCGCCGCAATCCGCGGGGCGCACGCTTCGGCGCTGCACGCGCCGACCTACCGCGTCACGGGCGCCGCCCGCGCGCCGAGCCTTCGGCAGCCGACCTATCGAGCGGCCCGACGGTAGCGAGCGCATGAAGAAGGGGCGGGCCCTTGCGGACCCGCCCCTGCAGGGCTGACGGAGGAGTTCTCCCTCCGGGCGGCGCCCGGAGACTCGGAATCAGTCCTCGAGCGGAACGTTCGCGACGCCGATCGAGCGGGTCACGTTGTTCCAGGGGGCCCCCTCGGGCTCATCGGTCAGGAGCCGCGTGGGCAGGGCGAGGCGGGAGTCCCAGTTGTTCTGGGCGGCCGTCTCGAACTGGCTGCGCTTGTCCTGGAGCTGGGCGAGGGCGTCGGTGGAGAGCTGGCGGTAGGCCTGAGCCGCGGCCTGAGCCTGCGCGACGCGGGCGTTGCGCTGGGCGTCGGTCGCGAACTGGCGGGCGTAGGCCCGGTTGCGATCAGCCCGGACCGAGGCCAGACGCGTGTCGAACACGGCCTTGACCGCATCCTCGCGAGCGTCGGACTTGTTCAGAGCCGCCGCGAGCTGAGCCTCGGCGACGCGGGCGTCGGCGTCGATCGCCGCGCGCTGCGCCGTGTCGAAGCTGGCGAAGATGTTGGTCTCCGCCTCGGCCTGAGCCAGCATGCGCTGGATGCGGCCCTGCCCGATCAGCTCATCGCTCCGGGCGATGGTGCGCATGTGCTCGACGTCCGCCTTGGCGGCCAGACGCGTCGCGTCGTTCTCGGCGTACATCTTCTCAACGAGCGCCTTGGTCTTCGCATTGAAGCCCTCGGAGCCGGCGATGTTCTCCTCGTAGGTCGCCTCGGCGATCTGGATGAAGCTCTCGGAGGCCTGATCCAGACGCGCGAGCTCGGCCTGAAGAATCGCCCGGGCCGAACGGATCTCCTGACGCATCTGCGCGATCAGGGCGCCCTGCGTCGTCTCGAGCGCCGAGGCCTCGGCGCGGAGCTGGCGGACCTTGGCGTTGCCGCGGCGGGCCACGGCGTCGCGACGAGCCTGGAGCGAGCGGATCTCCGCCTCCCCGGCCGTCTGCACCACCTTGGCCTCAGAGAGCAGCTGCGTGACCGCGGCGTCGGCCTTGGCGAGGGTCGCCTCGGCCTCCGCGCGGAGATTGATGATCGCGGCCTCGATCTCCTTCTTGATGGACTGAGCGTCGGCCTTGGTGAAGCCCATCTCCGCCTCGCCCGTCTGGAGGATCGTCTCGGCGTTGGAAGCGAGTTCCTGCGCGTTGACGTCGCCCTGAACCTCGATGGCCTGAGTCTCGGCGATCATCTCGTCGTAGCTGGCCTGCGCGATCGCCCACTCGGACTCCACGCGCGTCGAGTTCTCCTGGAAGTCGGCCAGAAGCTGACGCTCGTAGGCGTTCGCCTGAGCGCGGAGCATGGCGGACTCGCCGAGGGCCGTCTTGAAGGCCGCCACGTGAGCGGGCTCGACGACCGAGGGAACAGTGGCGACGTCGGCGGGCGCGGGCGCCGGGGCGTCGTAGTTCATGTCCGTCTGGAACCGCTCGCGGTCCGGGAAGGTGACCTCACCGTTCTTGATCTGGGCGGCGAGAGTGTTGAGCACCTCGGCCTGAATCTCGGCGGCCTCGCTCTCGGCCTCGGCGCGGATCTTCTCGAACTCCGCATCGGCGAGGCTTGAGAGATGCTTCGCCTCCTCACGCAGCGCCGCGGCGTGAGCCTGGGCCTGAGCGAGAACGAAGTCGGCCCGAGCCTCGCGCTCCAGACGGTCCGCCCGCGCCCGCATCACCGAGACGTCGGCCAGGCCGTGCGTCCGCTCGCGCTCGATGCCCGCGCGCTGCTGCTGGAACTCGGCCTCGGCGACCTGCAGGAACTTCTCGGCGAAGGCGAAGCGCCGCTCGACCTCGGCCTCGACCTGGCTCTGCGTCGCCTGGCTCTTCTGGTTCAGCTGCTCGGCGTCGGCCTGAACCTTCTGGAAATCAAGGTCGGCGGCGGCGATCTGGTGCTCGAAGTCGGCCCCGGTCTTGCCGGACTCAAGAGCCTCGGCCCGGGCGCGCAGCTCCGAAGCGGTCGCGCCGGCCTGCTCCTCGAGAGCCGAGGCCTGCTCACGGAGCTGACGGGTCTGGGCGCTGACACGATCCTGAGCCGAGGCGATCTGCTGCTGCAGGCCGTCGACCCGCGCTGAGCTCTGGGAGCCGATCGCCTCGGCGTCGGTGCGGATCGCGGCGAGCTTCGAGCGCGTGCGGCTCTCGGTCATGTCCGCGATCTTGATCATGTCCTGAATCTCGGTCTGCCCGTCCTCAAGCACCTGGCGGCGCTGAGCAAGCATGAGCTGGTGCTCGGCCTGGGCCTGCTCCCACTCCTTGACGGCCTGGGACCGGAGCTTGTCGTACTCGGCCTCCCGCTCGCGGATGGTCGCGCGGATCATGGCGTCGCCCATGTTGGCCTGGTTCTCGATCTCGGCCTCGCGTGCGGAGACGAGAGCGAGCAGACGGTGCGCCTTGGAGGCGTTGGTCTCGGCGAGGGCGTCGGCGTCGGCGACGACGATCTGCTCGTTGGTGAACGCCTGCTGAAGCTGGGCGTCAAGACCGGCGTACTGCTGCTGGCGGTTCGCCTGCTGAGCGAGGTACTCGGCGTGCGCCTCGGCGCGCTGGGTCTCGAGCTCGGCCGTCCCGAGCTTCGCCTCCGCGACGTACCACTCGGGGAGCTGCTGCTCCGACCCGGCGCGATCGAACCAGGCGGCGTCGTAGCGCCCCGTGGAGGAGGCCGGGTCGATCGAGGCGTCGGCGAGGTCGGCGCGGGTGCTGTTCCAGTACTGCGAGGAGCCGTTGAAGGCTCGCTTGGTGTTCGAGGACGCCCCGTCCCACGAGCAGCCGACCATCGTGCTCGCCGCCAGCGTCGCGACCAGCGACGTGACGAAGAGCGGACGGCGGACCAGATCGGGCGCGCTGACTGCGTTGGTGTGCGTGGACATGTTGTGCTTCGGCTCCGTGACGCGCCGCGCCGCTTCGTCGGGCGCGACTGGTGACTGATTCTCAGAACTCCTGGCCGATCCCTGCGATCGAGCCGGAGTCGAATCGTCCACCCTCCGCGGGTTCTCAAGAGCCGCGTTCGTACGCCGCTCACAACGCACCCGGCGCAGCACCTCCAATCCTCGCGGAGCGCGAGACCCGCGCCGTCCGCACGATCGTGCGCCGCGTCCGAGAGCCTTCAGGCGTGCAACGATCTGAGTCCGGCAATAACCGCGTCGGACGGAGCCCTTTGCACGTCCGTTCGATTTTATCAGACGGTTTTTTCTCGACTTCCGGCCAGGATTCCGTAGCCTCCGCTCAACCCCAGACAGAGGAGACCTCGCGATGCGAATGGACGTCCTCAGCCGGAACCTCCCCAACTCCCACGCCATCGACGAGCACGCCCATCGGCGGCTCGCCTTCGCGCTGGACCGCTTCGCCGATCGCGTCGAGCAGGTCCGCGTGCGATTCGCCGACCTGAGCGGCCCGCGAGGCGGATTCGACAAGCGGTGCGCCGTCGAGTGCGATCTCGGCCGGCTCGGCTCGGTGGTGATCGAGGAGACCGATCAGGATCTCTACACCGCGATCGACCGCGCCTCCAAACGCGTCAAGGTCGCCGTCAGGCGAAAACTGGACAAGGCCAAGTCCGCTTGGCACGGCAGGCGGTGAGCGCCCGGCTCGCGCGGTATAAACGCCCGCATGAGCGATCCAGCCACCGGGCAACCTCTCGTCGGCGTCATCATGGGCTCGAGCTCTGACTGGGACGCCATGTCCCACACGGTCGAGACGCTCGACGCGCTCAGCGTGCCCAACGACGTGAGCGTGGTCAGCGCCCACCGGACGCCGAAGCTTCTCTATGAGTACGCCGCGGGCGCGCGCGACCGCGGGCTTCGAGTCGTCATCGCGGGCGCCGGCGGGGCGGCCCATCTCCCGGGCATGGTCGCCGCGAACACGACGCTCCCGGTGCTCGGCGTGCCGATCCGATCCAAGGCGCTCTCGGGGATGGACTCGCTGCTGTCGATCGTCCAGATGCCCGCCGGCGTCCCGGTGGGAACGCTCGCGATCGGGAGGGCGGGCGCCGTCAACGCGGCCCTGCTCGCCGCGGCGATCCTGGCTCCGAATCACCCGGACATCGCCGAGTCCCTCGAGAACTACCGAGAAGCGCAGACGCAACGCGTGATGGACGAACTCGACCCGCGAGACAGCGGCGGCGACGCGTGAAGCTCGGCGTCCTCGGCGGCGGGCAGCTCGGACGGATGCTCGCCCTCGCGGGCGCGCCCCTCGGGATCTCATGCCGGTTTCTTGATCCCAAGGATTCGCCCTGCGCGGCCGCGTGGGGCGAGCACGTGCGCGCTGACTACGACGATGAACAAGCGATCGAGCGATTCTGCGCGGGGCTCGACGCGGCGACCTACGAGTTCGAGAACGTGCCGGCGCGGGCGGTCGAGATGATCGCCGAGCGGGTCCCGGTCCGCCCCGGGGGCCGATCGCTCGAGATGACCCAGGACCGCGTGATCGAGAAGGCGTTTATCCGCGGGACAGGGACGACGACCGCGCCGTATGCCGAAGTCAATGACGCCGGGGCGCTCAACGCGGCGCTCGAGCGCATCGGGCATCCCGCGGTGCTCAAGACGCGACGCTTTGGCTACGACGGCAAGGGCCAGAGTCTGATCCGTGAGGGCGACGACCTCACTGAGGCGCGAGCCCTCGCGAGCGACCGCTCCTGTGTGCTCGAGGGGTTCGTGAGGTTCACGCGCGAGCTCTCGGTCGTGACGGTGCGGGCGCCGAACGGCGACACCGCATCTCTCCCCGTCGCCGAGAATCTTCATCGCGGCGGCATCCTTCGCGCGACGGTGGCGCCGGCCCCGGAGAGCGAGCGGATCGCTAGCGAGGCCGAGCGCATCGGCCGTGAGATCGCTCGCGCCCTCGATCACATCGGCGCCCTGTGCATCGAGCTCTTCGAGACGCCGGATGGGCTCATCGTCAACGAGATCGCGCCGCGGGTGCACAACTCCGGGCACTGGTCGATCGATGGCGCCCGGACGTCTCAGTTCGAGAACCACCTGCGCGCCGTGGCCGGATGGCCGCTCGGCTCGCCGGAGGCGATCGCGCCGAGCGTCATGCTGAACCTCATCGGCGATCTTCCGAGCCCCGCCGATATTCTCGCGATCGATCGCGAAGCGCGCGTCCATCTCTACGGGAAACGCCCACGGCCGGGGCGCAAGGTCGGACATGTGACGCTCCTCGACCTCGACCGTGACAGGCTTTCGCAACGGATCGGAGCGCTCGCGGAGCTCCCCGGGATCGACCGGGAGACGGCTTGCGCCGCGGCCGATCGGGCGGCGGTATCCTGATGGATCGCTTGCCGGAGTGGCGGAATTGGCAGACGCGGTGGATTCAAAATCCACTTCTGGAGACAGAGTGCGGGTTCGAGTCCCGCCTCCGGCATTGAAGACGCAATCGGGATTCATCCCGGCGCCGTGAGAACTTGCAACGCGGCGCGCCCGCGCAGACAATCCCTCCCCCCACGGGGCCGACGTCGGCCCGTCGTGGAGAGAGCCTCAGACGAAAGAGACCAAACCGATGGCCGATCAGCCCAACGAGGGACGCCAGGTGCAGCTTCGCATCGACGAGCAGCACATGGAGACGACCTACGCGAACACTATTCGTACCGCGACCACGATGGACGAGGTGGTGCTGGACTTCGGCCTGAACCTCCCGATGCAGGGCGGTCAGGGCCAGGACCCGTACATGGTCTTCTCGATTGGGTCGCGCGTCGTGCTCAACTGGTCGGGCGCGAAGCGCCTCATGCTGACGCTCAACCAGGCCGTCGGCGCCTACGAGCAGCGCCACGGGGAGATCCAGGTTGGCCGCCCGGGCGGGGCCCCGCCGCAGGGCGAGCAGGGCGGTGGCGAGGGCTAACCCCCTACCTCTACAGGATTCGCGTCGATTGCGGGTAGCTCCCGAGGGTGCGGAGCTGCTCGCAGTGCGCGCGCGCTTCGCCGATCGCCTCCGCGATCCGCGGCTCGCTCCGGTGCCCCTTGACGTCGATGAAGAACGTATACCGCCAGTTCTCGCGTCCGCTCGGCCGCTTCTCGATGTGCGAGAGATTGACGCCCGACCGATCGAACACCTGCAGCACGCGCACAAGGGCGCCGGGCCGGTCGGTCGTCGTGAACATGATCGAGGTCTTGTCGTCGCCGGAGGGTTTGGCCTCCTCGCGGCTGATGACGAGGAAGCGGGTGATGTTGTTCGGGTTGTCCTCGATGCCCGAGTAGAGGGCGGCGACGCCGTAGATCTTGCCGGCCAGCTCGGAGGCGACGGCGGCGCTCGTGGGCTTCACGCCCGACGTGGCCTCGACCCGCACGCGCTCAACGGCGGCGCTCGTCGACGCTTCCGCCATGAGATCCGCGCTCGGGACGTGCGCGCGGAGCCACTTGCGGCACTGCGCCAGCGCCTCGGGCTTCGAGTAAACCCGCTCGATGTCGTCCGTCTCGCAGACCGCGAAAAGATGATGCCGGATCGCCAGCTGCGCCTCGGCGTAGATGTTCAGGCTCGGGCTGGAATCGCGAAACGCGTCGAGCGTCTCGGCGATGCCGCCCCCCGTCGTGTTCTCGATCGGGACGAGCCCGTAGTCGGCGTGGCCTCGCTCGACTTCCGCGAAAACGGCCTCGATGGCGCCGAGGTCCTCGAAGGACACCGAGGAGCCGAACTGGGCGACGGCCGCCTGGTGGGAGTACGAGCCGGGGGGGCCGAGATAGCCGATGCGAAGCGGACGCTCGAGCGCGAATGAACCGCTCATCATCTCGCGGTACACCGCCTCGATCGTCCGGTTCGGGAGCGGACCCGGGTTCGTCTCGAGGATCTTGCGGAGCAGCGAGGCCTCGCGATCGGGGGCATAGATCGGGGCGCCCGATTCACGCTTGTAGGCGCCAACCTCGACGACGACCTTCGCTCGCTCGTTGAGCAGCTCAATCAGCCGGCGGTCGACGTCGTCGATGCGTTTTCGCAGGTCTTCGAGGGTGTTCTCGGACGGTGATGTCATGGGCGCGTCTCGCTTCGGACGGAAAACGGAAGAGAATACCTCGGTTCCCGATAGAATCGGCAGTCACGGTCGCCTTCGCCCGTGAAACCCGCGACCGGAGCGGTCGCAACCGAGAGATGAGCGGTGCATGGACCCGAAGACCTTTGATCTGATCGCGCTGGCGCAGACGGGGGCGGCCGAACTCGCCGACCTTCCCTGGGGCGCCCACGCGATCGCTGGGGCCGGCGTGCTGGTCGGCGCGGCGCTCCTGCTCGTCGGGCGGAAGCTGCTGCGAACGGGGATCGTGCTGGCCGCAGCGGTCCTCGGCGGGGCCACGGCGTTCTACGCGGGCCCGAGCTTCGGCCTGGCGGTCGATCCGAACATCATGCTCGCCGTGGGACTCGCGATCGGCGCCGTCATCGGAGTGGCGCTCTACCGCGTGACCATCAGCGTCACGTTCATGGCGCTCCTGGCCGCGGCCGGGCCGCTGATCGCCGCGGGGACGATGCGTCTGGCGGCCACGGAAACCCTCCCCGCCGAGACCCGCAGCGCCGGGGCTCTGGCGCTGACGGCCCCGGACGAGACGCCGGGCTCGCTGGACGCGGCCGCCGAGGAGGCGTGGGAGCGGGTCCGGGCCTTCACCGTCAGCGTGCGGGGCGCCGCCTCGGCCGAGTGGGAGGCGCTCGAGCGCCGCGAGCGATCGGTGCTCCTGGGTTCCGCGATGCTTGGCGCGGCTGCTGGGCTGTTCTTCGGCGCGATGTTCCCGAAACGAGTGGCGGCCCTGATGAGCGCGTTCCTGGGCGCCGCCCTGCTGCTCCCGAGCGCGTCCTGGCTGCTCGAGGCGTTCGTTCCGGCGGTCGGGGAGCGGCTCCCGGCGCGGGCGAGCGTGTGGCTCGCGCTATGGGCTGGGTTATCGGTCGTCGGCGCAGCGGTGCAGTGGACCGGCGGGAGGAAACGGACCGATAGCTAACCGGCGTTTGTCCCCTGCGCCGGAGGTCCGTCATGTCCCCTCTTCTTCATCCCTTCCTCGCCCAATCCGAGAACACCGCAAGCGCGAGCCCGTGGATCGGCTCGCCCATGGCCCTGCTCGATCTGATCCGCGAGAGCAAGGTCGATCTGCTCAATCGCGCCGAGGAACTCAGCGGCGCTCTCGATGAGCTCGGCCTGCTGTGGGCGATCATCTTCATGATCCTCGGCGCCATGTGCGTCTTCAATGGCTATCGGTGGCACAAGACGATTGTGCTCGTGCTCGCCGTCCTCGGCGGCGCAGCCGTCGGGGTGATCGCGAGCCAGCAGATCGATGTCGCCGCCCCCATGGCCGCAGGCCTCACGGCCATCCTGTTCGCGGTCCTCGCCTACCCGCTCATGAAGTTCACGATCGCCCTCTTCGCGGGAGCGGCGGGCGCCTTCTGCGGGGCCAACGTCTGGACCGCGATCGGCCAGCCCGCGGAGCAGCATCACATCGGTTCGATCATCGGGCTGGTCGCGCTGGCCATGCTCGCCTTCATCGCCTATCGCCTCGTCGTGATCGCCTTCACCGCGATCGGCGGGTCCGCCCTTTTGACGCTCGGCGCTCTCTCGGCGATGCTCCACGTCGAAGCGTGGCGGCAGCCGATCACCGACTCGCTCTCGGACAACACCCGGATGGCCCCGCTCATCACGGGCGTGGTCGCGGTGGTCGGGATCGTGATTCAGCAAGGCGGCGGCCTGAGGGGCCTCATGGAGTCGGCGGACAAGGCCGACCCCGCGAAGGCGAAATCCGCCAAGCCCGCGGGCGCCTAGGCGCGATCACTCAGAGGATGCGTCAGTCACCGGAACGGCGCCCCGGGAATCCCGATCACCCTGCGTCACGGCCGGCGGGCGTCGGAAGATGACTTCGCGGAATCGTTCCCCGTCGCGGATCCGAAGATAGGCGTCCGTCGACGCCTCGTGCGCCGTGCGCTGGAGCGGCCCCGTGAAGATCACGAGAACGACAACGGCGGTCGCCGAGAGCGCCGCGGCGAGGCGACGGCCCGGGATCTCGTTGGAAACCGGACGCGTCTGGTGGTCGTCCAGGCGCTCGAGAATCGGCGCCGCCGCCAGACGGAGGTAGTAGAACGCCGCGGCGGCGCTGTTGATTGCGAGAATGACGACCAGGAGCGTCTCACCCGCGGAAAGCCCCGCCGAGAAGATCGGGATCTTGCCCCAGAAGCCAAAGAGGGGCGGGAGCCCGAGCAGCCCGAGCGAGCAGATCACGAGCGTCCAGCCGAGCAGCGGGTGGCTCCGGCAGAGACCGCGGAGATCGTCGAGATCCTCGGCTTCAACAACCCGGCCCGTCGGCGTCTCCTTCTCGAGCGCGCCAAGAACGGCGAAGGCGCCGACGTTCGTGACCCCGTACACGAGCAGGTAGAAGAGCACCGCGGAGAGACCGTCATCGGCGGCTGTCTTCCCGGGACCGGCCATCAGCGCGACGAGCATGTATCCGGAGTGGGCGATGGAGGAATAGGCGAGCATCCGCTTCGCGGAGCGCTGCTGCAGCGCCAGCGTGTTCCCGACCGTCATCGTCAGCGCCGCCATGACCCAGAGAAGCACACGAACGGCGTCCGGCAGGACGTCCGGCGCGCCCTCCGCGGGGACGTACCACGTCACTGCGCTCAGCAGCGAGGCGAGCGCAAAGAAGCCGGCCGCCTTCGGCGCGAAGGCCAGATAGGCGCTCACAGGCGACGCCGCGCCCTGGTAGACGTCCGCGGTGTAGAAGTGCATCGGAACGGCGGCGATCTTGAACGAGACGCCGATGATCGAGAGCGCGATCCCGGCAATGAACATCGGGCCGAGCTCGTACACGCGGACGCCCATCTCGCCCTCGCTGGCGCCGGTCTCGATAAGGCCCGCGGTCATCATCTGCGAGATGCCGTGCAGATTGGTCGTTCCCGCGGCCCCGTAGATCAGCGCGAACCCCATCAGGAAGGTCGCGGCCCCGAACGCCCCAAGGAAGAAGTACTTGATTCCCGCCTCCATCGATCGCAGGCGATCGGTCGAGAGGGCGACCATGATGTAGGTCGGAAGGCTCGTGAGCTCCAGCGCAAGGAAGAGCCAGATCAGATCGTCAGCGGTCGCGCAGAGCATCACGCCGGCGAGCGAGAAGAGGAAAAACGCGTAGAACTCCCCGCGGAGCGACTTGCCGGGATCAAAGAGCCGCCCGCGGCGCACCGCCGATTCGAGCGGCCGATCGACGACCCCTGAGAGCAGGGGCAGGATGATCAGCGCGACGCCCGCCACCATCACCTTGGCCCACGGAAGGAGCAGCGGCGTCTTCTGACGCTGCTCGGTCGTGATGAGACCGAGCCACTCCGCCACCGCGGGGATCGCGACGAGAGCGCTGATCGCGAGGATCAGACCGGTGATCGGAGCGCAGAGCGAACGGACGGAGGCCGACTTCGAGAGCCCGAGCACCATCATGATGCAGGCGCCGAGGAAGAGGACGATCTCCGGGTAGAGCAGCAGGAGCTTCTGACTCATCTCGTTCATCGTGCGGCTCCTTCCGCCACGAGCGTGATCGGGGTCGGCTCCGCTGAGCTCTCGGATCCCACTCGCTCGGGATCCACGCGATCGACGGGCGCGGGAAGCGTCGCGACCTCTTCCGTTTCAGGGAAGTACCGCTCGACGTGCGCAAGCTGATTGAGGATCGGCGCCTCGAGCGAACGGATGACCGGGGTCGGGTACACGCCGAGAACGACGCACGCGACGGCCAGCGGCGCGAGCACCGTGATCTCGCGCGCGCTCAGGTCGGTCGGGAGCGTCTCGTGCTCACGGTGGCCCGCTGGCTCGGTGAGGGGCCCGAACACCACCTTGCCGACCATGTAAAGGATGTAGATCGCCGCGACGACCATGCCGACGGCGGCGGCGGCGGCGAACCACGGCCCGAGAACGCCGCCCGTCCCCCCCGGCCCCCACGCGGCGCCCGCCTGGAAGGCGCCGAGCATGCACATGAACTCGCTCACGAAGCCGTTGAGACCGGGGAGCCCGACCGACGCCATGGAGAAGAACACCATGAAGAAGGCCCAGACGGGCATCTTCGAGGCGAGGCCGCCAAGCTCGTCCATGTCGCGCGTGTGGTACCGCTCGTAGATCATCCCGATGCAGAGGAAGAGCGCGCCGGTGGAGAGCCCGTGGTTGATCATGTAGAGGATCGAGCCGCCCACGCCGACGGCGTTCATGGCGACGAGCCCGAGGATGCAAAAGCCAAGGTGCGACACCGAGGAGTACGCCACGAGCTTCTTGACGTCGCGTTGCGTCCAGCAGATCAGCCCAGCGTAAAGGATTCCGATGATCGAGACGGCCGCGATCCATGGCGCGAAGGCGACGAACGCCATCGGAGCGAGCGGGATCGCGATCTTGTAGAGGGCGTAGGTGCCCAGCTTGAGCAGAACGCCGGCCAGCACCACGGATCCGGCCGTCGGAGCCTCGGTATGGGCGAGCGGAAGCCACGTGTGCACCGGGAACAGCGGCACCTTCACCGCAAACCCCGCGAGCAGCGCGGCGAGCACGAGGCCCTGCTCCATCGGGGTCATGAAGCGAGCGGTGTCGGTCAGGAAGTCGAGGGCGAAGGACCACCCGCCAGTGCTGCTTCTTGCCCCAGCCGCGCCCTGAAGGAGCTGCGTCCGCTCCCAGGCGACGTAGATCACTCCCGCGAGCGTCAGGATCGACCCCGTGAACGTGTAGAGGAAGAACTTGATCGATGCCTTCCTGCGGTTCGCTCCGCCCCATTGACGGATCAGCACGAACATGGGCGCGAGGGTCAGCTCGAAGAAGACATAAAAGAGGATGACATCCTGCGCGATGAAGACGCCTGTGACAAACGCCTGCAGCGCAAGCAGCGAGGCGTAGTAGAGCTTCTCACGCTCGTTCACAGCGCTGTAAGACGCGAGCACGCAAATCGGCCCAAGGAGCACCGTGAGAAGGACGAGCAGGAGCGATACGGAATCGGCGCCGATCCAAAGGCTGATCCCGTAGTGCGCGATGAACCTCGCCCGCATCTCGAACTGCGTCTCGCCCGCCGCGGACCAGTCGAACGCAAACGCCGCGGCGATCGCGACAACGCTCGTCAGGAGCGTCCACCCGAGCGCGACGTGCTTACTCTCGCGGCCGGAGCCGAGCCCGACGACGACCGCGCCGATGAGCGGAAGCAGAAACAGCGTGAGCATCAGCATGAATCAGCCCCCCACCAGAGACACGAGCGCGGGGGCCGCCCACGCGAGGATCAGGAGCAGAGCGACGCCCGCGGCCATCCCGGCGGCGTAGCCCTGGAGCGAGCCGGACTGCGTCGGCTGAGCCCCGCGTCCGAACCATCGCGGGATCGCGCCAAAGAGCTCGACAAGCCCGTCGATCACCAGCCGATCGAAGAGGTAAAAGATGTTCGCGAGCACCAGCAGCGGGACGCGGAAGATCGCGTTGTAGATCTCATCGACGTACCACTTGTTCTCCGCCGCGCGAGCGACGCGACCCAGACGGCGCTTGAGCGCGTCGGCCCGCGAGTGCGCCGCGCTGGTGCGTCCGGCCAGGTGCAGCCACCACGCCGCAAGGATCCCGAGGAGCGCGATCCCGCCCGAGACGAAGTACATCACTGTGTGCGGGTCGCCGAGACCGAAGAAGGAGTGCTTCGCGTTTCGCTCCACCTGCGAGCCGTCCGGGAGGACCATCGCGTCGGTCGGCGAGGCGTGCACGAGGCCGCCCACCCACCCGTGGTTGGGCTTGTCGATGAAGTACGGGATCGCGGCGAGCAGCGAGCCGACGAGCAGGATCGCCAGGACCGTGTTGATCGCCCAACCGGGGGCGTGGGGGTGGAACTTGCCGTCGGCGTGCGGGTCGAGATCGGGATCGGGAGCATGACCGCCGGCGACCTGCTCCTCCTTCGCCTTTTCCTCCGCAACGGGCTCAGCGTGATGATGGTCTTCGCCAGGGTGATACTCGATCGGGCCGTGGAACACGCGGAAATAGGCGCGGAAGCTGTAGTACGCCGTGAGGCCCGCGGTCGCCAGCGCGATCAGCCCGAGCAGGGTGTAGCCGGGCCCGGCCGTGACGAACGCCTCGGCGATGATCTGGTCCTTCGAGAAGAAGCCGCTCGTGAAGGGCACGCCCGCCAGGCACAGGCACCCGACGAGCATCGCCGCGCTGACCACCTTCCATCCCTTCATCCCCCAGAGGCCCGAGAGCTTGCGGAGGTCGAGCTGCCCGGCGAACCCGTGCATCACGGCGCCGCAGGCGAGAAAGAGCGTCGCCTTGAAAAAGGCGTGGGTGAAAACGTGATACGCCGCCCCTGTCGGAGCGAGCACCCCAAGCCCGAGGAACATGTACCCGAGCTGGGAGACGGTCGAATAGGCCATGATCCGCTTGATATCGAAGACGGCCATGCCGATCGTGGCCGCGAGCAGCGCGGTGAGACCGCCGATCCACGCCACCCAGACGAGCGCGTCGGGGTTGAGCGCGAAGATCGGGAGCATGCGCGCGATGAGGTACACGCCCGCCGTCACCATCGTCGCGGCGTGGATCAGCGCCGAGACCGGCGTCGGGCCCTCCATCGCGTCCGGGAGCCAGACATAAAGCGGGAGCTGCGCCGACTTGCCGAACGCCCCGACCATGAACAGCAGCGGGATCGCCTCGACGAACCACGGGATCGCCGCTCCCTGCAGCGCGGCCTCCTGGAGCTCGGCCGTCCGCTGGAAGATCACGTCATACTCGAGCGAGCCGAAGGCGACGAACGTGAACATGATGCCGAGCGAAAGGCCGACGTCCCCGACGCGGTTGAGGATGAACGCCTTCTTCGCCGCGGCCACCGCGCTCGGCTTCTGGTGGTAGTACCCGATTAGCAGGTACGAGCAGAGGCCGACGCCCTCCCACCCCAGGAAGAGCAGCAGGAGGTTGTCCCCCATCACGAGGCACGCCATCGAGAAGACGAACAGGCAGAAGGCGCCGTAGAAGCGGTTGATCCTGCTGTTCTTGACATCGTCGGCCATGTACTCGCTGGCATAGAGCGCGATGAGCGTGGCCAGGCCCGTGACAAACAGCATCCAGAGACCCGAGATCGGATCGAGATAGAAGCTGAAGTTCGCGTGGAGCGATTTTCCGGCTCCCGCCCCCCAGGTCATGTTGATCCAGTCGAACGCGGTGACGATCGCCCGCCCTGTCCCGTTGGCGACGACGTCGATGTAGCCGATCACCGAGAGAACGAAGCTGATCGCCAGCAGCGCCACGCTGGTCCACGCGGCGGCCTTGTTGCGGACGCCGAGGGCGCGGTAGAGCGTGCAGAGCACCGCGCCGATGAGCGGGAGCAAGGGGATCCAGAGCAGGTAGCCGAGGCCCTGGGGATCCTCAAGCGGCGGGAGCGCGATCGGCTCGGCCGCGACCGTCTTTCCCTCTGCGGGCGCGCCCAGCGCGACGCTCGAGACGAGCTTGGCGGCGAGATGGAGAGCGGGTTCAGTCACGCGTCATCCCTTGAGGCTGGCCCACGCTTCGGCGTCGAGCGTGCCCTTGCGGCGGAAGAGGTAGACGATCAGGCCGAGCGCGAGAGCCGCCTCCGCCGCGGCGATCGTCAGCACAAAGATCACGAACACCTCGCCCGTGTGGTTCAGGTGGTAACGCCCGAGCGCGATCAGCGCGAGCCCGGCGCCCTGGAACATCAGCTCCGTGCAGAGGAACATGATGATCAGGTTCCGCCGGCTCAGAAAGCCGATCACGCCGATCGAGAACAGGCACGCCGCGACGAAGAGGTAGTGAAAAAGCGTGACGCCGGCCATCGGCGAAGGCCAAACGAGCTGGGCGAGCAGGGCCGTCTCAAGCATCACGCGGCTCCCCTTCCGGCCGTTGCGGCGGCGGCCTCGGTCTCGGCTTCGCTCACCTCGATCTGCTTCCGAGCGATCACCACCGCCCCGACCAGCGCCATCAGCAGGATCACGCCCGCGAGCTCGAGGGCCAGCGGGTGCTCCGCGAGCAGCGCGAAGCCCACGCGCTCCAGGTTCACCGCCTCGAGCGTGTCGGGCATCCGCAGCTGAAGTAGCCAGGACGGGGACCACTCGGCCGCCTCGGAAACAGCGGGCGGCCGATCGAGCTCCGCGATGAGAATCGTCGGCCTGTCCGCGAAACGGAAGAGCGCAAGCGTCTCCGGCTCGAGCGGCTCGACCGATTCATTCGCGGCGAACATGGGCTCCGGCTGACCGTCGCGAACGACACGAAGCCCGCTGAGATAGGGCCCGCGGCGCCCCTCGGGCATCTCCTCCGCAAGCGCCGCGTGGTACCGCTTGATAAAGGGCAGACCCTCCTGGTAATCCAGACGGGCGAGCACGGAGCGGGCGTTGGGCCGGGAGTTGATGTTCAGGCCGCGAGCGGGATCGTTGCCGATCTCCAGTTCCTCCGGGAAGCCGGCGGCGACGAACGCGTCCTTCACCTTCCCCGGAAGACGCTCGAGCGGAGCGTCCGCGTGCGTCACGCTGGGGAGCGAGCCCGAGGGCGGGAGCGACTGCACGCCCGAGTTGAAGAGCCCTGTGAGCGCTGCAAGCAGGAAAAACCCGGCGAGCACGGCCCCGCCCGGAGCGCGGCTCACGCGATCCGACTCATCCCAGTCCCCCGGCGCGTCCTCCGACGGCGCCTGCGTCGCGAGCATGATCACAAAGAGGTACGTGATCAGAATCGCGCCGGCGTAGATGATGATCAGCGCGAACGCCAGGAACTCCGCCGAGAGGATGATGTACAGCCCGGCGGAACTGAGGATCGTCAGGATGAAAAAGAGCGCGGCGTAGACCGGGCGGGGGTGCGTGATGACTCGCAGCGCCGACCCGAGCCCGATCAGCGAGAAGACGTAGAAGAAGACGTTCGGGAACGTCTCGGCCCCGCGAACGAGCACGCCGAGAAACACGAGAGCGACGCCCGCGGCGGCGACGATCGCGCCGAGCTCGCGGGGGGCGCGCCTGGCCCGGGGCATCGTGAACCACACACCCACCGCGCCGAGCACGAGCCCGAGAAACAGCAGCACGGGATGGACGAAAAGAGTGCTGAAATCCAGCTGCACGACGGCGCCTTTCCCTGACCACCGGGACCCTGCCCGGCGCCTTGAAGGCGGGCAGAATAGGGTCGCGCGCGCAGGGGGGCAACAGCCTCGAGAAGCCGGGCGCCGGCCCCCGCGCAAGAGCGGCGTGATACCATCGACTGCATGTCGAATGATGCGCAGACGCCATCGGCGCTGAAGCGCCGACTCCCCAACCTGCTGACGATCTTCCGACTCGTGCTCGCCCTCGCGATCGTCGCGGCGCTCTCGCTCTACCGGTTTCCGGGCGAGGCGGCCTGGGCTCTCCCGACGGCGCTCGTCCTGTTCGTCGTCGCCGCGATCTCGGACGCTCTCGACGGCTACCTCGCGCGACGGTGGAACGCCGTCACCCTCTTCGGCCGCGTCGTCGATCCGGCCGCCGACAAGCTGCTCGTTCTGGGCACGCTCATCGTGATGGCCTCCCCCGCCTTCCTCCCCGCCGACGACGCCGGAGTCGAGCTCGACCGCGTTGTCACCGGCGTCGAGCCGTGGATGGTTGTGGTGATCCTCGGGAGAGAACTGATCGTCTCGAGCCTGCGGGCGGTGCTCGAGAGCGAGCGGATCGACTTCTCGGCTGTCTGGGCCGGCAAGATCAAGATGATCCTGCAGTCCGCGAGCGTCCCGCTGGGGCTGCTCATCGTGTGGCTCTCGCCCGCCGAGTCGCTCGGCCCCGGCGGCGCGGCCCGGCTCGCCCTCGATGGCCTCTTCTGGGCGGTCACGCTCGCGACGATCGCGTCCAGCGCGCCCTACGCGCTGCGGATGCTCGCGCACATCGGCGATCAGCGCGACGATGAGACCCTGGCGGAGGAAATAAAGGGATGAGCGCCCTCGACTCGGTCAAACTTCTCACTCTCACGAGCGGCGGGCTCGGGCTGCTCAGGCCCGCGTCCGGCACCTGGGGCTCGACGCCGCCGCCGGCGCTCTTCGCGATCCTCATGTTCGCCGCCGTCCCGCTCGAGACCACTCGCTGGATTCTTCTGGCCATCTGCCTTGTGTCCTGCATCCTGTGCGTGTGGTGGACCCCATGGGCGGAGAGGCGGTGGGGCAAGAAGGACGCCGGACAGATCGTGATCGACGAGGTCGCCGGGATGTGCCTGCCCCTGCTGGTGGTGCCCATGATCGCCGACCCCATCACGGCGCAGGGCTTCCTGCGCCTCGTGATCTGGCTCGCCGCCGCGTTCGTCCTCTTCCGGGTCTTCGATGTCGGGAAGATCCAGCCCGCCAACATCGCCCAGCGCCTCCCGCACGGTTGGGGCGTGCTGCTCGACGACCTCGTCGCCGGCGGGTACACGGCGTGCGTGCTGCTCATCGGGGTGTGGATCGGGCTCTGAACTCAAGCCCGCAGGCGCATGGAAAAACGGCCCTCGCCGAGACGCGGGCCGCCTGAGGCCGCAGAACGCGCCGGCTTACTTCGTGATGTCGCCGACCTTGACCACCATGTAGCGCTGACGGTGCCCGGTCTTGCGGCGGTAGCCCTTGCGACGCTTGAACTTGATGACGTCGATCTTCTCGGCCTTCATGTCCCGCTCGACGATCTCGGCGGTCACCGAGGCGCCGTCGACGTAGGGCTGACCGAGCGTGAGGTCGCCCTCGCCGCCCAGAGCGAGCACACGGTCGAAGGTGACGCTCTTGGCGTCCCCGGGGAGATCGCGCAGGTCCACCTGGATGACGTCGCCGGATTCCACGCGGATCTGCGTGCCGCTGTCTTCGATGATCGCGTACATCGCTTGCATGCTCCATCCGCCGCCATCTCGCGGCGAGCCGCACACTGTACCGGCTCCCGGCCCGCTTGCCAAGCCGCGTCAGCCCGGCCGCCCGGCCGGAGCCTCGGCGCCCCGGGCCGCGTTGAGCGCGGGCTCCCATCGCCGGCACCCGGCGCACCGACCGCAGGGCGCCGGTCCGTCCTTGAGGCACCACCAGCAGACGTCGAGCGGGGCATCGAGATCCGCGGCAAGCTCGGCGATCTGGCGGTCGGTCAGGTCCAGAAGCGGCGTCTCGAGCCGCACGGCCGGCTCGTGAGCCGCGCGGCTCTCCGAGGGCGGAGCGTCGAGATTCACGAGTCGCTCGACCAGCCGAGCACGGGCGAGGTCGCGGTCCATCTCCATCAGGTCGGCGGCGCAGTGCACCGGCCAGAGCACCCGAGAGACGCCGAGGCGGAGCGCCTCGCGAGCGGCCAGCAGAAGGAGATCCGTCCGGAGTGAAGGATCGCCCGGATCCGGAAGCTCCTGGCCATCTGAGCTCGCGTCGGGTCCCGGCGAGAGCGTGACGGGATCGGCGAACCCGAGCAGCTCCGCCCGGCGGCGTGCGGCCTGGGCTCTTGACGAGGCGCCGGGAGC
>CAZXGT010000019.1:0-9017 GCA_964639935.1 uncultured Phycisphaeraceae bacterium
GAGGCGGCGGCGCCCGAGGAGCCCGCGTCGTGATCCGGCGCGCGCCCCTTCGCGCCATCTGCCATGCGGCGTGGACGCTCGCCGCGGCCGCGTGTCTTCTCGGGTGCGCCTCGGACCCGCGGCTCGGGTACGCGAACGTGTCCTCCTACAACGCCGACGTGGACTCCATCGCGATCCCCTTTTTCGAGAACTCGACGCACTATCACGGCGCGAGCACCCTCCTCACGCAGGCGCTCACCCGCCATGTGCAGCGTCGCACGCCCTGGCGGCTCGCCGCCGGGACCGCGGCGGACACGACGCTGACGGGCCAGATTGTCGACGTCCGACTCGAGCGGCTTGGGGTGGACAACGAGACGGGCCTCGGCAACGAGATGGCCGTGGACATCGCCGTGGATTTTCGGTGGGTCGACAACCGCACCGGACGTTCGCTTCTGGCCCGGCGGAACTTCCGCGAGTCGGGGACGTTCGTGCCCGCGGCGGGCGTGCGCGAGCCGATCGAAATCGGGCTCGAGGGCGCTGTGGAGCGGCTGGCCGAGAGCATCGTCGCGGAGTTGCGGACAGACTGGTAATGATTTGGGGTCTATCATCCGACGACAGGCGGGATCGCGGACGGTTCTCGGGCGTCTGACGTCCTCACACGCCCCTCCTTCGCCCCGCATCCGGTCGCGTCAACGGCCGAAGCACAGGACGGAAGCGAGCGCTCATGCCACAGAACGGACGACAGCAGAACGATCAGGATCCCCGCCCGGGCGGGCCCGGCAAGAACACGCCGCCGCAGCCCCGCATGGGTCGTGGCTTCTTTGGATGGATCCTCGTTCTGACGCTCCTCGCGATGCTCGCGATGGTGTTCCATTCGAGCATGAACGCGGGCGTGCAGCTCGAGAGCTGGCGCGAGTTCGCGAGCCTCTACGAGGAGGGCGCGATCCAGCCCGAGACGGTCGAGCTCCACGCCGATCGGATCCGCGCGATCCAGGTCGAGGGCGCCGCGGGCGGCGAGGAGACGATGGTCTATCTCCTCATCAAGCCGCAGCTGGCGGATTTCTACGCCGAGAAACTCGATGAGCTCACCGAGAGCACGTACACCGATACGGGCGGCCCCTCGTGGTGGCAGTCGCTGCTCATGGGCCCGCTTATTTGGATGCTCATCTTCATCCTGATCTTCTGGTTCATCATCGCTCGCGGGCTGCGCAGCGCCGGGGGCGGGGGCGGGATGCTCGGGAACTTCGGGCGCTCCAAGCACAAGGTCTTCATGAAGGAGCAGACGGGCGTCACCTTCGCGAACGTCGCGGGCGTCGACGAGGCAAAGGACGAGGTGGACGAGCTCATCCAGTTCCTCAAGAGCCCCAAGAAGTTCACCCGCCTGGGAGGCCGCATCCCGCGCGGCGTGCTGCTCGTGGGCCCTCCCGGCACGGGCAAGACGCTGCTGGCCAAGGCGATCGCGGGCGAGGCGGACGTGCCGTTCTTTACGATCTCGGGCTCGGACTTCGTCGAGATGTTCGTGGGCGTCGGCGCCAGCCGGGTGCGTGATCTCTTCAAGCAGGCGAAAGAGAACTCGCCGTGCATCATCTTCCTCGATGAGATCGACGCGGTCGGGCGCCGGCGCGGCGGGGGCTTCTCCTCGGGCGGGCACGACGAGCGCGAGCAGACGCTCAACGCGATCCTCGTGGAGATGGACGGCTTCGGCACCGAGGACGGCATCATCGTCATCGCCGCCACCAACCGCGTGGACGTCCTTGACCCGGCGCTGACGCGTCCGGGCCGCTTTGACCGGCAGGTTCAGGTGCCGCTGCCGGACGTGAAGGGTCGCCTCGCGATCCTGAAGGTTCACGCCCGGAAGGTGAAGATGGGTCCGGACGTCGATCTCGAGAAGATCGCCCGCGGGACGCCCATGTTCTCGGGCGCCGACCTCGCCGCGATCATCAACGAGGCCGCCATCGGCGCGACAATGCAGGACAAGGACTTCATCGAGCACGAGGACCTCGAGGAGGCCCGCGACAAGGTGAAGTTCGGGCGGGCGCGCAAGAGCCGGACCGTGGAGGAGGACGAGCGCGTCGCCACGAGCTACCACGAGGCCGGGCACGCGGTGCTGCAGATCCTGACTCCCGGAGCCGACCCGCTGCACAAGGTGACGATCATCCCGCGCGGCGAGTACGGGGGCGCCTCGATGACGCTCCCCGAGAAGGACCGCTACGGCTACGGTCTCAAGTGGCTCAAGGCGGCGATGATCGTCGCGTGCGGAGGCCGCATCGCCGAGGAGATGAAGACGAGCGACGTCTCGAGCGGCGCCGCGTCGGACATCGCGCAGGTGACGAACATCGCGCGGCACATGATCCTCGAGTGGGGCATGAGCGACCGGCTCGGCTTCATCCGCTACGCGTCGCAGGACACGCAGGAGTCCTTCGTCTCGGACAAGGACTACTCGCCCGAGACGGCGCACGTGATCGACGAAGAGATCCGCCGGCTCGTCGACGAGTCCTACGACTCGGCCGAGAAGACCCTCCGCGAGAACTGGTGGAGGGTCGAAGCGGTGGCCCACGCGCTGCTCAAGCACGAGACGCTGACCGCGGACGAGGTCAAGAAGCTCATCGAGGGCGAGCGGCTCGACAAGCCGTCGGTGAGCGAGCTGCTCGCGGCGGAGGCGGAGAAGACCGCCGCGCCGCCCGCGAAGGCCAGGAGCGACGAGGACGAGGACGACCTCCCGGACGCGATCCCGCATCCGGCCTGATCAGCGGAGGTCTGACCCCCCGTTCTGTGTCCCGCGCTCAGGATGCGAGGCTCCCGACGCTCTCGGCGGTCGCGCCCTCGATGCGGAATATCTTTTCCGGACTCGCCACGCCGCTCTCGAGCGTGACGCTCCGCCTTCGGACGCCGAGGCGCTCCGCGAGCAGCGCGATGATCGCCCTGTTCGCCTTCCCGCCCTCGGGCGGCGCGGCGACCTTGATCTTCAGGCGGTCGCCGACAACGCCGGCGATTCCGCTGCGCGAGGCGCCGGGGATCGCCTTGACCCGGAGGCGAAGCGAGCCGTCCTCGAGCGTCTCGCAGAACGCGCTCACAGCGAGGCGACGATGTCTTCCGCTTCGCTCGCGAGCTTCTCGGCCGCGGCTCGGCTCGGCGCCTCGGCGATGACGCGGAGGATCGGCTCGGTGTTGCTCGGGCGCACGTGGATCCACGATGGCGGGTCGTCGAAGTCGAGGCGCAGGCCGTCCTGCTCGTCGAATGTTGCGCCCGCGAACCGCTCCTTGAGGTTTCGGTAGGCGTGCTCGGCGAGGCCTTCGCGGATGGGCGCCTTGCGCTTGACGATGGCGTAGCTCGGGAGGTCCGCGGCGATGGCCGAGAGCGGCCGGCCCTCGCGCGTCATCAGCGCGAGAACAAGGGCCATGGCGCCGAGGGAGTCACGGATCTCCACGACGTCGGGCCAGATGACGCCGCCGTTGCCCTCGCCGCCGAGCGCGGCCTGGTGCTCGCGCATCCCGGCCACGACGTTGGCCTCGCCCACCGGGGTGCGGACGACGCGGGCGGCGAACCGGGCGGCGACGTCGTCGATCATCCGGCTCGTTGAGAGATTGGCGGCGAGGACGGCCGCCTCGTGACCCGGCAGAATCGCCTGCGCGGCGAGGGCGAGCGTGTATTCCTCGCCGAGGTAGGCCGCGGTCTCATCGACGATGGCGAGCCGATCGGCGTCGGGGTCCTGGGCGAAGGCGACGTCGACGTCGGCGCCCCTGGTCGCTTCGCAGAGACTGACGAGGTTCGCGGCCGTGGGCTCCGGGGTGTGCGGGAAGACGCCCGAGCCGTCGCAGGCGACGCGCTCGACCCGGCAGCCGAGAGCCTCGAGGAGCATGGGGCCGGCGAGGGACCCGGAGGCGTTGACCGAGTCGAGCGCGACGCGGAAGCGGCGGCTGGCGATCTCGGCGACGGGGACGACGGGCTCGATGCGCTCGAGCACGGCGGCGACGTGGGCATGGGCGGCGGCGGCGTCGCAGTCGAGCTCGCCAAGGGTCGCATGCGAGGCCCACTCGGCGCGGGCGTCGTGGAACCGCTGGAGGATCGCGCTCGCCTGATCGGGCGCGGGGGCGCTCCCGAGGCCGGTGATGGGCTTGAGGCCGTTCCACTCGGCGGGGTTGTGGCTCGCGGTGAGGACGAGCCCGCCGGCGGCGCGGTGGCGTTTGACCATGACGCCGACGGTGGCGGTCATGGCGACGCCGAGATCGACGACGCGCATCCCGGCGGCGCGGAGGGCGCCGACGGCGATCTGCGCGGCGACCTCGCCGCCCTCGCGCCCGTCGCGCCCGACGACGATGACGGGTCGGGCCTCGGGCTGCTCGCGGAGCCAGCTCGCGAGAGCCCCGGCGAAACGGCAGACGACCTCCGGGGTGAGCGACGCCCCGACGATCCCGCGCACGCCGCTCACCGACGCCATGAGCGGCGCGGATCTTTCTTCGGTGATCTGTCCCATGGCGGCGAGGATAGCGGGCGATCAGGCGGCGAGGCGGGCTCCGCGAGCGTCGATCGCCTCGGCCGGAGCGAGCTCGGCGGTGATGCGAACGCCCTCGGTGGTGGAGAGATCGAGCTCCGCGGCGAACTCGGCGCCGGCGGGACGCGAGAGCAGGCGGAGGGTCGGGTGCGCCGGCGATTCGGCCCTGCTCGAGACCACGACCGCGGCGTCGCCGGTGTCGAGCGCGACGGAGGCCCCGACCGGGAAGACGCCGACAGCCCGCACGAGCGCCATCGCGACGGCGCGGTCGAGCTCCCCCGCGAGGGCGCGCCGGCAGACGTCGACCATCGCGGCGTGCGGGCGGTTCGGGGCGCGGTGGGCGCGGGGGGCGATCGCTGCGGCGAAGGAATCGGTGACGGCGAGGACTCGGGCGATGTCGTGGATCTCATCGGCGCGGAGCCCGAGGGGGTAGCCGGAGCCGTCGAGCCGCTCGTGGTGCTGCGTGACGGCGAGGCGGACGGGCTCGGCGACGTCCTCGACGGCCTCGAGCATCACGCCGCTCGCGAGCGGGTGACGGCGGAGCCGCGAGGAAGCGATCTCATCGAGCGGGCCGCGACCGTCCTGCGGGTCGAGCGTCATCCCGAGATCGGCGAAGAGCCCGGCGAGCCCGGCGCGCTGCACGTCGTAGGGGCTCCAGCCGAGGCGGACGGCGATGGCGACCGAGAGCGCGGCGACCGAGAGCGCGTGCTCGGCGATCGGCCGCTCCCCGCCCGCGGCGCCGATCGTGGCGAGGCGCGCGAAACGGTCGGGATAGCCGATGTACAGGTCGATCAGCTCGCGGACGAGGTACATCGGTTCGCTGATCGTGACGAGCTCGTTGCTCAGGATCGCCCGGTGGAGCGCGGCGATGCGGCGGACGCGATCGGCTCGGTAGGCGCGAAGGCGCGAGGTCGAGGGCCAGCCGAGGCGTCCGGGCGGTTCGAGCTCGATGGGCCGCAGGCCGGGCTCGACGCGGCGGTCGAGCCCTTCCCACCGGTCGAGCTGCTCGTCGAGGTCGCGCTCGGCGCGGCGGACGCGGCGCATCCACTCGCGGCGATGCGCGGCGTCGCCGGTGTCGGCCTTCTGGCGACGCGGGTCGGCGCCGATGTCGATGGGCCCGGCGGGCGTCGCGGCCGCCTCGCCCGAGAGCGCCGAGCGGAGCTCGTGATAGCTCGCCGCGAGATACAGCGGCCCCGAATAGGAGCGGCGAAGCGATGAGACACGGCCTCGGGAGAGCCTTGTCCCGGCCGGCAGGAGCTTGAGCCCTGAGGGCGTGAAGAGCGCCTTGGGCAGCGTCTGCCCGGCGCGAAGATCCTTGACGTAGATGCGGCGCATGGGCGGCTCCTCGGGGCTTCGAGAGGGTCATCGGCCTGATAACTCTCCGGCTTAAGGGGCCGCGGCGGCGGATCTCGCCCGCTACGCTCGGGCCATGGCGCGATACGAACTGACTCTTCGGACCGAATTCTGCGCGGCCCACGCCATCGTCATGAAGGGCGAGCGGGAGCCGGTGCACGGGCACAACTGGCGTTTGAGCGTCGTCGTTGGCGGGGATGAACTCGACGAGGACGGGCTGCTGTGCGACTTTCACGCGATCGAGCGGGAGCTGGCGCGGATCATCGAGCCTTTTCACAACGCCGACCTCAACGCGACGCCGCCCTTTGACCGGGTTAACCCGACGGCCGAGCGGGTGGCCCGGCACATCGGGGAGTCGATCGCGAAGTCGCTCCCGTCGGGCGTCCGGCTTGTGCGCGCGAGCGTGACGGAGGCGCCGGGGTGCGAGGCGACGTTTGTGCCTCTCTCCGCGTGAGAGAGGGGCTAGGGAGCGTCGGAGATCAGGAAGCCCCCTCACCCCGGCCCTCTCCCGGTGGGAGAGGGAGGGGATTAGGCGCCGGCGGGCTCGGCGAGCTGCTCGAGGGCGCGGTCGATGCGCGCGAGGACGGTCTCGCGGCCCAGCGAGGCGAGGGTGGCGCCGATGGGCGGGCTGACGCTTGTTCCCGTGCAGGCGATGCGCAGGGGCTGGGCGACGGCCCCCATCTTGAGATCGTGCGCGTCCGCGAAGGCCTCGACTCGCGATTCGATCTCGCCCGGGGTCCAGGGGTCCACGCCCGGCAGCGTCTCGCGAAGGCGGCTCAGCGTCTGCAGGCCTTGGGCGTCGTTCTTGTGGATGAACTTCTTGACGGCCTTGTCGTCGTAGGCGATCTCGCTCGTCTCGATGAGCAGGAAGCTCGAGAAGCCGAGGGCGTCGCGGAAGGTCTTGCTCCGCGGCTGATTGGCCTCGGCCATCAGCTCGAACTGCTCGGGCGAGAGCCTCTCGATGAGCTCCGGCGCCTCGGTCTCGCACCAGGCGCGCCAGCGCCGCTTGAACTCCGCGGGGTCCATCTCCGTGATGGCGTCGGTGTTGAAGGCGAGGAGCTTCTTGCGGTCGAAGCGGGCGGCGGTCTTGACGATGCGCGGGAGATCGAACTTTTCCTTGAGGAAACCGTTGTCGAACTTCTCGAGGTCGTTGCCGGGCGACCAGCCGAGGAGGGCGATGTAGTTGCAGACGACCTCCGGGAGGTACCCCGCGCGGCGGAAGTCATCGACGTTGATCTCGGGGAGCGTCAGGCCCAGCTTTTCCGCGAGCTTCTCGAGGGAGAAGGTCGGGAGCTGCTTTTTGGAGTCGTCGAGCCACTTCTTGAACTCGGCGTCCTCGATCTCGGGGACCGGGGTCGTGTGCAGGCCCGATTGCTTGGCGGCGTGACGCGCGGCCTTGTCCTTGTCGCGCTTGCTCATCTTGGACCCCTCGGGGTTCATGATGAGCGGCAGGTGGGCGTACTCGGGCGTGCGGAAGCCAAGGGCCCGCTGGAGGGCGACGTGCTTCGGCGTGTTGATCAGGTGCTCCTGCCCGCGGATGACGTGGGTGACGCCCATGAGCTCGTCATCGACGACGCAGGCGAAGTGGTAGGTCGGGAAGCCGTCGGCCTTGCGGATGACGAAGTCGTCGAGGTCCTCGGGCCTCAGCGTGACGTCGCCGAGCACCTGATCGCTGACGGTGATGGTTTCGTCGGGCATCCTGAAGCGGACGACGCAGGGCTCGCCGCGGTCGGCACGCTTGAGGCGCTCGGCTTTGGGGATCTCGAGGGCGGCACGGTCGTAGCGGAAGGCCTTTTTTTCGGCGCGGGCCTGCTGGCGCTTGGCGTCGAGTTCCTCGGGGGTCTCGAAGGCG
Organism: uncultured Phycisphaeraceae bacterium; assembly: GCA_964639935.1. GTDB lineage: Bacteria > Planctomycetota > Phycisphaerae > Phycisphaerales > UBA1924 > CALNYS01. Next base: position 7,677 of record CAZXGT010000019.1, read on the forward strand.
TGGTAGGCGAGTTCGGCGTCGATGAGCTGGTCGAGGTGGTCGCGATAGATGTCGAGGCGGAGGGCCTGGTGGAAGGGGCCGACGGAGCGGGAGTCGCCGCCGACGTGGTCGCCGGAGGGGAGATGGTGCTCGGGGCCGTCGTCCCAGTCGAGGCCGAGCCAGGCGAGGGAGTCGAGGATCTGGGTCTCGGACTCGGCGCTGGAGCGCTGGCGGTCGGTGTCCTCGACGCGGAGGATGAAGCGCCCGCCGCGGCCCTTGGCGTAGGCCCACGCGAAGAGAGCCGTGCGGGCGCCGCCGATGTGGAGGTGGCCGGTGGGCGAGGGGGCGAAGCGGGTGATGACGGTCTGCGGGTCGCTCATGCGTGCAGGGTACCGCGCGCCGGGCTAGGCTTGGGTCATGCCACTCATCGTCACCGGTTCCGTTGCGTACGACTCCGTTCAGACTCCTCATGGCGCCGTTGAGCGGGTGCTTGGGGGGTCGTGTACGTACTTCGCCGCCTCGGCGTCGTTCTTTGCGCCGGTGCGCCTCGTGGCGGCGGTCGGGGAGGACTTCGACCACGAGCATCAGACGACGCTCTCCCGGTTTCCGAACGTGTGCGTGGAGGGGCTCGAGACGCGGGCCGGCTCGACGACCTTCGCGTGGGGCGGGAAGTATCACGAGGACATGAACGTCCGCGAAACGCTCTTTACCGAGCTTGGCGTGCTCGCCGAGGCGCCGCCGCTGACGCCGCGGGCCTACCGCGACTCGCGCTACATCTTCCTCGCGAACAACCACCCGAGCGTGCAGATGGACCTGCTCAGCCAGTTCCCGACGCGGGCGATCGCGGTGGCCGACACGATGGATCTGTGGATCTCGGACGCGAACGCGGAGCTCAAGGAGCTGCTCGGGCAGATCGACGGGGTGGTGCTCAACGATCAGGAGGCGACGCAGCTGACGGGCGTCCGCAACGCGATCACCGCGGGCAAGAAGATCCTGGAGATGGGGCCGAGCTTCGCGGTTGTGAAGAAGGGCGAGCACGGGTGCGTGCTGGTTCACGAGGAGGGGGTGGCGGCGCTGCCGGCCTTCCCGGCGGAGAAAGTGATCGATCCGACGGGCGCGGGGGACAGCTTCGCGGGCGGGATGATGGGGCATATCGCGAAGCGGCACGCGGAGGAGCACTTCGGCGGCGAACCCGTGAGCTTCGACATGATCCGTACGGGGCTCGCGCGGGGGACGGTGATCGCGAGCTTCACGATCGAGAGCTTCAGTCTGGATCGGCTGGCGGAGCTGACGGACGAGGAGCTGGAGGAGCGGATGGACCAGTTCCGGCAGGTCGTGGCGATCGACTAGCGGCACGACGCG
>CAZXGT010000019.1:9117-28008 GCA_964639935.1 uncultured Phycisphaeraceae bacterium
GCCCTCTCCCCGGGGGAGAGGGAGCAAATAAATCAGATGCCGCGGGAGCGGGCGTCTCTGGCGAGGCGGACCTTCAGGCGGGCGCGCTGGCGCTCGTGGGTGATGCGGTCCATCTCGTCGGGGTCGGTCGCGGTGCGGGCCGAGGCCTCGGCGAGCTCGGCCTCGGCGTCGGAGAGCACGAGCTTCTCCACGGGCGTGGCGCGCTCCGCGAGGATGCGGAGGGTATCGCCGACCATCTGGCCGAAGCCGCCGTCGAGGAGGAAGGAGCGGTCGCCGCCCTCGGCGTGGCGGATCGTGAGCTCGCCCAGGCCGAGCTTGGCGACGAAGGGGGCGCGGTTCGGGAGGATGCCCATGAGGCCGTCGTGCGCGGGGACCGAGACGTAGATCGCGTCGGCGTCGACGAGGCGGGCTTCGGGAGTGATCAGCTTGCAGTTGAAGCTCTTGGCCACGGGCGGGGCTCCTTGGGGTCGATCTGCGTTGAGAACGAGATGGTAGCGATTCGAGGGCGTGTTTGTGGGCGGATTGACGGGTGTGGCGCGGATGCCTGCATCCGCCGTCTGGGAGCGGAGCGGCGGCTGCGAGCGGACGCCCTACGGGGTTCGGGAGCCATCACCCCCGCCCTCTTCCCGAGGGAGAGGGAGGCGGAGGGTTAGCTCGATGCGGCTGCGGAGGCGGCGCAGGCGGCGGTGATGCGTTCGGCGGCGCTGACGGCGGCGAGGCCGGCGGCGGCGTCCACCGGGGGCCGCTCGCCGGTCCGCACGGCGCGGACGAAGTCCTCCGCCTGCTTGCGGAGGGGCTCGGCGTCGTCGATCTCGAGGTCCTCGATCGTGACGAGCTCGGAGTAGTCGAGGTCGGAGAGGTCCTTGCCCTCGCGGAGGGCGGCGCGGACCTCGGAGAGCTGGAGCTCGTTGGCGGTCTTGCGGATGAGCACGCCGGACTTCTTCGCGTAGTCGATCGAGACGTAGGCGTCTTCGGCGATGATGCGGATCTTGCGTTCGGTCTTGAAGGCGAGCCGCGAGGCGGTGATGTTGGCGATGCACTCGCCGGCGGGCGTCTGGAACGTCAGGCGGGCGTTGGCGACGTCCTCGTGCTCGGTGAGGACGGGGACGCCGGTCGCCTGCACGTCGCTCGGGCCCATCCCCCCCACCAGGTTCAAGACGACGTCGAGATCGTGGATCATCATGTCGAAGACGACGCCGACATCGACCGAACGGAAGGTCATGGGGCTGACGCGGTGAACCTCGATGAATCGCGGATGGATGCCCGGTCGGCCCTCGGCGGCGGCGCGATCGCGCTCGGCCTGGAGCGCTCGGACGGCGGGGTTGTACCGCTCGGTGTGCCCGACCTGCAGGACCGCGCCCGACGCGCTCGCGAGCTCGGCGAGCTCGCGGGCCTCGGCGGCGTCCGGCGCGAGGGGCTTCTCGATGAGGCACCCGGCGCCGCGCTTCAGGAACGGCTCGGCGACGCTTCGGTGATGAACGGTCGGCGCCGCGATCGCCACGGCGTCGACGCCCGCGGCGACGAGATCCGCCACGTCCGTGAAGGCGTCGCACCCGCGGGCCTCGGCGATATCGGCGGCGCGTTCGGCGTCTTTGTCGCACACGCCGACGAGGGCGACCCCGGGCATCTCGGAGAAGACGCGGGCGTGGTGACGGCCCATACGGCCGACGCCGACGACGCCGACGCGAAGCGGTGATTGGGTGTTCTCTGGCATGCGGCGATGGTACCGCGCCGCCGCCATGGGCTCGCAGAGTCAGGACTGGAAATCGTCGACGCTCACCGGTCGATCGTTGCGGCTCGCGAAGCGCGCCCGCTCCTCGGCGCGGATCCTCGCGGCCTGCGCCGCCTCGACGCGTTCGCGCCGCTCCCGCAGGCGGTCGAGCTTGCCCGCCTCGTGCCGCTGATGCTCGATCGCCCACTTCGCTATGGCGACCCCGCTCAGGAGAGCGACGGCGGTCTTGAAGTACAGAAAGAGGAGGCCGAGCAACACGGCGGCGCCAAAGAGGAACGAGATGAAGGGGATGAGGGCTCCGAAGGCCAGCAGGCCCCACGCGAACCCGACGTAGAGCAGCGCGCGACGGGTGATCGAGCCGCCCTCCTCATCCCCGCCCCACTCGAGCGCGTTGCCCGCGGACCAGAGCGTCGGGAGCAGCCCGACCGCGCCGATCCCGGCGAGCGTCCACGCCGCCGCCTGAGGCAGGCCGAGAGCCAGCACGCCGACCGCGGCGGGCCACGCCCACTGCGTGCCCATGGCGCCGTAACGCAGGATTCGTTCGAGCGGTTTCTCGTCGGGCGGGTTCTCGCCGCACGTAAAGCGTCGGACGTTGAGCAGCGTGACGCCGGCCATCCACACCAGGGCGAGCCCGCCCCCGGTCCATGCGGCGAACGCCGTCGGGGTCCACCCGATGACCAGGACCATGGGCGACGCGATCGCGGGCAGGGCGAGGAAGAGGAAGCCGATGCCGAAGCGGCGGATCTCGCCCGGACGCGCCGCGACGAGGCCGGCGCGCTGCTTCTGGATCTCTCCCTTCCGGGCGCGGGCGCGTTCCGCGCCGCACTCCGGACAGACGGCCCCCGCCGGAAGGCCGGTGAGGTCATACCCGCAGCGCCGGCACTCGGGGCGCTTTCCGGGGTCCGACTGCGGCTCGAGGGGGCGACGCAGCAGGCGGGGGTCGTTGAAGGCGCTCATGGCTTACTCGTCTACGCGTGCGGCTCCGGCGGGTTGCCCGGACCCCTCAAGAACGCAGGAGACCGCGTTCTGGAAGAGGCGCAGCCCGGGCGGCGCGCCCCGCCGCGTCTCGGGGGGGAGCCGCGTCCAGAAGGGATGAGTCCTCCACTCGGCGTACCGCTCGGGGTGCGGCATGAGGCCGAGGATCCGCCCGGAGGGATCGCAGAGGCCCGCGACGTTCCCGGCCGATCCGTTGACGGGCTCGGCGTAGCGCAGGGCGATCTGGCCGGCGGACTCGAGGCGCTCGAGCTCGCCCGGCGCGGCGAAGAAGCGGCCCTCGGCGTGAGCGATGGGCAGACGCATCGCGTGCGTCCGGTCGCCCCGGTCCACGGGCCAGAGGTCGCGCGTCCAGACGCAGACCGACTCGGGCGCGTCGACGCGGACCCAGCGGTCGATGAACCGGGCGGAGTCATTCTCGAGCAGCGCGACCGAGGCGGCGGGCGGCGCGTCCTCGGGCCACTGGCCGCGCTCGGGGCCGGGCAGCAGGCCGAGCTGCGCCATCGCCTGGAACCCGTTGCAGACGCCGATCATCGGGACGCCGCGGCGGGCGGCGTCGCGGAGAGCGGGGTAGAGCGACTCGCGCAGCTTCATCGCGAGCACGCGGCCCGAGGCGATGTCGTCGCCGTAGCTGAAGCCGCCGGGGAAGCCGATGAGGTCGTAGGCTTCCAGGCGCGACGGCTCGCGGACGAGCGCGTCGAGATGAACGAGCTCGGGCTCGGCGCCGGCCAGGGCGAAAGCGCGAGTCATCTCGGCGTCGCAGTTCGTGCCGGCGGTTCGGATGATCAGCGCGCGCGGCGTGCTCATGACGCGCTCCCGTTGTGCAGAGTGGTCCAGGCGCGTGTGAGCTCGTCAACGCCGAGATCGAGATTCAGCGCCGGGGCGTGAAGGCGGCCGGTCTCGTCGAGGGCGCCCAGGCGCTCGTGCGGGACCTCGCCCAGCGTCGAGGCGATCTCGCCGAGCCGCGCGGGATCGACCTCGAGAACGTAGCGCGAGGGCGACTCGCCGAAGAGCGCGACGGGGTCCGCGCTGAGCTCGAGCGTCGCGCCGAGTTCGCCGCCGGCTCCGATGAGCATCTCGGCGACCGCCGCGAGCAGCCCGCCCTCTGAAACGTCGTGGGCCGAGCGAACCAGGCCCATTTCGATGAGCGAAGCGACGGCGCGGGCCGTGGACGGGCCCGACTCGAGATCCGTCCGGGGCGGCGGGCCGGACGCTTCGAGGAGGCGGCCGGCGACGGAGCCGCCCAGCGTGTCGCCGGTGGGGCCGACGAGCAGCAGCGCGCTCCCGGCTTGCTTGGCGTCGCTCGTCACGCAGCGGTTCACGTCCCGGACGACGGCGACGCCGGTGATGAGCAGCGTGGGCGGGATCTCGATCGTGCGGCCGTCGCCGGTGGTGAACTGGTTGTTGAGCGAATCCTTCCCGGAGACGAAGGGCGTGCGGTAGGCCTTGGCGGCGTCGTAGCAGCCTTCGGCGGCGCGGACGAGCGAGCCGAGATTCTCAGGCTTTCCGCAGCTCGGCCAGCAGAAGTTGTCGAGGATCGCGATGCGGTCGGGGTCGGCGCCGACGCAGACGAGGTTGCGGACGCACTCGTCGATCGCGGCGAGCGCCATGAGGTAGGGGTCGCCGCCGCGGGCCGGGTCGCCGACGCCGGTCGCGAGGCCCTGCGAGATCGCAAGGCCTCTGGAAGAGCCGGGGACGGGCGTGATGACCGTAGCGTCGCCAGGCCCGACGCCGCCCTCGCCGACGAGCGGCTTGATCGCCGTTGCGCCCTGGACCTCGTGATCGTACTGCTCGATGATCCACCGCTTGGAGGCGACGTTCGGGTCGGCGAGGACGCGGAGCAGCGCGTCGGCGACGTCGATTCGTTCGGGCGAGGTCGTCTCGACGACCGGCGGCGTCCACCGGGCCTCTCGGTGCGGGGCGGGCAGCCCGTTGTGGAGGAAGCGCATATCGAGGCGCCCGACCTCCTCGCCGCGGTGGTTCAGGACGAGCTGGCGGCCGTGCGTCCCGAACGCGCCGAGAACGGCGAGCTCGACGGACTCCTCGTCGCAGATGGCGCGGAGCGCTTCGATCTTGCTCTCCGGCACGCTCAGGACCATCCGCTCCTGGGCCTCGGAGATCCAGATCTCGGTGTAGGTGAGCCCGTCGTACTTGAGCGGAGCGCGATCGAGCTCGACCGTGGCGCCGATCTCCTCGCCCATTTCCCCCACGGCGCTCGAGAAGCCCCCGGCGCCGCAGTCGGTGATGGCCGAGAACAGGGGGCCGCTCTCGTGGTCGCGGGCGCGGAGGACGGCGTCGATCACCTTCTTTTCCTCGATCGGGTTGCCGATCTGCACGGCGTGGGAGAACTCGTCGGCGTGGTCGCCCGTGAGCTCGGCGCTCGAGAAGGTGGCCCCGTGGACGCCGTCGCGCCCGGTGCGTCCGCCGAGAGCGACGATGAGGTCGCCGGGCTGGGCCTCGCCGGAGATGCGATCGCGCGGCATGACGCCGATGCACCCGGCGTAGACGAGCGGGTTCCCGATGTAGCGCTCGTCGAAGGCCACGGCGCCGGAGAGCGTGGGCACGCCGACGCGGTTGCCGTAGTCGCCGATGCCGGCGACGACCTGGGTGAGCACGCGCGTCGGGTCGAGCGCGCCCTCGGGCGCAGGCGTTCCGGCGGGCGCCACGCAGAAGACGTTTGTCGCGGCGATCGGCCTGGCGGCGAGGCCGGCGCCGAGAACGTCGCGGATGCACCCCCCGATGCCGGTCGCGGCGCCGCCGTAGGGCTCGATCGCGCTCGGGTGGTTGTGGGTCTCAACCTTGACGCAGACAGCCGTGTCCTCGTCGAACGCGATGATCCCGGCGTTGTCGACGAAAACCGAGAGGGTCCAGTCGATCCCCTCGGCGATCAGCTCGTGCGTCGCCGCCGCGACGGTGCTCCGGAGCAGGTTGTCGATGGCCACCACCCCGCCGTCGACCGTGTGCCCGGGCCGGTTCGACCAGTCGATGACGTCCTCGGCGGGCCCCTCGTAGCGGATCTTTGACTTGAGCGTCTTGTGCACGCAGTGCTCGGACCACGTCTGGGCGATGGTCTCGAGCTCGATGTCCGTGGGGTCGCGGTCGAGCGAGCGGTAGTGATCCTGAACGGCGCGCATCTCCGCGGCGTCGAGAAAGAGGTGTCCCTCGCGCGAGAGCTTCGCGAGCTCGACCTCGCCCAGATCGCGGATGGGCACGCGCGTCAGGCGAAACTCCGCGGGCGCGCCGCGGGCCAGCTCGCTCGGGTGGTGCGGCTCGGCGTGCACGGCGTGGATGACGGGGTTCGCCAGATGAGAGCTCGCGAGCCTCATCGCCTCTTCGGCGCCGACGCCCGTGAGGTCGTACCTCCACCCGGTCGTGGCGCGGACGCTGCGGACCCCGAGCAGCTCCTCCGCAGCGCGCTCGAGCGTCTGAGCGGGCGGGTCCATCACGCCGGGAAGCGGGTGAATCTCGATCACCTGGGCGCCCGGCTCCACCGGGGCGGCGCCGAGGGTCGCGGTCTCGGCGACGGGGCTCGAGAGCAGGCCGCCGGTGAGGCGCTCGAGGCCGGCGGCGTCGATCTCGCCTTCGATGAGATAGACGCGGGCGACGCGCACGGCGTTTGGATGGATGCCCGCGGCCTCGGCCTGACGGCGGACGCTCGCGGCGCGCGGATCGTCCGGCTCGTTGCGGCGCACCTCGATGCGATGGACGGCGCGGGCGGGGCTCGACGCGGCGGCGGTGGTCATGCACGGATCGTAACGCCCGCGCGCCGCGCAGGCGGCTCGCTAGAGTGCCCGCCTATGGCTGACCGACCGCAACCCGATCGACCGAGGGTCGAGCTCTACACCGACGGCGCCTGCTCCGGGAACCCGGGGCCGGGCGGGTGGGCGTACATCCTGCGCCATCGCGCCTCCGAATCCGAGCGCGAGGACTCCGGCGGCGAACCGGAAACCACCAACAACCGGATGGAGCTCATGGCGGTCATCCGCGGCCTGACGGCGCTGACCCGTCCGTCGCGCGTCGACGTCTACTCCGACAGCCAGTACGTCCTCAACGGCCTCAAGAGCTGGATGGACGGGTGGAAGAAGAAGGGGTGGGTGACGGCCTCCAAGTCGCCCGTGAAGAACCGCGACCTCTGGGAACGCCTCGACGAGCTGCGGAGCACACACGAGCTCGACTACCACTGGATCCGCGGGCACAACGAGCACCCCGAGAACGAGCGAGCGGACAAGCTGGCCGTGGCGGCGCGGGATCGGGCCGCCGGGCAGCGGTGACCCCCCACCCCGCCGGACCGTCACAGCCCGTCTCGCGGCCCCAAAACGGGCGATTCCGTCGGCGCGCGGCGCCGGCGATCGCCCGATGCCGGACCAATGCGAAGTGCGACCTTCAAAGGACAGACCGCTCCGGCTCGGCACGGCCGATCGCTCCGCAAGCCGGCTCTCTACCTGCTCGGCTTCTGCGGGCTGATGGTCAGCGCGGTGACGATCTCCGAGCGGCTCTTCGGTGAGGGTTCGGGAGGCCTCACCGGATGGCTGCTTCCCCAGAACGCCGACGCCAGCGCGATCACCGGCATGGCCGGGATGATCCCCGGCGACGGCGGCGAGAGCGCCGCGCCCGGCCCCGTGCTCATCACGCCGACCGGCGACCTGACGCCCGAGCAGCGGGCGTGGCTTCTCGAGCAGGCGAAAAACGGCGCGCCAATCCCGCTCGACCACCAAAGGGGCGAGCCTGTTGACCCCGAGGCGCAGCAGCGGCAGAAGCTCGAGGTCATCGGGCGGGCGCTCGAGGGCGGGCGACGCTAGAGCGACGTCTCCGGTTCGGCCCGCGTCCACACCTCGATCGTGAAGGGGTGATCGTTCTCCGCGTCGGGGCCGCGCCGGTCGGCGCTGACACGCTCCCACTTTGAGAAGTCCACCTCCGGGAAGCGCGTATCGCCCTCGACCTCGGCGTGCACGCGCGTCAGGTCGAGCCGCGTCGCGTAAGGAAGCCCGGCGCGGTAGACGCTCTCGCCTCCGATGATGAAGACGCTCTCCCGGTCGGCCTTCGCGATGGCGTCTTCGATCGATCGGGCGATCAGCACGCCCTCGGGCGACCAGTCCTCCCGGCTCGTCAGCACGATGTTCTGACGATCGGGCAGCGGGCCGTCCATCGACTCGAACGTCCGGCGGCCCATGATCGTCGAGCCGCCCCTGGTGCGGCGCATGAACCACCGCATGTCGTCCTTCAGGCGCCACGGCAGATCGCCCTCGCGCCCGATGACTCCGTTCTCCGCCACCGCGGAAATCAGCGAGATCTCTCGGCTCATACCGCCACCGGCGCCCTGATCGCGGGGTGCGGGTCGTAGTTCTCGATCGCGATGTCCTCGAAGGTGAAGGCGTCGATCTCGCGGACCTCCGGGTTGAGCCTGAGCGTCGGCAGCGAGCGCGGCTCGCGGGAGAGCTGCTCGCGGACTTGCTCCGTGTGGTTTGAATAAATGTGGGCGTCGCCGAAGGTGTGGACGAAGTCCCCGACGCCGAGGCCGGTCGCCTGCGCGACCATGTGCGTCAGGAGCGCGTAGGAGGCGATGTTGAAGGGCACGCCGAGGAACAGATCGGCGCTGCGCTGATAGAGCTGGCAGGAGAGCCTGCCCTCGGCGACGTAAAACTGAAAGAGCGCGTGGCAGGGCATGAGCGCCATCTCGGGGAGCGCCGCGACGTTCCACGCGCTGACGACGAGGCGGCGCGAATCCGGGCGAAGCCGGATCTCGTCGATGACGTTCGCGAGCTGGTCGATCGTCTCGCCGCTCGGGGCGGGCCAGGAGCGCCACTGGGCGCCGTAGATCGGACCGAGATCGCCGTTTTCGTCGGCCCACTCGTCCCAGATGCGCACGCCGTGGTCGCGCAGGTACCGCGTGTTCGTCTCGCCCCTGATGAACCAGAGCAGCTCGTGGATCACCGACTTCGTGTGGACCTTCTTGGTCGTCACGAGCGGGAAGCCCGCGGTCAGATCGAAGCGGAGCTGGCGGCCGAAGACCGAGCGCGTCCCCACGCCCGTGCGGTCGGATTTCTCGACGCCGCGCTCGAGCACCTCGCGGAGCAGATCCAGATACGCGCGCATGGCCGTCCCTCCCACCTCTACGATATCGGACGCGGATGAATCAGTCGCGGTCGGCGGCGGACTTGATGAGCTCGTTGTCGAGGAAGAGGTTCACAAGGCCCGAGGCCAGGAGCGCCGCGGCCATCGTGAGGAAGGCCCAGGTGAGGCCGTTCTCGCCGGTGGCGACGATCGCTTCGCCGGCGATCGGCCCGGACGAGGCCGCGACCCATCCGATGCCCATGAGCAGGGCGCCCGTCATGCCCGTGGCGTGCGGGAGCAGGCGGTGGGCCAGGCCGATCGCGGTCGGCACGCCCGTGAAATAGAGCGCCGCGGCGAGGCACGTGCACGCCATCATCGCCCACATGGGAACGAAGGGCAGCAGCGCGACGCACGGCGCGGCGGCCAGGCCCGTCAGGAGCAGCACCTTTCGCTCGCTCCCGGCCCTGACCCAGCTCGCGGCGATGGCCCCGCCGGCCATGCCGAGGGTCGTCGCCGCGACCAGATCGCCCGCGCGCGAGCTGGCGAAGGCGTCGTCGGCGAAGTTCTGCTTCGCCCAGGCGGTGAACAGGAAGTAGCACCCGACGTTCGCGGAGTATCGCAGGGCGTTGGACGCAAAGAGCAGGCCGACGTGGCGCCGGCGCCGGCGGTGCGTCCGCTGAGCCTCCGGGTGATCCTCTCTGATGAACCGGGGGACCTCGCGGTGGGCGACCCGGCGCGTCGAGACCCACAGCGCCCACGCGAGCAGCAGCCCGGGCGCCGCCATCACCGCGAGCCAACGCATGTCCCCCGTCGCCTCGTTGAGACGGGTCGAGATGATCGGCCCCGCGAAACCACCGAGCATCCCCGCGAGGAAGAAGACCGAGAGCGCCCACGTCCTCGGGGAGTGAACGAAGCGCACGCCGCGCAGGGCGTCCGAGCCCAGGCGCCCCGCGACCGCGGCGCCGATGGGGTGGTACACCCCCGTGCCGATCAGCCCGATCGTCTGCAGCGCGATCAGCTGCGGGAACGTCTGCGCAAACCCGATGAAGCTGATCGCCACGGCGCCGACCGCGAGCCCGAGAGGCCCGAAGAGCCGCGTGTTGTATCGGTCGCCAAGCCACGCGAAGAGCGGCTGGCACAGCCCCGAGATGATCGGCCCCAGCGCGATCACCATCGCGCGCTGCGCGTTGGTCAGCCCGAGGTTGCTCTGGAGCGACACCGCCAGCGCCACGATGAAGATCGGGTAGAGATCGACGACCAGGTGCGAGGCCACGAGCACGCCGTAGCGACGCCGCTGAAGGGACGAATCGATCGGCGTCGCGGCGGTCGCGTCGCGCTCGGGCGAATCCACCGGCGCCTCGGGCGCGGCGACGGGGGCGTCGGCTTGAGCGGGAGCCTGCGTCACGGGCAAAGCGTAGGCCGCTCAGGAACCCGGACGACGCACGAAGGAGGTCAGGAAGACAAGAAGCCCGGTGAGCGTCCCGAGCGCGCCGACGCCGAAGGCCGGCCACGTCCACCCCATCGCGACCATCGCCTGGCGCACGCCCGCGTAGTTCGGATAGCTGATCGGTGAGACCGAGCGGCTCGAGGGCGTGTTGAGCCCCGGCGTCACCTTCATCGCCGCGACGTGTCGCCATGAGTAGACGTCGCCGGCGAGCTCCCGGTACGTCCGCTCGGAGCGCGTCATCGCGCCGTCGGGCTCGAGCTCGAGGAAGGTGTAGACGGCGTCCTTGTACTTCGCGGCGCCCCAGCTCTCGGGATCCATCCCGGGAGGCGCCGAACGCGCGACAACGACCAGCCGCGCCGGGATCTCTCCCGAACGAACCTGATCCTCCACGTCGCCGAGGCGACCGACGCCCTCGGCGACCATCATCACGCTCAGCCAGTCGACGTACCGGATGAGCCCGGGGAGCGACTCGTTGTCGATCCCGCCGACGGGCAGCCGAGCTGTCTCGTCGCCCCAGGCGATCTCGACCTGAGCGGGCGGGCCCTCGACGGGCTCGAGGCGGAAGGGGACGCCCCCGTACTCGAACTCGGTCTCGGCCGCGACGACGGTCGCGAAGGGTGTTGGGCGGTCCTGCTGGTTTCGCTCGGCGAGGCGGAACGCCATAGCGACGCTCGAGACGCCGATGAGCGCGACGGAGCCGAGCAGGAGCGCCAGCCCGACCGCGCGGGCGCGCCGATCGCGCGCGGAGAGGCCGGTGCGGTCAGTTGTCGCCATCGGCTCCGGCATCGTCTGCGGCCTTGCCCTTCTTCTGCTCGTAAGCGGCCCTCGCGTCCTCGACCATCGAGGGCGGGTTGATCGCCCCCTCGCGGCGCACGTCGATCGTCGCTCGCGACTCGAGGTCGATCGCCGTGAACAGGATGAACGTGCCAAGAGCGAGGATGCAGTAGAACAGCACCACCACGTTCATCTTGTTGTCGTGCAGCAGATGCATGAAGAACGCCGCCACCAGCAGCGCCTTGGAGCTGGCGATCGCCATCGCGAGGATAAAGTTGCCCCAGTACCCGAGATCCACGAACTTCGCGGTGTAGACGGTCAGGATCGTCAGCCCGATCAGGATCAGGAAGACGGTCACGAGCATCCGCATGGAGCTGACGTGATGCCCGTGGTGGGCGTCTGAGGCTTCGGCGGCGTGGGCGGGTGCGGTGGTCATGAGCGGGGTCCGGTGAGGGTCGCGCGGTCTTACACGAGGTACAGGAGCGGGAAGAGGAAGATCCAGATCAGATCGACCAGGTGCCAATAGAGGCCCCCCACTTCGATCGGGGTGTAGTACTTCGGCCCGAAGTGCTCCTTCTTGGCCCGCCAGAGGAGCCACGCGAGCACGCCGATGCCGACGAGCACGTGGAAGCCGTGGATGGCGGTGGCGACCCAGTAGATGCTCAGGAAGATCGGGTCGTAGGCGTCGCCGCCGTTGTAGTAGGTGTACATCCCGCCGGGCAGCTCGCCCTTTTGGATCTTCGGGATGTACTCCCACCCGATCTTCACGATCAGGAAGAACAGCCCGCAGAGGATCGAGAGCAGCAGGTTGAGCTTGAGCAAACCCTGCTGGTTGAGCTGCGCGTTGCGCACGCTCCACGCGACCGTAAAGCTCGAGAAGAGCAGGACGATCGTGTTGGCCGCCCCGATCTTCCAGCTCAGGTAGTACGCGCTGGCGCCCTTGAAGGCCTCCGGGTACCACGCGTGGAGGATCGCCCAGGCGCAGAACATCCCGCCAAAGAGCAGCACCTCCGTCGCGAGGAAGAGCCACATGCCGAGCTTCGCGGCGTCGAACTCGTCCTCGGCGTTGCGCCAGTGCGGCTGGTGCGAGTAGTTGCGCCAGGACTTCGAGTTCCTCGAAGCGGCGGGATCGGCGGGAAGCGTGCTCATCGTGGGTGATCCGCTTGGGGCTGAAACGTCGACGCAGGCTCAGTGCTTGGTGGTCGCGGGCTTGTCCGCCGGGAGCGGGAACTCGCCCGGCTCGCAGTTCGGCGGCGTGAAGTCGTCGAAGGCGTAGGGACCGTGACGGCACACCGGCTCGTGGTGGAAGTTGTGCTCGATGGGCGGGCTGTCGGCCTCCCACTCCATCGACATGCCGCCCCAGGGGTTCGCCGACGCCTTCGGGCCCGCCGCCAGCGAGTGCAGGAAGACGAAGAGGTGCCCGAAGAGGCCGAGCGCCAGAACCCACGAGCCGTAGGTGCTGATCTGGTGCAGCAGCGTGAACTGCTCGGCGTACGTCGCGTAGCGGCGCGGCATGCCCTCAGAACCCAGGATGAACTGCACGAAGAAGGTCATGTTGAAGCCGATGAAGACCAGCGCCGCCGAGACCAGCGCCCACCGCTCCGAGTACATCTTCCCGAACATCTTGGGCCACCAGTGGTGCAGCCCGCCCAGGAACGCCATCACCGTGCCGCCCATCATCACGTAGTGGAAGTGAGCGACGACGAAGTAGGTGTCGTGCAGGTGGATGTCGGTGGCGAGCGCGCCGAGGAAGAGGCCCGTCAGTCCGCCGATCGAGAACGTGAAGAGGAAGATCAGGGCGTAGACCATCGGCGTGGTCAGCGCGATCGACCCCTTGTAGAGCGTGGCCGTCCAGTTGAAGACCTTGACGGCCGAGGGGATCGCCACGAGGAACGTCAGCGCCGAGAAGATCGCTCCGGCGAGCGCCCCCTGGCTCGTGAACATGTGGTGGCCCCACACGATGAACGAGACGGCCGCGATGGCGAGGCTCGAGAACGCCACGAACTTGTAGCCGAACACCGCCTTGCGGGCGTGGACCGCGATGAGCTCGGAGATGATCGCAAAGCCCGGGAGGATCATGATGTACACCGCCGGGTGCGAGTAGAACCAGAAGAAGTGCTGGTAGAGCACCGGGTCGCCGCCGAGGGCCGGGTCGAAGATGCCGATCTGGAACACCCGCTCGAGCGTCAGCAGCAGCACCGTGATCCCGAGCACCGGCGTCGCCAGCACCTGGATGATGCTCGTCGCGTAGATGCCCCACACGAAGAGCGGCATGTCGAACCACCCCATCCCCGGCGCCCGGAGCTTGTGGACCGTCACGACGAAGTTCATCCCCGTGAAGATCGAGCTGAAGCCCAGCACGAAGATCGCCAGCGTCATCAAAATGACGTTCCAGAACTCCTGATCGCCCCTGATCGAGTACGGCGTGTAGAAGGTCCAGCCGGTGTCCGGCCCCTTCATGATCAGCGAGAAGAGCGCGAGCACCGTGCCGAAGAGGTAGACGTACCAGCTCGTGAGGTTGAGCTTCGGGAACGCCACGTCCTTGGCCCCGAGCATCAGCGGCAGGAGGAAGTTGCCCATCGCGGCCGGGATCGAGGGGATGATGAAGAGGAAGACCATCACCGCGCCGTGGATCGTGAAGACGCGGTTGTAGGCGGTCATCGTCTCGAACATCTGCCCGGTGACCTGCGTCTCGCCGGCGGCGTTGGTGACGGTCCGGGCCGGCTCGAGCAACTCGGCGCGGATGCCGAGGGCCATCACGCCGCCCAGGAAGAACGCCGCGAGCACCGCGAAGAGGTACATCACGCCGATCTTCTTGTGATCGACCGTGGTCATCCAGTCCCAGATCGTGCCGACGATCCCGTGCTTGACTTCGAGGTACGAGCCCTCGTCGTGATGATCGTGGCCTTCAATTGGTGCGTTGATGGTCGTCATTGGTTCAGTCTCCCCGATTGATCGGGATCAGTCGCCGGAAGCGTCGATGGACGCCTCCCCCTC
This sequence comes from uncultured Phycisphaeraceae bacterium, assembly GCA_964639935.1. Taxonomy (GTDB): domain Bacteria; phylum Planctomycetota; class Phycisphaerae; order Phycisphaerales; family UBA1924; genus CALNYS01. Next base: position 23,112 of record CAZXGT010000019.1, read on the forward strand.
CCCGAGTTCCCCGTAGGTCTTCTCGCCCTCGAGCTCCTCCTGGCCGTCCTCGCTCAGGCTCTTTATGTAACTGATGAGAGCAAAGAGCTCCATGTCCGTCAGCAGCCCCTGGTAGGACTGCATCTGGTTCGGATACCCGCGGTGGATCTTCGCCGCCGGGTAGAGGATCGATTCGCGCAGGTAGTTCACGTCCGCCTCGACCGTCTCTCCAGAGGCGAGCGGCACCTCGGCGCCGTAGGCCCCGGCCCATGTGGGCCCGATGCCTCGCGCCCCGTCGACCGAGTGACACGCGTTGCAGCCCTTGGCGCGGTAGAGCAGCTGACCGACCTCAGAGGGCGTCTTGTCCTCCGCGAAGATGTTCGCGGCCTGCGCCTTCCACTCGATGAAGTCCGACGGCGGCATCACCCGGATGATCGCGCCCATCTGCGAGTGTCCGTCGCCGCAGTACTCCGCGCAGAAGAGCTCGTGATCGGCCCACTTGCCGAGCAGCTCCCCGTTCTCGTCGTAGTGCGACTCCATCTCGCTCGTCGCCTCGAACCACGTCGTCGTGTACCGGTTCGGGAAGATGTCCATCTTCACGCGAAAGTCCGGCACGTAAAAGCTGTGGATCACGTCCCGCGAGGTCATCAGGAGCTTGACGGGCGTCCCGTGCGGCACGCGGATGACGGGCACGTCCTTGTTGGCGACGTTGACGACGTCCGCCCCGTTGCCGGCCCCGTTGTCGTAGGTCGCCTCCCAGTTCCACTGGTACGCCGTCAGCAGGACCTCCTCGCCCCGAGCCGGGTCGACGTGCATGTCCATGAAGCCGCGGAAGCCCCAGACGAACATGATCAGCAGGAGAAACAGCGGCGCGACGGTCCAGGTGACCTCAAGAGGCGTGTGGTGCGCGGGGCTGCGCTCCTGCGCCACGCCCGGGCGGCGGCGGTATTTCCATGTGAAGTAGCCCGTCGCGCCGATCACGAGCACGAAGAAGAACACCGACACCCAGAAGATGAACGCGAAGATCGCGTCGTTCGTGTCCGCCTTCGTCGAAGCGGGGACCGAGAAGAACCACTCGCGCACGAACTCCTGCGCGAGCAGGCCCGGCGTCGTGGCCGAGAGCGATCCGAGCGTCGTGTTGAGTGCTGTCGCGAGCATGCGTCTCTCACTGCTTCCGTGTTAGTGCGTCGTCGCGGCGGTCCCGCGCGGCAGATTCTCCGGCGCGTCGTCCGCCCGGGCCCGCTTCTTCTTCTTCACCCGCTCGGCCAGGAGCAGCCCGCCGATCACCACTCCCACCGCGATCGCCGTCAGGACCGCCGAGATGTTCATGATGCTCTTGGCGTGCAGCACGAAGCTCCCGGCGTCGGGGTCGTAGATGTGGCACGAGAAGATGAACTTGTCGATGAAGCTCCCGATCTGCCCGTCGGCGGCCTCCATGAGCGAGAGCCGGAGCTGCTTCTCGGGAAGCGGGCTCACCTGCAGGTACTGCGTCACCACGCCCTCGGGCGACAGAATGATCGCCACGCCCGGGTGCGAGTACTCGCCGCTTTCTTCCAGGTAGGCGTACCCGAAGCCGACCGCCTCCGCGAGCTCGGCGACGCGATCGTCCGGCGAGAGCAGAAACATCCACCCGTCATCAGTCGCCTCGCGCTCCAGTCCGCGCGTCGCCTTGCGCCCCTCGCCCTCCGCCTGCTCGGTCGTATTCGTCGGATCAATGCTCACCGTGACAACGCGGTACTCCTTCCCGACGCGCCACGCGAGCTGATTGAACGCCTGCTGCATCGAGTTGAAGACCCACGGGCACAGGAGCGGGCAGTCGTAGTAGCCGAGGATGAGAACGACAGGCCGCTTGCCGTCAAAGAGCGAATCGAACTCCACCGTCTCGCCGGTCGAGTCGGTGAAGACGAGGCCGCCCGGGATCTCCGCCCCGCGCTTCTCCTCGAGCTTGGCGCCCGCGAGCTCCGCCGGGTTCTCCTTGAGGAGCACCTGCGCGCTGGAAACCCCCGCCGTCATCACGGCGATTGCAAGGGTCAGGATGGATCGCACCAGCGTCGTCATGCGTTTCTCAGCGTCCGGCGTACTCCGTGGCGGTCGAGCGGATCGCGGCGTCGATCGGGAGGGACACTGTCCCGGCCTCCGTGTCCAGCCAGCGGTATCCCGACCTCTCCTGGCGCCACTGAGCCTCGGCCGAGCGGACCTCGCCGCGGACGTCCCAACGCTCCTTCTTCATCACCCGCTCCTCGAGCAGAACCTGTTCGAAGTAGAACCAGCTGACGATGATCAGCGCCACCACCACGATGGCGCCCACAACGCCGTAGAGGGCGATGAGCAGCGGTGAAACCGTGCCGTGCATCTCCTGCGGGGCCGCTTCACCGGCATGGCTGTGCCACGCGTCGGCGTGCTCCATGGCATCGGGGTGAATGTCCGCGGCGTTGCTCATTCCGGGGTTCCTGTCCTGCGGTAAGGGGTTCGCACTCTAGGATAAACGGTGTCGGTCGCGTACTGCTCAGACGTAATTTTTATGGTGGAGCGAGGCTTCGATTCGGGGATCGTTCGGGGGCGCCGCCGGCGTTGAGCTCATCCGCCGCAGGAGCAGTCCGAAAAGCAGCGCCATCGGGGCGGCCCCCGCGATCGCGTCCATCGCCCCAAGCGGCAGCGGCACACCGTCCGACCCGTACACCTGACCCCGCACCACGAACAGCAGATCGAAGACCGAGAACACGAGGATCCACAGGCTCATCGCCGCCAGGATGAAGACGTTCCGCTTGAAGGGCTTGGGAAGCAGCAGGACGAAGGGCACGATGAACCGCCCGACCACCAGCGCCACGGACACCCAGCCCCACTCCTCCGCCCGGCGACGCATGAACCAGGACGTCTCCTCCGGGATGTTCGCGTACCAGATCAGGAAGTACTGGCTGAACGCGATGTACCCCCAGAACGCCGTGAACCCGAAGAGCAGCTTGCCCATGTCGTGCAGGTGCTCCTTGGTCGTCAGCTCCGTCGCCCGGCCGCACCGGCGGAACCAGAGCATCATCAGAATCACCGTCGCCAGGGCCGCGCCCATGCTCTGCGCGAAGAAGTACACGCCGAACATCGTGCTGAACCAGTGGAAATCGAGGCTCATGAGCCAGTCGAAGGACGCGAAGGCCGTCGTGAACGCAAAGAGCACCAGGCCGTAGCTCGAGCGCCGCCTCATCCGCGCCGTGAGCCACCGATCGCCCGTTCGGTCCTGCTCCCGGCTCATCGAGTAGAGGCTCCGCGAGAGCCAGATCCACACCGCCATGTAAAGCAGCGCCCGAACCACCCAGAAGGGCGTGTTGAGGTACACCTCCTTGTGCGCGTAGATCGGGTCGCCCGCGACGTAGTCCGGGTCCATCCAGCGGAACAGCAGCAGATCGTGCGGAACGAGAAGATTGATCACCAGCGACAGGCCCACGAGCCCGCAGGCGACCGGGATGAAGCTCATCACGTGCTCGGCCTGACGCCGCGGGAGCGCCGCCCACCCCGCGTTCACCTGGTGCAGGATCATCACAAAGGCGAGCGCCCCGAGCGTCGCGCCGAGCGCGATGATCGCCCCGGCGTGATAGGCCGCGAGCGCCACCGCCCCGGCCGGGACCTCCTCGCCCCCGCCCGCGAAGCCGTAGCCGAGCGCCGCGAGCAGCCCGACCGCGCCGATCAGGGTCAGAAGCATCGACGGCGCCGAGGTCGAGCCCGGGCGGAGCGTCAGGTTGTCGGGCGACAGCGCGCCCGTCGTCGCGGCGTGGCTCATGAGGGGGATCCTTCCGTGCTCGTGCCCATGCCCTGCCCGGCGTCGGCCGAGCCCGTCGCCCCGCGCTCGCGGAGCAATCGCTGGCGTTCGGCTTCCGGGACGTCCTCGAGATCGCCCGACTGCGCCCGCTGCATCGCGCGGATGTACAGGACGATCGCCCACGCCTCGCGCTCGCTCACGCTCTCGGCGTAGGCCGGCATGCGAAGCGCCGGCTGCTGACCCGGCGCGTTCGCCACGCCGTTGCGGATGACGTGGAAGATGTACCCGTCGTCGCCCTTCTCGCCGCCGCGCTGGTACTGCTCGTCGTGGAAATTGGGGAGCGGGTAGGACCAGCGTCGCCCGACGAGCCCGTCGCCGCGGCCGGTCCCGCCGTGACAGGGCAGGCAGTAGATGTCGTACCGATCGCGACCACGCCGGATCATGTCGCTCAGCTCGCCCGCCGAGGCGCCGCCCGCCATGAGCCGCGCCACGGGCGCCTCCGCGAGGTAGTCCCCTTCGGGCCCGATCCCGCGGTACACCGACTCGTCCTCGCGCAGGAACCCTTCGCGCCCCGGGTCGTCCGCGTTGCTCGAGGAGCCGAAGGCGACGGTCCCGCTCGGCGGCTCGCGGAGCACGCGTCCGTCGGCGTAGAAGTCCGTCTCCTCCTGCGGATCCCAGCGCTGCTGATGATCGAGGGACGGGAAGAAGCGCCGGGGCGGATCGTCGGAGCGGTCGCCCCGGCACCCGCCGAGCGCCGCCGCCGCGCCGAGAAGGCCGATGATGAGCAGTCGATCCGGGCTCATGCGCGCACCTCTTCGATCTGCACCGCGTCGAGCCCGCGAAGCAGCTCCGCCGCGCGGTCGTACTGCGGGTCCCTGGCCTCGATCGCGATGAAGAACTTGTCGTCGCTCGCCCGCAGGAACAGGTCAGACTCAAAGAGCGGGTGGTTGAACCGGGGCAGACCGTTCATCGCGAGCATCCCGACGATCGTCGCGATCCCGCCAAAGAGCACCGCCACCTCAAAGAAGATCGGCGTGAACTGCTCCCACGCCCAGAAGGGCTTGCCAGCGACGATCAGCGGGTAGTCGACGGCGCTCGTCCACCACTGCAGCAGGATCGCGGCCGTCAGGCCGAGCGCCGCGAATGTGCCCGTGATCCACGCCACCTTGC
>CAZXGT010000020.1:0-3962 GCA_964639935.1 uncultured Phycisphaeraceae bacterium
GAGCTCGCCGATGGCTTCGTGGATCTCGCGGGCCGCGAGAAGCTCTACGTTCTTGACATGTTCCCCTATCCCTCGGGGGTCGGGCTGCACGTCGGGCATCCGCTCGGCTACATCGCGACGGATATCTACGCCCGCTTCAAGCGGATGGACGGCCGGAACGTTCTGCACGCGATGGGCTACGACGCCTTCGGGCTCCCCGCTGAGCAGTACGCGGTGCAGACGGGCACGCACCCGCGCGTGCGGACCGAGCAGAACATCGCGAACATGCGCCGCCAGCTCCGCCGCCTCGGGCTCGGTCACGACGACCGCCGCTCCGTCGCGACCACCGATGTCTCCTTTTACAAGTGGACCCAGTGGATCTTCCTGCAGATCTACAACGCGTGGTTCGACGTCGAGCAGAACAAGGCGCGACCGATCTCCGAGCTCATCGAGGAGTTCGACTCGGGCGAGCGCACGCCGACCTCAAAGGCCAACCCCATGGACATGCCGTGGGACGTGCTCTCGGACAGCGCGCGCCGGCGGGTCGTCGACTCCTACCGCCTGGCGTACCTCGAGGAGGCCCCGGTCAACTGGTGCCCGGCGCTCGGCACCGTTCTCGCCAACGAGGAGGTGACGGCCGAGGGCCGAAGCGAGCGCGGGGACTTCCCGGTCTACAAGCGGCCGCTCAAGCAGTGGATGATGCGCATCACCGCCTACGCGCAGCGCCTGCTCGAGGATCTCGAGGGCGTCGACTGGCCCGAGCCCGTCAAGCTCATGCAGCGCAACTGGATCGGGCGAAGCGAGGGCGCCCTCGTCGACTTCTCGACGAGCACCACGGCCGGCGAGGACCGGACCATCCGCGTCTTTACGACACGACCCGACACGCTCTTCGGCGCCACCTACATGGTCCTCGCGCCGGAGCACCCGCTCGTCGATGAGATCACGCCCGAGGCGTGGCCCGAGGGGACGCCCGGGCCGTGGACGGGCAAGTTCCCGGGCGCCGGCAAGCTCCCGCCGAAGCAGGCCGTCGCGGCGTACCGGCGGTTCGCCCAGTCCCGCACCGACGTCCAGCGCCAGTCCGACGAGAAGGACAAGACGGGCGTCTTCACCGGCGCCTACGCGACGAACCCGGTCTCGGGCGAGCGGATCCCGGTCTTCATCGCCGACTACGTGATGATGGGCTACGGGTCGGGGGCGATCATGGCGGTCCCGGCGCACGACGAGCGCGACTTCGAGTTCGCCAGGCAGTTCGACCTGCCGATCCATGATGTGGTCTACTCGCGCATCCAGCGGTATGTCCGCGAGTTCGTGCGCCTGACCGACAATCCGAGCGTGTTCCCGCAGGGATGGTTCGAGGCGCTGGCCGACTTCATCGGGCTCGCGGTGTCGCGCCAGACGGACATCGAGGACCTGCCCGAGCTCCACCGGCGCGTGCGCCAGCGGCGCGCCGAGGATCACGGCGAGACGAAGCGCGAGCCCAGGGCGGGCGAGGGCGTCCGCGGCTCGGTGCAGACCGAGTGGCTCGACGCGCTGCGTCCCTTCGAGAAGGCGCCCTTCGAGGAGCTCCAGGAGCGGTTCGAGTCGGCGCGGATCCATCAGCAGATCGGCGAGGCCTTCACCACCACCGGCTACGCCGTGAACTCCGAGCTGATCGACGGGCTGACGACCGACGACGCCAAGCGCGTCATGATCCAGTGGCTCGAGAAGGAGCTCAAGGGCACGCACGCGGTGACCTACAAGCTGCGCGACTGGCTCTTTTCCCGGCAGCGCTACTGGGGCGAGCCCTTCCCGATCGTCTACGACTCCGAGGGCGCGCCGCACGCCCTGCCCGAGGAGATGCTGCCCGTCGAGCTGCCCGCGCTCGAGAACTTCCAGCCCGAGTCCTCGGACGACCCCGACGCCCCGCCGCGACCGCCCCTCGGCCGCGCGGAGAACTGGGCGACCGTCACGCTCGACCTCGGCGACGGCGAAAAGACCTACCGTCGCGAGCTCAACACCATGCCCCAGTGGGCCGGCTCCTGCTGGTATTACCTGCGCTATCTCGACCCGACCAACGACGAGGCCTTCGTCGATCCCGAGAACGAGCGCTACTGGATGGGCGCGGGCGACCCGCAGCCGGGCGGCGTCGATCTCTACGTCGGCGGCGTCGAGCACGCGGTGCTCCACCTGCTTTACGCGCGCTTCTGGCACAAGGTCCTCTTCGACCTCGGGCGTGTCTCCACGCCCGAGCCCTTCCAGAAGCTCTTCAACCAGGGGTACATCCAGGCCTTCGCCTATCGCGACGAGCGCGGGGTCTATGTCGAGGCCGAGGAGGTCGCCGACGCCGACGGTCACCGCGTCGGCCACGACCCCGGCGCCAAGGGACCCTTCTTTCACGACGGCAGGGAGGTCCGGCGCGAGTACGGGAAGATGGGCAAGAGCCTTAAGAACGCCGTTGCTCCCGATGAGATCTGCGAGCAGTTCGGCGCCGACACGCTCCGCCTCTACGAGATGTACCTCGGCCCGCTCGATCAGTCCAAGCCCTGGAACACCGACGACATCGTCGGCGTCCACCGCTTCCTCCAGCGCCTCTGGCGCAACGTCATCGATGAGCAGACGGGCGGCCTCCGCGTCACCGACAACCCCGCCGCCGATCCCGATCGTCGCGCGCTGCATCGCACCATCGCGGGCGTGCGCGAGGACATGAACCAGATGCGCTTCAACACCGCCATCGCCAAGCTCATCGAGCTCAACAACCACCTGACGAAGCTCGTCGCCAAGACCGGCGCCCTCCCGCGCGAGATCGCCGAGCCGCTCGTGCTCATGCTCGCGCCCCTGGCCCCGCACCTCGCCGAGGAGCTCTGGGAGCGCCTGCGCCAGGAGGCGACGACGCTCGCCTACGAGCCCTACCCGTCCGCCGACGCGTCGCTCCTGACGGAGGACACGGTGGAGATCGCCGTGCAGCTCAAGGGGAAGGTCAAGGCCCGGATCGACGCGCCGGCGCAGGCGGACGCCGCGGAGCTCGAGGCCTTCGCGCTCGAGCACGAGAAGGTCAAGGGACTGCTCGAGGGCAAAACGGTCCACAAGGTGGTCGCGGTGCCCGGGCGGCTCGTCAACATCATCGCGACCTGAGGGTCAGTCCGTCGCGGAGCGCATCTCGGCGAGCATCGCCATGAGGCGCTTGCGCTGCGTGCGATCCGACGAGGACTGCTGCTCGAGCGACTGGATGGTCGCGCGCAGGCGCCGGGCCTCCTTCGAGCCGGCGAGCGCCCCCTGAAGCTCCCGCCGGGCCTGCGCAAGCTCCTGCTGCTGCTCCAGAAGTCGGCGCTCGATCTGGCGGAGCTGGGACGTGACCGCGAGCCGGCGTCGCTCGAGCTTCTGATCGGAATCCGCGACCTTCGCGAGGCGCGGCACGCTGCGCTCAGCGGCGAGCAGAGCGCCCCCGCGGCCGCCCGGAGCGATATCGGGGATGTCCCGCCGGGCCTGCGCGCCCGTTTTCCACTCGCGGAGCTGATCGGCCGAGAGACCGATCACGCCCTCTTCCACGAGCCCGAGCCGCTCCATGCGCCATTCCCACGCGCCCTGGAGGAGCCGCGCGTTGGGCGTCTGCGCGTTGCGCAGGTCCTCGAAAGAGCCCGTGGGCACCGCGAGCTCGAGCTCCTCCTCGCCGCGGCGCACGACCATGTCGAGCACGTCGCCCGGATCGTGCGAGAGGATCGCGTGGCGCAGGGGCGTGTCGGCGCGCACCTCGCCGGCGTCGACGAGCGACTCCCCGTCGATCTCCACGATGACGTCGCCCGGCTGGAGGAACTCGCTCGCCGGGAACCCGTCGACGACCAGATCGATCCGGACGCCCGCGGCCGCGCCCTCCTCGATGAGCGGGCGGAAGCTGACGCCGAGCCCGGCGCGGGTCGTCGCGAAGAAGCGCTGCCGGAGGATCGTCGTCAGACGCGCCCGCTGCTCGGGCGTCAGGGCGCGGATCTGCTCGTCGGAGAGCTCCCGGC
>CAZXGT010000020.1:4062-24221 GCA_964639935.1 uncultured Phycisphaeraceae bacterium
GACTCCACCCATCCCTCGATTCGATCGTGATGCTCGTGAAGCCATCTCGCCTTCCTCTCGATCATCGCGAGAAACGCCCCGCCGGCGTGCCGCCCGAACATCCCCGTCTCGGCCACCGGCCCGGCGGCCTCCGCGACGAGCGACTCGATCATGAGCCACGGCGCCGCCTGGATCTCCCGATCGCTCAGCCGGCACCCGTCCACGCCATCATACCCGTGCATGAACCAGCGGAGGCGGTCGATCTCCGGCTCGGCGCGCCAGGTGCCGAGGTCGTCGTCCCCGCGATGCAGGCTGAACTGCAGCGTCCCGCTCGCGACATCCGCGATCCGAGCGTCCAGATGGGCCGTGTCGTAGTCCAGCGCCGCCGAGACCCGCCCGCTCTGAAACACCACGTTCCCCGGGTGCCAGTCGCCATGGACGACCTGGGAGGGCCACCCGGCGTAGCCGAGCGCCTCCACGCGGTCCCTCGCCCCCTCGTAGAGCTCCGTGAGCCGCTTGGCCGCCTCGGCCCCGGGCGCATCGCCGCTCTCATCGAGGCGTTCGCGGGCCGCGGTGAGGCGCTTCATCGTGGCCGTGTTGGCGTGGAAGCCGCGCATCGCCGGCGTCGCCTGCGGGCAAAAGTCCGCCGTGAGGCGATGGAGGATCGCCAGCGCCCGACCGGCCGAGCGGGTCTCGCTCTCGCTCCCGGAATACGCCTCGCCCGCGACATACTCGAAGAGCTCGTAGAGCCTCTCGCCGAGATGGAGGATGGAGTTGTTCTCGTCGCGCGTGCCAAGCAGCCGCGGGAGCGGGTAGCCGCGCGCCGCCAGATGCAGCTGAAGCTGGTGGCTGAAGGCGACGCGCTCGAGCTGTTCCCGCCCGCCGCGCGAGGGCCCGCGCCGCTTGAAGAGCAGCGTCCCCCGGCTCGTGCGCAGGAGCGCCTTGGGCGCGTCGCCCGAGCCGCGCTTGATCGCCCGGATCTCCGTGATGACGCCCGTGTCATAGTGCGAGAGCGCGACCGCCAGCTCGAAGGGCTCGAACCCCGCCATCCCCGCGCTCGCGTGGCTCGATCCGGTCATCACTCGACGTTCTGAACCTGCTCCTTGATGCGGTCGATCGCGCCCTTGATCTCCACGATCTCCCGGGAGATCTCCGCATCGTTGCACTTGCTGCCGATCGTGTTCGCCTCGCGCAGCATCTCCTGAGCGAGGAAGTCGAGCGTTCGCCCCACCGGCTTCTCGTCGGACGCCCCGATCAGCTCGCGGAACTGCGCGATGTGCCCGCTCAGGCGCTGCAGCTCCTCCGCGATGTCGCTCTTTTCCGCGAAGACCGCCACCTCGCGCACGAGATCGCTCGGCTCCACCGCCAGGTTCGCGTCATCGAGCATGCTCTCCACCCGCGAGCGCAGGCGCTCGTTGTACGCCTCGACGACGCCGGGCGCCCGCTCGCTGATGCGGCCCAGCCGCTCGGCGATCCCGTCGGCCAGCGCCTCGAGCTCCCCGAGCAGCAGCTCGCCCTCGCGACGCCGGCGGTCGATCAGCTGCGCGCACGCCCTCTCGAGAAGCCGCCCGATCGCCCGGCGCGCCCGCTCCAGACGCTGCTCGTCGTTCGAGGGCGGCTGAAGCACGCCCGGGAGCCCGAGCAGCGAGCCGAGATCGAAGCAGACGCGACCGCTCGCGACGCTCGGCGCCCGCCCGGCCTGCTCGATGTAGCGCTCGAGCGCCTCGTGGTTGATCGTCTGCGCCGCGTCGCCCGAGATGTCCGAGCACTTGATCGTCAGCGTGACCGTCCCGCGCGTCAGGCGGCGCCGCAGCTCGCTCTCGAGCTCCGCCTCCAGCCCCTGCAGGTCGTCCGGGAGGCGAAGCACGCTCTTGAAGTACTTCGCGTTGATCGACCGCGCCTCGATAAAGAAGTGCGCGCCGCTCTCTTCGCCCGAGGCTTCGCCAAAGCCCGTCATGCTCCGGATCATGCGCTGCTCCGCGCGACGCCGATCATCGGTCGCCCGCCGGGTCGGGCGCGGTCGCCGCGTCCTCACCGTCCGGGTCGATGGGCGCCGGGACCGACTCACCGTCGCCGGGCGCCTCGGTCGGGATGATCTCGCCGCTCTCGGGGCCTTCGCTCGGGGCGCTGGGCGTTGGATCGTCGAGATCGAGCGTCGCCGGCGCCGGCGCCGGATCTTCCACGCCTCCCGCGACCGGGAGCGTCGGCTCCGGCGGGCGAACGGCGAAGTTCAGCGCGATCGAGACGCCCATGAAGAGCACGAAGACGACGATCGTGGAGATCGTCAGCGCGTCGCCCGTGCGAGCGCCGAAGGCCGACTGACCGCCGCCCCCGGCCCCGAACGCCCCGCTCAGCCCGCCGCCCTGCGGGCGCTGGATCAGCACCACGAGAATCATCGCGAGCGAAACGATCAGGAAGAGCACCACGAGAAGCGCGACGCCGATCTGGTTGTAATCCATAGCTGCAGTGTCCGTGAAAAAGCCGACGCCCGGCGCCGGTCGGTTCGTGTCGTTCTAGCTCGCCGCTTCCGCGACGGTCGCGCTGGCCGCCTTGCAGATCTCGAGAAAATCACCCGCTTGAAGCGACGCCCCGCCGACGAGCCCGCCGTCGATGTCCGGCTGGCTCAGCAGGTCCGCGGCGTTGTCCGGCTTCATCGATCCGCCGTAGACGATGCGAGCCTGCGCCGCATCGTCCGCCCCGATCAGCTCCCCGAGCACCGCCCGGATGTGCGCGTGAGCCTTCTGCGCGTCCTCGGGCGTGGCGGTCTTGCCCGTACCGATCGCCCACACCGGCTCGTAGGCGATCACAAGGCGCTCCTGAAGCCGCCCCGCCGCCTCGTTCTCCCGGATCGTCAGCCGGAGCCCCTCGCGGAGCTGGCGTTCGTTCACCGCGTCGGTCTCGCCCGCCTCGCGCTGATCGAGCGTCTCGCCGACGCACAGGACGCACGTCAGCCCAGAGCCGATCACGGCCCCGGTCTTCCGCCCGACTAGCTCGTCGCTCTCGCCCAGCACATGACGCCGCTCCGAGTGCCCCGTCAGCGCGTGCTCGCACCCGAAATCGAGGAGCATCGCCGGGGCGATCTCGCCCGTGAAGGCGCCGGCGCTCTCGTGGTAGACGTCCTGCGCGCCGAGGGCGACGCCGGAATCCGCCAGCTCGCGCCGAGCGGTCTCGAGGTGCACGAACGCCGGAAAAATCGCGACGTCGACGCCCGGAGCCTCGCCCGCGCCCTCGCCGACGGCGCGCGCCAGGGCGCCCGCCTCCTTGAGCGTCAGATTCATCTTCCAGTTGCCGCCCACGAAGGGGGTTCGTGCGTCGCTCATCGCGATGCCTTCCGCGTTGTTCTCTATCGAATCGAGCCCGGCAGTATACCGGCTCGGCCGCTGGCGCAGTGAAAGCCCCGCGCCCGGTGGGGGAGCGCGGGGCTTCATCGGTTGCGGCGGAACGGTGGGGGATCCGCCGCGACAGCGCGGGAGTTGCTCCCGCGGGAGACCGAAGGGCGGCCGGCCGCACACACAGGCCGGGCTCGCCCGGGGAACCGTTCGGCGTGGCTTCTCAACCGGCCGAACTCGGCGGGCTTCGCGTGTCGCGGTCATCCCCGGCGAAAATGCCGGTTCGCGGCGCGTCCGTGCGCCTGGCCGCCCCCGTCCGTGGCGACGACCGAGAATCCGTCCAGAATCCCGCGGCACGCATCTGTCCCCGGCGGGCGACCGTCCGTGGCCGACCGCCGGATGCTTCCCGTCAATCCCGCCGCCGCCCTCTCAGGCGACGCCGAACCTCTCACCCGCCGTCAGGCGAGCCGCGACGCTTCTCCTCGAGCCGCTTCATCAGCCCGGGCAGCCCCTCCAGCCGCGAGCGGGTGCTCTCCCGCCACGCCGCCCGGTCCCGGATATCCAGCCAATCCCCGGCGCCCACCAGCGCCACCTCGCTCCCGAGACCGACAAGCGCGAGCGTCTCCTCCGGCAGGCGAATCCGCCCCGCCGAGTCCATCTCCACCCGCCGCGCGAGCCCGAAGAGGGTTGTGAGCAGCTCCGCCTGATCCGGGTCGGGGGTGAGCGTCGAGGAGTAGTCCGCCGAGCGATGGACGAACATCGTCTCGGTGTAGAGCCGAATCGAGCCACCGGGCCAGGGCGTGGCGTACCACGCGCTCCCGTCGACCTCGGGGCTCCAGCGCGACCGGATGTCCGCCGGAATGGCGAGCCGGTTCTTCGAGTCGATCGTGTGCTCGTAGCTGCCGGTAAAGAGCACTCATGAACCCCGTCTCACCCTCTCGCCCGACCATCCGGGACGTGTGAGATCAATCTAGCCCACAGTGCCCCACAACGCAACACATTCTCCCCTACAAGCACACTTCGATGTCGCTTTCGCCCCACCGGCCGCATCGTGACGGTCGGCCGTAAGGCGTCACCTCCTCTAAGTCATTTTCTGCAATGAATATGCGAGAGTCGCTCGCGACGTGTCTCGCTCCGCCGGATCCGGTGGTTCCCCCGAGCCGTATTTCCACGCAGGAGAATCACCGCCGGAGGAGCGGCGGGAGAGACACGTCAGCGGTCCCGCGCCGCTGGTTCAGAAGCGGCGCCTCATCCGCCTCGCCAGCGAGAACCCCGCGACGCCTGCGCCCGGCGCTCGTCGGCGCGATGCGAGTCTCGTCGCGCCTCCGCGGGCGAAAGCCCCGTTTCACCCCGCGCTGTCGTGCGAAACCTGGGGGCGGCCTTCCATTTCATGAGGCCGGTGCGCAAAGACACGCCGCGACTGACGCGAAGGGGTTAAGAGAACTCTCATTCAGTCCGAGAACGAGACAGACACGGACGTCCCGGGCGCCCAATCGCCACACACCGCTCAGGCCGGAGACACCGGCGAAGCGAACGATACGGAGATCGAACCTTGTTCAAAGCCAACCTCCTCGCACGCCAGTTGCTTCTTCCGGCGGCCGCGCTGGCCGCTGTGGCCACGCTTGCCGCCGGGCAGCCCGCCACGCCGCCGGTCCTCTACGAGATCGACCGCGTCGGCATCATCTTCACCGACCTGGACCCCGACGTGGGCGCGGGGCGGCCGACCATCTCGGCCAAGGTCGAATGGATCGAGGGGCCCTTCTACACGCCCGTTCTCGCCGGTCCGGGCGAGGAGACCACCTACCGGTCGCACCTGACGATCGCTCTCAGTGCAGCGAGCTTCTACCGCTGGGACGGGCCGCCCCATCTCCTGCCCGAGTACCTGCCCGCGGACATCAACCGCGACGGCGTGGTGGATCATCACGACTATCTCGCGCTCATCTCCGCCATGGGGACCTCGTCAGACGACCTGCAGCTCCCGTAGCAGTAACGCGGCAACCATCGGCATCGGCTCAACCGGATCAGGCGCTGCCGGATCCCGGCGAAACCGATCTCACGATCCGCCCGGATTTTTCGCTGAGCGTCTCTTGCCGTCGGCGGCGGGGTGCGACGGCTTCCGTTGGAGGCATCGGGGAACGGTCATGACGACGCGCTGCTCGGGGTGCTTGTTCTGGTTTTGAGCGGAAAGACAAGAATGAATTATTCATTAACGTGTAGGGTCTGTTGAGGGTTTCTGCCCCCCTAATGCCGATCCCACCGCGGCGCCCTCAAGTTTTTGCCCCACTTTTCTTTAGAGCCGGGTACCTTTGCGGATGGAGAGCCCGCAGCGTCTATCGCGCGGCGGCGTTGCCGACCATGCCGTCGGCAATTGAGGAGAGAGAAATGACAGCAGACGCGACGTCCGCCACGTCGGATCTCGGCATCTCGTCCGGCCGCACTTTTGTCATGACGGCCGCTTTCGAGGACGCCCGCTCGGCGATCCTCGTCGAGTGGGTTCAGCAATGCGCTCAGAACCCGCCCATGGTCTGCGTGGCGGTCCACAAGGGCCGCCCCATCGAGCCCATCATCCGAGACTCACGGTCCTTCGCCCTGTGCGAGATCCCCGAGGACGACCTGTTCCTCGAGCGGATGCTCCGCCGAGCCTCTGAGCACGACGACGACGTCCTCGAGTCCATCCCTCACGAGACGCTCCGCACCGGTTCGCCCTGCATCACCCGCGGCGGGCGCGTCTTCGACTGCGAGGTCATGCGCCACATCGACTTCGAGGCCGACTACGAGCTGTACATCGTCCAGGTCGTCGCGATGAAGATCTACGAGCCTCGCCGGATCACGCCGAGCCGCTCGAGCGGTCGGCGCTCGAGCCGATCGAACCTCCAGACGACCTGACGCTCACCGCGCGGCCGATTCGTCCTCCTCGCCGCGCCGCACCATCTGATCGAGCATCGTCCCGATCAGCGCCGTCGTCTCCGCGTTCTGGCCCGAGCCGTTGCTCCCGATCACCATCACCCGCGGCGTGATCTGCACGCCCCGCTCGCCCACGATCTTGAGCAGCTCGATCATCGCCGCGTTCGACTTCCCGATCTGCTCGGCGATCACGCGGAACGCCTCCGCCTGGGCCTCGGCCTCCGTGCGGATGCGCTCGGCCTCCGCCTGGGCGTCGATGATGCGCCGCTCCTTGTCGCGCTCGGCGATCTGCACCTCGTACTGCGCCGTCGCGAGGCGCCGCTCCTCCTCGGCCTCCTGCTGCGTGCGCGTCAGCGCCTTGCGCTGCTCGGCCGCGCGCTGCTGCTCCTGGAACGTCGCCTGCTCCTGCTTGGCGATCTCGCGATCGGTCTGCGTCTTGAGCAGCTCGCCCAGCGACGCCACATCGCCCACGTCCCCGATGCGGACGGCCGTGACCGTCACCCCGAAGTCGCTCATCTGCTCGGCGATCATCGCCTGGCTCTGCGTCTCCTGCTGCGAGCGCTGCTGAACGTAATCCAGCGCCTTGACCCCCTCGGCGTTGTTGCGGAAGACCGAGCGCACGACGGAGTTCAGACGCTTGCTGAGCTCCTCGCGGTCGTCGCGGAACTCGGCGACCACCAGCGGCGCGTCGCCCGGCTTGATCTGGTACTCGACGCGCACGTCAACGGGGAACGTGAAGCCGTCGCTCGAGCGCACCGTGATCTCGCGCTGGTCCTCGCCCGACCCGTCGCTGGCGCCCCCGGCCTTCGTGTACCGAACCGTGCGCTGCCCGGTGGAGATCGTGGTCGTTTCGTACGCCATCGTGTTCAGGTAGTACTTCTGGGGAAGAAGCGGAGTGCGCCAGATGCCGCGCTCCCCGCGATCGACCAGGCGCTCGTCCGTCTCGCTGGTCGATCCGCCCCCGACGTTGGACTTGACCACCGAGACCGTCGCCTTCTCGACGTTCGTCACGGGAACCTTGTCGACCCTGAAGAGCTTCGGGTTCAGGCGCCACTTGCCCGGGCGGAGCACCGAGGTCTGCGGCCCCTTGAACCCGCCGCCGTCGGTCAGGAAGTGCTGCGCGTCGAGCATCCGCTGGAACGCCGCGTCGTCCCACTCCGGCGCGAACACCTCGCCCTCGGGCAGCGGTCGCCCGTCGGTCGCCGTCAGCAGGCCCACCTCGTTGTCGGTGATCTCGATCAACGGGCTGATCTCAACGTCGTAAATCACCGGCCACAGCCCGAAGTGCCACCCGGGCGCCAGGATCGTCGCCTGCGGCCCCATCTCGCCCTCGGTCGCGATGAT
The DNA here is from genome assembly GCA_964639935.1 of uncultured Phycisphaeraceae bacterium. GTDB lineage: Bacteria > Planctomycetota > Phycisphaerae > Phycisphaerales > UBA1924 > CALNYS01. Next base: position 11,619 of record CAZXGT010000020.1, read on the forward strand.
CTTCCCCTCGGCGAGGCTCGAACCCAGCGCGTTCTTGATGATCACGCCGATCTGATTCTCACCGACGTGCCGCACCGAGCTCAGCAGCGCAAAGACGACCACCACGGCCAGCGCTCCCGCGCCGATCCCGGCGCGAGCCGCCGGTTTGGTCACCCGGGGCATCGCCGAGAGAATCATCACCGCGAGAACCAGACCCACCACGAGCATCGCCGTCGAGAACATCCGCGCCTCCTTTGACGCCGGACAGCCCATCGCCGACGCGGCGAGAGACTCCCGGCCCGCGAGATCCTTCGGAGAATCCTCGCGCCCCTGTCAGCACCCGGCGAGCTTATCAGACGCCGCCTCGGACAGTCGCCGAGAGCGTGGCGGCTCAGCCCCACGCCGCGATCAGGCTCGCCAGATCCGTCGCGCCGACGACGCCGTCGCCGCTGAGATCCGCAGCGCACCCCGCGCAGTCTCCCCACGCCGCGATCAGCGAGGCCAGGTCCGCCGCGCCCACCACCCCGTCGCCGTCAAGATCCGCCGGGTTCGGCGGGGGGCCGCCCGCGATCACCGCGAGCCCCTCGGCGGCGGCTCCGCCCGCGGTGTCGAATCGACCGCCGATCGTCACCTCCCCGCTCGCCTCGCTGACCGCGATCGCGTTCACCCTCGCGGCGAAACCCGCCCCGCCGACGCCCCCGCCGACGATCGTCCAGCTCTCGCCGTCCCACGCCGCCACGCCGCCCGAAGCCGTCGGTCCGAACGCGCCCGCCGCGATCAGCCGCGGCCCGGCGCCGAGATCCGCGATCGCCAGATCCTCCACCGTTCCGCCCGGACCGCTCCCGAGCGCCGCCCATCCGGATCCGTCGTTGATCGCCACGTTCGGCATCGTCGCGGCCCCGCTCGCGGTGAAGGCCCCACCCGCGACAAGAACCGTCCCGGCGCCGAAGTCGCCCGTGATCACCGCGCGCACCTCGCCGTCGAAGCCGTCGCCGATCGCCGACCACTGCCCGCCGTCCCACCGCGCGATGTTGTTCACCTCAGGGCCGCCGATCGCGAACGTCATCGATCCCCCGGCGATCAGCCCGCCGGCCGGACCCTCCGTCAGCGCCAGCACGGACCCGACGAAGCCCGCGCCCACGGACGCCCAGCCCGCGCCGTCCCACCGCGCAATCCCGCGCGTCGGCGTCGAGCCCGAAAACGTGAACGATCCGCCCGCGTAGAGCTCGCCGCCCGCGACGCCGAAGGCCGAGACGCCGCCGTTGAACCCGGCGCCCGCGGCGGACCACGCGCCGCCCGCGAAGCCGCCCTCGAGAACGGCCGCGTTCGACGCCGCCGCGTCGCCCGCGCGGCTGAACGTCCCGCCGATCCACAAGCGCTCGCCGCTCCCGTCGTCGAAGACCGCGGCTGCGGACACGCCCCCGTTGGCGCCGCCGTCGGGCGTTGTCCATGCGCCGCCGGACCGGATCGCCACGCGCTCCGCGTCGCTCCCGCCCGCCGACGTAAAGAGCCCCACCGCGACGAGCGAGCCGTCGCTCCGGTGCGCCAGATCGAGCACCGCGGCGTCAACGCCCGGGATCACCGGCTGCCACGCCGGTTCGCTCCCGGCCATCGCCGCGTAGCTCATGAACATCGTCATCACGAATGAGGTGCGATCCATGGCGACCAGCCTATCGAGAGGCCGCCCAACGAAACAAGAACAACTTCGGCTAGACGTCCATCGAGAGCACCGGCGGCCAGTCCCGCACCGGCATGCCGCGGTGAACCTCGCCCGCCCGCTTCGGCGTCGCATCGAACCCGATCCGACCGCGCCGTCGCGACAGGTCCCGCCCGGGATCCATGTTCGCCGCCCAGTGGAACATCGCCTCATCGAGATCGTGGACGTCCACCTCCGCCCCGAGCCCGATGGCGATCGCCGGCGCCGACTCGCCCGTGAGCGACTCGTGATCCATCACCGCCTCGAAGTCCGCGCCCTCCTCGAGCGAGACGAACAGCCACCCGAACCCGCACTCGCCCGGAAGCGCCGCGTCGCGAACGCCGGGCGTCGCCTTCAAGGCGTCGACGATCCGCGCCGCCTCGCCAGAGTCCGGGAGTCGCGCGCCCGAGCCCTCCCCGCCGATCGCCTTCGTCTCGTCCTCCCAGGTTCGCGTCGCGTCGAAGCCGATCTTCGTCCCGGCCCCCAGCGCCGGCGCCGCGTGATCGAGAATGTCAAGCGGGCCCTTGACGAGCTCCACGTCCCGCGTCACGTCGCAGCGCTCGGCGATCGCCCGCAGCACCGCGCGCTCGTCGTGCACGTTCACGTCCTCGTCCACCACGATCACGATCTTCGTCCACGCCATCTGCCCCGCGCCCCACACGCTCGACATCATCCGCCGGCCCTGCAGCGGGTACTCCTTGCGGATCTGCATCACCGCGCAGTTGTGAAACGCCCCAAACATCGGGAGGTCATAGTCCTCCACGTCCGGCACGATCGTCTTGAAGAGCGGCAGGAACAGACGCTCCACCCCCTTGCCCATCCAGTAGTCCTCCTGCGGCGGGAGGCCGACGACCGTCGCCGGAAAGATCGGGTCCCGGCGCGTCGTCACCGCCGAGACCTCGACGATCGGGTACCGATCCGGCAGCGAATAGAACCCGGTGTGATCGCCGAAGGGCCCCTCGAACACCGCGCCGGGACCGAGCGGCCCCGCGTCCGGATCGCGCGGGTCGTACCCCACTCCGCCCGCCTCGTGGCTCACCCACCCCTCGATCACGATCTCCGCATTGGCCGGCACGCGCAGCGGCACCGTCCGGCACGGGACGAGCGGGATCCCCTTGCCGCTCAGAAACCCGGCAAAGAGCAGCTCGCTGATCCCCGGCGGGAGCGGCGCGATCGCCGAGAAGGGCAGCACGCTCTCGCCCCCGAGCACGATCGCCACCGGCATCTTCTTCCCAAGCCGCTTCCACGAACGCCAGTGCCGCGCGCCGTCGTGATGCATGTGCCAGTGCATCGCCAGACGCCGACGCCCCAGAAGCTGCACCCGGTACATCCCGATGTTGTGCGACGCCGGCTTCCGCTCGCCCGCGTCGTCCGCGTGAATCGTGTGGATCCCCGCGAACGTGATGTACCGCCCGCGGAACGCCGGATCGTTGAGCAGATCGAGCTCGGGAATGCCGCGGTTGATCTCCGGCGGGTACCCGACCGCGCCCAGATCCCCATCGAGCGGCCAGCACTTGATGATCGGCAGCCGCGAGAGGTCCACCTTCTCGCCCAGCGTCACGACCTCCTGACACGCCCCCGACCGAACCGTCTTCGGCGGGATCCGCAGCAGTGGGGCGAAGCGCCTGATCGCGCCGACCAGCTCGCCGAGCGATCGCGGCGGCTCCGGCTTCGCGAGCTCCCCGATCCGCGCCGCCAGCGCGTCAAAGCCCTCCGGCGCCCCGATCGCCATCTCCATCCGCCGATAGCTCCCGAGCGAGTTGATGAGCACCGGGAGGTCCGACCCCTCGACATCCTCAAAGAGAAGCGCCTTCCCGCCCAGGCGACACCGCCGCGGGTCGTTTCCCAAAGAGCAGGCGCCAGGCTCGCCCGGCGCGGGCCGTCGCGACTCGGCGTCGGCCCGCCGTGAGATCTCAAGCGCCGGGCTCGTCGGCTCGCGCACCCGCTCCAGCTGGCCCTCGCGCTCAAGCGCTGAAACGAAATCCCCCAACGACCGGTACATTGCGCTGACTCCTTCAACCCGAACCCGAGACGGATGCTACGCCAACCCCGAGCGCCCCGCCCATGACCACCGCCGACCAACCCGTGCTTGAAGTCGAACGCGTCGAGAAGAAATACCGCGGCGGCGTCCGCGCCCTCCGCGGCGTCTCGCTCCGCGTCGAGCCGGGCCAGATCTTCGGGCTCCTCGGCCCCAACGGCGCGGGAAAGTCCACCCTCGTCAAGATCCTCCTCGGCATCGTCCGCCCAACGAAATGCAGCGGCGAGATGCTCGGGGCGCCCGTCGGCGACAAGGAGATCCTCACACGCGTCGGCTACCTCCCCGAGCACATCCGCTTCCCCGGGCACCTCACCGGCGCCCAGGCGCTCCACTACGTCGGAAGGCTCCTCAAGGTCCCCGCCGACGAGCGGCGAAGACGCTGCGACGCGCTCCTCGACCGCGTCGGGCTCGCCGAGTGGAGCTCCAAGAGGGTGGGGGGCTACTCCAAGGGCATGAAGCAGCGCCTCGGCATCGCCCAGGCCCTCATCAACGACCCCGACCTCGTCTTCCTCGATGAGCCCACCGACGGCGTCGATCCCATGGGACGCCGCCACATCCGCGAGATGCTCATCGAGATGCGCGACCAGGGAAAGACCGTCATCGTCAACTCCCACCTCCTCGGCGAGGTCGAGTCCGTCACCGACCGCGTCGCCATTCTCGTCAAGGGCCTCGTCCGCCGCTTCGGCGCCATCGACGACCTCGCCGCCGGACAGATCGGCTTCCGCATCGACCACGAGCCCCACCCGACCAGGACCTCCGCCGAGCTGCTCGCGCCGCTCTGCCGCGACACCGACGGCGGCTGCCGGCTCGAGACCGGCGAGCGCGTCTCCTTCGAGAACGGGCTCGTCCGCGTCGAGACGCCCGACGCCGCGCGCGTTCAGCCGCTCATCGACGAGCTGCGCAAGAGCAACGTCGTCATCCGGGCCTTCCGCTACGCCCGCCCCTCCCTCGAAGACCTCTTCATCGCCGCCGTCGAGGAATCCGACGACCGGCTCAGCCAGGACGACGCGCCGGCGCGGCGCAAGGGAGGCGCCTGATGCTCACCCAGACCCTCGCCCTCTTCATCGATTCCTACCGCGAGCTCTCCGCGAAAAAGATCTTCTGGATCGCGGTCGCCATCTCGGGCCTCCTCGTGCTGGCGATCGCGGGCGTCGGCTTCTCCGCCGACGGCGACCTCACGCTCCTCTGGTACGAGACCGACTTCCCCGCAGAGAACATCGCGCCGCGCGACGTCTTCTACAAGATCATCTTCGTCAACCTCGGCATCGGAATCTGGCTCGCCTGGGGCGCCACGATCCTCGCCCTCGCCTCCACCGCCGGCGTCTTCCCCGATTTCCTCGAGGGCGGCGCGATCGACCTCGCCCTCTCCAAGCCCATCGGACGCACGCGGCTCTTCCTCACCAAGTTCGCCGCCTCGCTGCTCTTTGTCGCGCTGCAGGTCGCCGTCTTCGCCGGGCTCGCGTTCCTCGTCATCGGCTGGCGCGGCGGCGCCTGGGAACCCGCGATCTTCCTCGCCGTCCCGCTCGTCACGCTCTTCTACTCCTTCCTCTACGCCGTCTGCGCCCTGCTCGGCATCGTCACCCGCTCGGCCATCACCGCCCTCATCCTCACGCTCCTCTTCTGGTTCTTCATCTTCCTCGTCCACTCCACCGAGTCCGCGCTCCTGTTCTGGAAGACCCAGTCCGAGACCCGCGTGCACGGCTACGAGACAACCATCGCCAAGCTCGAGAACCGCATCGAGGAGAACCCGCTCGAGAAGACCACCACCCGCGAACGCGTCGAGGGCTACAACGCTCAGCAGGTTGCCCGGGTCCGCCTCGAGAACGCCCAGAGCAACCTCGAGTCCGCCCGCGAGCAGCGCGATTCCGCCGTCCAGTACCACGGCTACGCCCTCGCCGCCAAGACCATCCTCCCCAAAACCGCCGAGACCATCGGCCTCCTCGAGCGATGGCTCATCGACGCCGCCGATCTCCCCGCCATGAGCGACGACCGGCAGCCGCCCGTTCAGATCGACATGCGCATCGACGAGGACGGCGAGATGACCCGCGAGATGCGCGAGGCCCAGCAGCGCATCACCGCCGCCGAGATGCAACGGGAACTCCGCTCCCGATCCGTCTGGTGGATCCTCGGAACCTCGATCCTCTTCGAGGCCGCCGTCCTCGCCCTCGCCTGCTGGCGATTCAACCGCAAGGACTTCTAGCCGCCCAGCTCCCGCCCCCGGTCCCGCGCCGCGACGATCGCCCGCTCGATCGCCGTCATCACGCCAGACTCATCCATCGCGCTCGTCGCCGCCAGCGTCGTCCCGCCCCGGCTCGTTACCGCCGCGCGAAGCTCCGACGCCGAGCTGTCCCGCGACGCGTCAAGCAGCGCCGCCGAGCCCGAGATCACCCCCCGCACGATCTCATCGGCCTGCGCCGGGTCGATCCCGCACGCCACCGCGCCCCGCGCCATCGCCTCCGCCAGATAGAACACGTACGCCGGCCCCGAACCCGCCACCGCCGTGAACGCGTCAAAGAGCTCCTCCGGCAGATCCACCACGCGCCCCACCGCGCCCATCAGCTCCCTCGCCAGACGGTCGTCCCCCTCCCGAGCGCCGGCGCTGAGCGTGATCGCGCTCACCCCGCGACCCACCTGCGCCGGCGTGTTGGGCATCACACGCACCACCCGCGCCCACGCCCCGAGCCTCTCCCGGATCCCCGCCCCTCTCGCCCCCGCAAGGATCGAGACCACCACGCGCTCGCCACCGCCGCACGTCTCGGCCACCTCTCCCGCGACCTCCGGCAGCACCTGCGGCTTCACCGCGAGCATCACGCTCGTCTCGCTCCCGATCCGCTCGCGGAGATCCCGGAACCTCGCCGCCGCTCGCACGCCCTCGCGCTGAAAGACCTCCCGCTTGACCCCGTCCGGCTCGGCGACGACGATATCCTCCTGTCCAACAACGCCCGAACGCAGCGCGCCGAGCAGGATCGCCCGGGCCATGTTCCCGCCGCCGAGCACCGCCAGACGCGCCCTACCATCACTCATTCGTCTCGCTCCTGATCTCTGACCGAAAGTGATCGCGTGACCAACGCCGCGACCGATACCGAGCGCCCGACCGAGGCCGCGGGCACCCCCGACCGGGGCGACGCGACCGCTCCCAAGGCCGACCCGCGCGATCCTTCCGAGGTCGTCCGAATCGCACGGCACCCCAGCCGACCGCAGACCAGAGACTACATCGACCTCATCTTCCGGGACTTCTGCGAGCTCCACGGCGACCGCCGCTTCGGCGACGACGCCGCCATCGTCGCCGGATTCGCCCGCCTCCGCTCCATCAAGGTCATGCTCATCGGGCACCAGAAGGGCCGCGAGACCCGCGAGCGCATCGCCTGCAACTTCGGCTGCGCCCACCCCGAGGGCTACCGCAAGGCCCTGGCCAAGATGCGCCTCGCCGAAAAGTACGGCGTCCCCATCGTCACCCTCGTCGACACCCCGGGCGCCTACCCCGGCCTCGGCGCCGAGCAGCGCGGGCAGGCCGAGGCCATCGCCGTCAACCTCCGCGAGATGTCCCGCCTCAAGACCCCCATCGTCTCGGTCGTCATCGGCGAGGGCGGCTCCGGAGGCGCCCTCGGCATCGCCGTCGCCGACCGCGTCGCCATGATGCAGAACGCCTGGTACTCCGTCATCAGCCCCGAGGGCTGCGCCGCCATCCTCTGGAAAGAGGCCAACGCCGAAACCAACGCCGACGCCGCCAAACAGCTCAACCTCCGCGCCGAGGACAACCTCCGCCTCGGCATCATCGACGACATCATCGACGAGCCCGAGGGCGGCGCCCACGAGGACCCGAGGGCCGCCGCCGAGAACCTCGAGCGATGGATCGTCGAGCGCCTCCGCCGTCTCCAGCGGACCAAACGCGAGACCCTCCCCGAACGCCGCTACAAGCGATTCCGCAATCTCGGGCGCTACGAGGAACTCCAAACGGAACATTGACGCGGACGCGGCTTCTAAACCCTTGCCTTTTCTGGTGAAAGAGGCTACATTTCTCGGCCTTTGCACGGTCGGCGCAGCCCCCGACGCCGACGTAAATCCGCCATCGGCAGGGCTTTGGAGGCCGTCGCGTGGCCAAGCGCAAGTCCGCCTCGAAAAAGAGCGGCAAGAAGACCGCCAAGAAGCCGACCCGGACCTCGGCCAAAGCGTCCTCGGCGAGGAACGCCGGTGGCGCCGCCGCGAAGTCGTCGCGGACCTCAAAGAAGAAGGCCGCCGCCAAGTCGCCGACCAAGAAGGCCCCTAAAAAGAAGACCGCGCGGAAGAAGACCGCCTCCACCAGGAAGCCGACCACGAGGGCCGCCGCGAAGACGACCGTCAAGACGTCCCGCGCCGCCGCCTCCAAGAAGAAAACCGCCAGGAAGGCCGCCTCGAAGAAGAAGCCGACGAAGAAGGCGTCCAAGGCCCCGGCGAAGAAAGCCCCGGCGAAGAAGACAACGAAGAAATCCGCGGCCCGGAAGGCCCCCGCCGGAAAAAAGCGCGCCCCCGCGCGCAGTAAGACGCCGAAGAAGGGCGGTTCCGCTTCGGCGAAAGCCAAGAGCAACGGCAAGCACGCCCCCGCCGAGACGGCCGCCGAGGCCAAAGCCCGGGAGAAGGCCGACGAGGAGGTCCGCAAGGCCGCTCGCGACGCCGCCTCCCGGCTCGCCGCCCTCGCCGGTCTCCCCGCCGTCGCCTCGAGCAGCGCCGCCGCCCCCGAGGCCCGCAAGAAGCACCGCCAGCTCACCAAGAGCCCCATCGGCGCCAAACAGCTCGAGAAGTACCGCGAGCTCCTCCTCCAGAAGCGCCGCGAGGTCGTCGGCAACGTCTCCTCCATCGAGGGCGAGGCCCTCAACCCCGAACGCTCCGGCTCCCTCTCCGCCCTGCCCCAGCACATGGCCGATCAGGGATCCGACGAGTTCGACCAGACCCTCTCCCTCGGCATCGCCGCCTCCCAGCGCCGCCTGCTCGCCGATATCGACGACGCCCTCGAGCGGATCGACAACGGAACCTTCGGCATCTGCGAGATGACCGGCGGCGCGATCCAGAAGGCCCGCCTCGAAGCAACCCCATGGTGCCGCTACTCCTACGAGGGCGCCCAGATGGCCGACCGCGGACACCGCCAGTGAGTCGCCGGTCCCAGGCCCAAAGCACCCCACAACCCGAGCCCGCCGACACGGTCGAGGCTCGCCCCGACCTCGTGAAGACCGAACCGGTCGCCCCGCCCTCGGCCGCGCGATCGCCCGCCGCCTGGGCGCTGCTCATCGCCGTCACCGCCGCCGGCGCCGCGATCGACCTCGCAAGCAAGCACCTCGCCTTCGCCCGCATCGCCGGAGCCCCCGTCGCGGTCCATCGCGAGCACGTCCTCGCCCTCGCCCCGGGACAGCTCAACGCCGCGCTCATCCCGCCCCACGAGCCCGTCGTCGTCCTCCCGTGGATCCTCGAGTTCAAGCTCCTGCTCAACCCCGGCGCCGTCTTCGGCGTCGGCCCCGGCCAGCGATGGTTCTTCGTCGCCTTCACGCTCCTGGCGATCGCCGCGGCGATCTACATGTTCGCCAGATGGACCACCCCGCGACACAGGCTCACCCACGTCGCCCTCGGGCTCATCCTCGCCGGGGGCCTCGGCAACCTCTACGACCGCCTCGTCCACGGTTGCGTCCGCGACTTCCTCCACCCGCTCCCGAACGTCCCCATGCCCTTCGGCCTCGCCTGGCCCACCGGCGAGACGGACCTCTGGCCCTGGGTCAGCAATGTCGCCGACGCCTTCTTGCTCATCGGCATCGGCGTTCTGATGGTCAAGCTCTGGCGATCGGACGACGACCCGAAGACCGCGCCGCGTGATCAGGTCGACGACGCCGAAACGCCCGCCTGACCGCCCCCCGAGCGCTCGCGCAGCACGTCGAGCATCTGCCGCACCTCGCCCGCCATCCGCGAGTTGGGGAACTCCCGGATGATCTCCTCGCCCACCGCCAGCGCCTCGTCCCAGGACTTGTCCTGCACGAGCAGCTTGAAGCGCACGCCGAGATTGTCGCGCGCCTTGCCGATCACCCCCCGCGCCACCTCGCGGAACCGCGCCGCCTCTTCCTCGCTCAGGTAGTGATCCAGCTCCTTGAGCAGATCCATCGCCTGCTCGGTCTCCTCGCGCTGCGCCGCGTGCAGGAAGCGCCGCTCGAGATCCAGCTTGTACCGGTTGTGCGCCCGATCCACCCGCTCGAGCAGATTCTCAACCCGCGGCGAATCCGGGTACAGACGCTGGATCCGCGCCGCGTCCTCCGTCGCCGCGATCCACTGCTTGTGCTCGAGCTTCTCATCAAGCGACGCCAGCTCCCGCGTCACCGCCTCCTCGTACGTCTCCGCCCGGCCCCGCTCGATCCGCTCCCGGAAGCCCTCCGCGTCCTTGCGATACCCGAACCGCTCCGCCAACTCCTTCACCAGGATCATCGCCGCGTCCCAGTCGTGGTCCGTGATGTCCTGCTCGATCGCCCGGCACAGAAGATCGCGCTCCTGCCGGCGGTGGATCACCCGCTTGGCCGCCTCCGAGAGACCCGCCTCGTTGACCATCTCGTGGATCGCCTCGCTCATCTCGTGAACCTGGTCGGCCAGCTCCGTCACAGAGCCCTCCGCCTCAGCCGAGCCGCGAAGCCCGATCGGCGCCAGGGCCAGCGACACAATCAGCCCCAGGAACGCCTCGCCCCGGAACGCCGGCATTGTGACCATCACCACCAGGCAGCCCGCTACGAGCAGCAGGTAGAAGACGAGAAACTCCCACGCCGGAGGACGGATCGTCGACCCCTGCTCTCGCCTCTTGCTCACGCTCCGGTCGTCCTCGGCCATCGATCCACCTCGTCCCCTGACTTCTCGCATCCCCGCCGCCCCGGTCACGTCCCGGGGGTCGGCTCACCGCATTGTCGGCTCACCGGGCTCAGGCACAGGAATCGCAGCCCCGCGCCTCCCGCCCGGAACTGATGCTCGCTCTCTGCGGGGACGAACACCGCGTCGCCAAGCCGCAGCGGACGCTCTTCCCCGTCGATCAGCACCGTCCCCTCGCCCCCGACGATGAAGACCTCGTGCTCGTAATCGTGCGAGTGCCGCGGCGTGTGCCCGCCCGCGTCCACGCGGAACTGCCGCATCGCGAAGGTCGGCGCCCCGTCATCACGCCCAACCATGATCGCCATGCTCACCCCGCTGGCGCCCTCCATCTCCACCTCTTCAAGACGCGCCTTGTCAATATTGCGAACAATCACGCCGATATCGCCTTTCAGATCTCTTCACGCTCGCCGCCGGACGTCTTGCGCAATCCATACCCGCCGGCGCGGCGCTCGCCACACCCCATCCTAGCATGAGCCCGCATGACCACGCCAAAGACCAACCGGATCCCGCTCGATCAGATCATCGACGGCTTCACCCTCGGACCCTTCGCCACCAACTGCTTCATCCTTCGTGATCCGGACTCCGCGGACTGCTGGATCATCGACGCCGGCTGGGGCGCCCGGGCCATGATCGAGCGAATCGAGGCTCAGGAGCTCTCGCCCGTCCGCCTCATCCTCACCCACGCCCACCCGGATCACATCGCCGGCGTCCCCGAGTTCCGGGAGGCCTTCCCCGGTCTCCCCGTCGCGCTCCACGCCGCCGAGAAGGACTGGCTGGGCGACCCCGTCAAGAACCTCTCCGCCCTCCTCGGCGAGGATCCCGTCGTCATGGACCCGCCCGACGAGATCCTCGAGGACGACCAGGACCTCGGCCTCGGCGAGAACACCTGGCGCGTCCTCCACACCCCCGGTCACTCCCCGGGCGGCGTCACCCTCTACTGCCCCGAGCTCGCCGTCGCCTTCGCCGGCGACACCCTCTTCGCCGGATCCATCGGCCGCTACGACTTCCCCTCAAGCGACGGCCCGACGCTCTTTGAGTCCATCCGCAACCGCCTCTACACCCTCCCGGACGACACCGCCGTCCTCCCCGGCCACGGCCCCGCAACCACCATCGGCCGCGAGAAAAAGAGCAACCCCTTCGTTCGCCCGGAATGACCCCCTCCGCCTTCCTCTGATTGAAACCACGCGAGGCGCCAGATCGCCGAGCCCCGCAGGGGCCCCGCCTACTCTCCAATCATGACCACGACCTTCAAGACCCCCACGGACCGCTTCGCCCAGCTCCCCTCCGCCCTCGCCCGCCAGACGCGCATCGCCCGCATCGAGGGCGTCCCCGCCCTCATCGCCCACCCCGACTGGCAGACCAAGGCCCCCGCCGTCCTCTGGATGCACGGGCGAACGGTCAACAAGGAACTCGATCCCGGCCGCTATCTCCGCTGGATCCGCGCCGGCATCGCCGCCGTCGCCATCGACCTCCCCGGCCACGGCGAGCGCCTCGACCGCGCCATGCAGCAACCCGAGAACACGCTCCACGTCGTCAAGCAGGCGGTGGGGGAGGTGGACCACGTCCTCCGCGAGATGACCGAGGGCGATCTGGCGGAGGTCATCGACGCCGACCGACTCGCCATCGGCGGGATGTCCGCCGGAGGCATGGTCACGCTCCGGCGCCTCGCGGATCCCCACCCCTTCGTCTGCGCCGCCGTCGAATCGACCGCGGGCGACTTCTCCCTCATGCCGAGCTACGAGGGACGCTACGAGCAGGCACTCATCGACGAACTGAACCCCGTCAGGCGCGCCGACGCCTGGCGCCCCGTGCCGCTCCTCGCGCTGCATTCGGAGAAGGACGAGTGGGTGCCGCTGCGCGCCATCGAGTCGCTCTTTGACGCCCTGAAAACGCGCTACGACGCGCAGGGCTCCAACGCCGAGCTCACGCTCAAGACCTGGCCCGAAACCGGCGCTCCCTACGAGCACGCCGGCTTCGGCAAGGTCGCCGCCGAAGCCAAGGACGCCCAGCTCGACTTCCTCAA
>CAZXGT010000020.1:24321-27861 GCA_964639935.1 uncultured Phycisphaeraceae bacterium
CGGGGAGAGGGTTGGGGTGAGGGCGCGTTGCTCCCTCTCCCTCGGGGAGAGGGTTGGGGTGAGGGCTCTCTGTCGTTCCCGCTCCTACGCCGCCGCCACGCGAGGCCGCTCGTCGCCCCGCTTCACCACCGGCGCCCGCGTGCACGCGTAATACCCCGCCCAGATCAGGATGATCCCGACGAACTCGCCCACGTACAGCGCCTCCACGATTCCGCCCTTGGCCATCGTCCCGCCGATCCCTGGCAGAATCGCCCCAACCGCGATCAGCGCGTTTCCGATCGCCCGGTTCGCCAGCCCCGCCTGACCCATGTACCGCACCATGCTCAGGATCGCGCCCCCGATCAGGAACGCCGCCGCGTACAGGTTGATAAAGGGCGTCATCCACCGCACCCACGTCCAGCCGAGCACATCCCCCGTCGGCCGGTGAGGCTCGAGGTTCGCCAGAACCACGGGCGAGGCGATCACCAGCACGCTCGTCGCGATGATGAAGGGCACGGTCAGATAGGTCAGGATCAGCGCCGTCCGGCGCTTGAGCAGCAGGAACACCGTGCCCTGCGCCAGGGGGTACCCGCCGAGCAGCGCCCCCGCGATGTACCAAGACTTGTTGAGCGTCACCGAGTTCCCAAAGAGCGTGATCGCGCTCTCGAGCCCAGTCCCGAGCCCGTAGGCGAACACACCGAACGCCCACCACAGAAGATGCGGCCCGCTCCGGCGAGCGAACCACCGCCGCAAAATGACCACCAGGAACGCGGCGCTGATGACCGTGCTCAGGATCGGCAGGTAGTGAACGAGATCCGGCGTCTGGGCGAGAGCGTGCATCGCGGTGTCCTCACGTCGTTGAGAATGAGTCGCAATAGTAGCCCTCCTCGCGTCGCCAAGAGTCGCGGCCGGGCACGCGGCGTCCGGCTTCCGCGATACTCACCGCGTGAGCCTCCGCCGCCTCAACCCCTTCGCCGGTCTCGAGTCCCCGCGCACCGTCTGGGCCTGGGGCATGTACGACCTCGCCAACCAGTCGTTCACGCTCATCGTCAACACGATGCTCTTTGCGATCTTCTTCAAGGAGATCGTCGTCGCGGACCCCGACACCGACGACACCTGGTGGGCCGGGACCGTCGCCGCGAGCATGCTCCTGGTCGTTCTCGCCTCGCCCCTCGTCGGCGCCGCCGCGGATCTCACCGGACGGAAGAAAACCCTCCTGCTCTCGCTCGGCCTCGCCTGCGCGCTGCTGACCTGCTCGCTCGGGCTCATCCCGCAGGGCGCCCTCGCGTTCGCCATCGCTCTCTACATCCCCGCCAACTTCGCCTTCGCCCTCGGCGAGAACATCCTCGCCGCCTACATCCCCGTGATCGCCAAGCCAGAGAACACCGGGCGCGTCTCCGGCATCGGCTGGACGATGGGCTACCTCGGCGCCCTCCTCCTGCTCGTCATCACCGCGGGCGCCATGGTGCTCTTCGATCTCCAGGACCCGAGCGACTGGCGCCCGCTGCTCGTCTTCGCCGGGCTCTGGTTCATCGCCATGGCCGCCCCAACCGCGCTCTTCGTCCCATCCGACCCGGCGCCGCCCGTCAGGATCACCCGCCGCGCCGTTGTCCGCGAGGCCGCCCGCCGCGTCTTTGGCACCCTCCGCGACATCAGGCCGCGCCGCGACCTCGCCCTCTTCTTCCTCGCCTTCTTCGTCTACGGCATCGGCGTTCAGACCACCATCTTCTTCGCCGGCGTCCTCGCCGCCGACTTCGGCATCGAGGGCGCCGGGCTCGCCCTCTTCCTCCTCCAGATCACCCTCACCGCCGGCGTCGGGGCCGTCATACCCATGATCTACCAGGACCGCATCGGCCATAAGGCCACGGTCATGGGCTTCCTCATCATCTGGGCCGTCGCCGGGCTCGCCCTCGCCGCCACCGCAGCCTTCGGCGCGGACGCCAGCTGGCCCATCTGGGTCGTCGGAAACTTCCTCGGCTTCGCGCTCGGCGGCATCGGCACCGCCACGCGCGCCCTCGTCGGCTACATGACCCCCGCCCACCGCGCCGCAGAGGCCTTCGGCTTCTGGGGACTCGTCTACAAGCTCGCCGGCGTCGCCGTCATCGTTTTCGGACTCCTTAAGGACGCCCTCGGCGCCTCCGTCGCCCTGCTCGCACTCGCCTCCACCTTCATTCTCGGAGCGATCATCCTCACCCGCGTGGACGTCGAGCGCGGGGCCCGCCGCGCCCGCGAGGAAGAGGCCGCCCGGCCCGACCAGCCCGGCCCCGCCGATCTCGCCGCCGCCGCCGAGATGAAACATTGAGTCCTACACTCAACCCATGACCACCTCCGCCACCTCCGCCGTGCCCAGCGCCGCCGGCCGCTTCGGTCGTTTCGGCGGCGCCTACGTCCCCGAGACGCTCGTCCCCGCCCTCGCCCAGCTCGCCGAGGAATACGCCCGCGCCCGCGAGGACGAGTCCTTCCACGCCGAGCTCTCGGAGCTGCTCTCGCGATACGTCGGCAGGCCAACCCCCTTCACCACGGCGTCCCGGCTCACCGAGTTCGCCGCCTCGCGCAGCGCCAGCGCCAAGGCCGCGACCATCTACCTCAAGCGCGAGGACCTCGCCCACACCGGCGCTCACAAGATCAACAACACCATCGGCCAGGCCCTCCTCGCCAAACGCATGGGCAAGACGCGCATCATCGCCGAGACCGGCGCCGGGCAGCACGGCGTCGCCACCGCCACCGCCTGCGCGCGCCTCGGGCTCCCCTGCACCGTCTACATGGGCGCCGAGGACGTCCGCCGCCAACGCCTCAACGTCGTCCGCATGAACCTCATGGGCGCCGAGGTCCGCCCCGTCGACTCCGGCTCGCGCACCCTCAAGGACGCCACCAACGAGGCCATGCGCGACTGGATGGCCTCCGTCGAGGACACCCACTACATCATCGGCTCCGTCGTCGGGCCCCACCCCTTCCCCGCCATCGTCCGGGACTTCCAGGCCGTCATCGGGCGCGAAACAAAGACACAGTGCCGGGACGCGCTCGGCGGACTCCCCGACGTCGTCGTCGCCTGCGTCGGCGGTGGCTCGAACGCCGCCGGCATCTTCTACCCCTTCGTCGACGACGAATCCGTCCGCCTCATCGGCGTCGAGGCCGGGGGCGATTCGAGCGAGCCCGGACATCACGCCGCCCCGCTCTCCTTCGGCGCCCCCGGCGTCCTCCACGGCTCCATGAGCTACGTCCTGCAGTCCGAAGAGGGGCAGACCGCCCCCGTCCACTCCTGCTCCGCCGGGCTCGACTACCCGGGCGTCGGTCCCGAGCACAGCTACTGGAAGGACGCCGGGCGCGTCGAGTACACCTCCGTCTCCGACGCCCAGTCTCTTGAGGGCTTCACCTGGCTCGCCGAGCTCGAAGGCATCATCCCCGCCCTCGAGACCGCCCACGCCATCTACCACGCCGTCGAGCTCGCCGGAACCATGAGCGAGTCCGAGTCCCTCGTCATCAACTGCTCCGGCCGCGGGGACAAGGACGTCGACGAGGCCGCCCGCCTCCTCGATCGCTAAATCTCCTCCCTCTCCCCTT
>CAZXGT010000021.1:0-13453 GCA_964639935.1 uncultured Phycisphaeraceae bacterium
AGCGAGGCCGCCAAGGAGGCCGCCGAGCTGGTCCTCGCCGACGACAACTTCGCCTCCATCGCCGCCGCCGTGCGCGAGGGCAGAACCGTCTACGACAACATCAAGAAGGTCATCAGCTGGACGCTCCCGACGAACGCCGGCGAAGCGATGACCATCCTCGTCGCCCTCCTCTTTGGCATGACCCTCCCGATCACGCCGGTCCAGATTCTCTGGGTCAACCTCGTCACCGCCGTCACCCTCGGCCTCGCCCTCGCCTTCGAGCCGACCGAGCCGCACACCATGCGCCGCCCGCCCCGACCGAGGGACCAGCCGATCCTCACCGGTTCGCTCATCTGGCATATCGTGTTCGTCTCCGCCCTCTTCCTCTTCGGCGTCTTCGGCATGTACGCCTACGCGACCGGCAAGGGCTACGACATCGAGCTCGCGCGCACGATCGCGCTGAACACGCTCGTCGTGATGGAAATCTTCCACCTCTTCTTCATCCGCAACATCTACGCGAGCTCCCTCTCGTGGAGGCTCATCCGCGGTACTACGGTCATCTGGGCGTCCGTCATCAGCGTCGCCGCGGCTCAGTTCGCGATCACCTACATCCCGCTCCTGCAACGCGCCTTTGACACCCGACCCGTCCCGTTCCTCGACGGGCTGCTGATCATCGCCGTCGGGATCGCCCTGTTCGCCATCATCGAGATCGAAAAGCAGCTCCGGCTTCGCACCGCGATCACGAAGCCGGCCTGAGCACGACATGAATCGTCCGACGCCTGTTCCTCGATCCGCACTCTCTCGCCCCTCGGGTGCGGGCTTCACCCGCTTCACCGCGCGACGCGCCCGCCGGTGGCGGCTTGTCTGCCTGTGCGCGGCGACGCTGCTGGCGCCCGGCTGCACGGTGGGGCCGGACTACGACGCCCCGGAGGCGGACGCGCCCGCCCAGTGGGCCGCCATCGGCGCCGAAGGAGTCACGGGATTTGAGGCCCCGGATCCGGCGTGGTGGTCGCGGCTCGCCGACGAAACGCTCGAAACCCTGATCGAGCGGGCCGTCGCGCAGAACCTGAGCCTCGAGATCGCCGCAACGCGGGTGCGCGAGGCGCGCGCATTGGCCGGCGCCGCACGCGGTCGACTCGCGCCCTCCCTGAGCAGCGCCGCGTCCTACAACCGCCTCAGGCTCAGCGAAAACTTCCCGGTGCTCGAGGATTTCATCGAGACCGACCGGATCGATCGGGATCAGGATCTCTTCTCGGCCGGCTTCGACGCGGGGTGGGAGATCGACGTCTTCGGCGGGACGCGCCGCGCCATCGAGGCCGCCGAGGCCGCGGTCGATGTGCGGATGGCCGAGCGACGGGACGTCCTCCTGAGCGTCGTGGCCGAGACGGCGCGGAGCTACTTCGAGCTCCGCTCGGCGCAGCGGCAGCTCGCGACCCTCCACTCGCAGGAGGACCTCCAGCGCCGGATCCTTGAGCTGACGAAGGATCGCGTCGCGGCCGGCCTCGCAACCGGGATCGACGTCGCGCGCGAGGCCGCCGCGCTGGAGCTTCTTCGCGGCGCAGTGCCCGAGCGGCGCGCCGCCGCCGTCGCCGCCGTGATGCGGTTGGCGGTGCTGACCGCACAGGACGGCGGCGATCTCTGGCAGCGGCTCGACCAGGCGGCGGACCTCCCGGAGCCGCCGGCGATCGTGCCCGTCGGGCTTCCGGGCGAGCTCCTTCGGCGCCGACCGGACGTCCGCGCCGCCGAACGAGCCGCGCAGGTCGCCTCGGCGCGGATCGGCGTGGCCGTCGCCGAGCTCTACCCGTCCTTCTTTCTGACCGGCGCGGCAGGCCTGCAGTCCTCGGACTTCGCGTCGCTCTTTTCCGCCGAGAGCCTCGCGTGGTCGATCGGGCCGAGCGTGCGATGGCCGATCTTCCGGGGCGGGAGCCTGCGGGCCCGCGTCGACGCCGCCGAAGCGCGTCACGCGCGGGCGATCCTCGCCCATCAGCGCGCCGTGCAGGGCGCCATCGCCGACGCGGAGGCGGCGCTGACCCGCTACGCGCAGGCCCGGATCACCCACGATCGCCTGCGCGACGCCTCCACGGCGGTGCGGGAGTCCGCCAGGCTCGCGCAGCGGGCGCACCGGAACGGCCTGAGCGATCTCGAACCGGCGCTCCGCGCCCAGCGTCGACTCGCGGAGATCGAGCAGCAGACCGCCGAAGCACGCGCCGCGGTGCTCGTCGCGCTGGCGTCGCTCAGCAAGGCGCTCGGGGGCGGGTGGCCGGCGGAGATCCCGCCATCAGCCGACGCGACCGGCAGCGAGGAAGACCCCGCCGCGCCGCCTCAGGAATCCCCCCGCGACGACTCCTGACGGTCGTTCGCCTCGGACTGGCGATCAAAGAGCATGACATAGAGCGTGGGCACCAGCACGAGCGTAAAGGGCGTGGACACGAAGAGTCCGAAGATGAGCGACCACGCCAGACCGACGAACACCGGGTCGAAGGCGATGGGCAGAACCGCGAGCATGGCGGTGCCGGCGGTCAGCAGGATCGCGCGCGTCCGCAACGCGCCCGCGCGCAGAACGGCGTCGCGAACCGACGCCCCCCGTCTCTGTTCCATCTGCGCAAAGTCGATCAGCAGGATCGCGTTGCGAACCGCGATCCCCGCGAGCGCGAGGATGCCGATCATCGCCGTTGCGGTGAAGTGCATGGACGTCCTGTACCCGTCGACCGATCCGCCAAGCAACGCATCGAGCAGCCAGAAGCCGGGGAAGATGCCGATGAGCGTCAGCGGAACGGACGTGATCAAAATGAGCGACACCAGATAGCTGCCCGTCTGGTACACGAGCAAGGCGTAAATCGCGAGAAGGGCGACGCCCAGCGCGATCGCGAGATCGCGCATCACCCGGATCGTGATGAACCACTCGCCCTCGCCGTCGAACCGCACCTCCAGCGCCTCATCGAGCTCGCCCGACGACTTCAGCCGCTCCACGTCCTCGCGGAGACTGAGCACCGCTTCCACCGGCGTCTGGTTCGTCAGCGCCGCGGTGACATACACCACCCGCTCGAGGTCCTTCCGCTCGATGGTCTGCTCGATCGGCGCCCGCCGGAAACGACCGAGCTCGCCCGCCGTCAGAACCCGCCCCTCGCGGCGCGCGATCGGGATGAACTCAACGGCGGACGCGTCCGTGCGCAGGCTCGCGGGCAGACGCACCCGCACCGGTCGCGCCGTGATCGGCATCGGAGCCCGCAGGTAATCCAGGTCCGCACCGCCGACGGCGATCGCCACCAGCTCCGCGATCTCCAGCGGGTCGAGCCCGACCGACTTCGCCTCCTGCTGGTCGACCTCGAAAATCAACCTCGGGTGGTCCTCCTCGATCGACGTATCGACATCGACCAGACCCTCCCGATCGTGGAACAGCCGCTCGATGCGCCGAGCGCCGCTCAGAAGGTCCTCGTAGCTCATGCTCGGCGGGCCGCGCACCTCGGCGACCACGGGCGCGCGCACCGGTGGACCCGGCGGACGCTCCACGATCTCGACCACCGCGCCGTGACGCTCAGCGATCCGGCGGACCTCGTCGCGCAGACGCAGCGCGATCTCGTGGCTGCTCGCCGAGCGATTGTCATCGTCGATGAAGTTGATCCGCACATCGCCGACATGCGGACCCTTCCGCAGGTAATAGCCCCGAACCAACCCGGCGAAGTCGACCGGGCTGTTCGTGCCGGCGTAACTCGTCACGTCCAGCGTCTCGTTCTGACGCGCCGCCAGGTCCACGAGCTCGTCGACCACCGCGGCTGTGCGCTCGACCGGCGTGCCCTCGGGCATGCTCACGAAGAACTGGAGCTTCTCGTTGTTGTCAAAAGGAAGCAGCTTGAGCGGGATCAGACCAGCGAGCGGCAGGGACGCCGCCGCCAGAAAGAGCGCGAGCGTCGCGACGATCAGCCCCCAGGCCATCGGAACCCGAGCGAGAAACGGGTTGACCAGGCGCCGATACGATCGATACCGCGCCGTGTCCTCGATGCCGTCATCCCCCTCCGCCGGGCCGTCGCTCGGCGCGTCCTCTTCTTCGCCCCGGTCCTGGCGACGATCCTTGAACACCACCAGCGCGAGCCACGGGACGATCAGCGCCGCCACCGCCGTCGACGAGATCATCGCCACCGGCACCGCGAGCGCCATCGGCGCCATGTAAGGGCCCATGAGCCCGGTGACGAACGCCAGCGGCACGAACGCCACGACGACGACCAGACTCGTCAGCACCATCGGCGGCACCACTTCGGTCACGGCGCGCGTGATCGCCGCCACGCTCGAAAGGCCCTTGCCCACCGAGGTGTGCAGCCACCGGTGGATGTTGTCGATGCTCACGATCGCGTCGTCGACGATCAGCCCGAGCACCACGATCAGCGCAAAGAGCGTCACGCGGTTGAGCGTGTAGCCGGCCAGGTAGTTCACCAGAAGCGCGACCGCGAACGTCGTCGGCACGCTCACCGCGACGATCAACGCCTCGCGAACCCCGAGCGCGGCGGCAAGCACCGCCATCACCACCAGCGACGCCCCGAGCAGCGAATACACGAGCCAGTTGACCGCGTTGTCGGCCGACGCACCGTAATCGCGCGTGATCGTCGCTTCCACATCATCAGACAGCAGCTCCGGCCGGAGCCGATCGAGGCGGTCGAGCACCTCCTCGGCCACGCTGACCGCGTTGACCCCGGGACGCTTGGCCAGCGCGAGCGTCACAGCGCAGCGCCCAAGCGACGCGCCCCCGGGCGCCTCGCGCCCCGAAGCCGGTCCGAACGTGAAGGACGAATAGACCTCCGGCTCCGCGGGCGCAAGCCGCACCTCGGCGACGTCATCGAGCATCACCGGCGAGCCGTTCTCCACCGAAACGATGAGCTCGCGCAGCTGACTCACATCCACAAGCGGGCGCTCGACGTCGACGGGCATGCTCGTGTTGGCCGATTCGAGGCCGCCCGCCGGGATGTTGTAGTTCGCGCCGACGATCGCGTCGCGCACGTCGCTCACGGTCGCCCCGTGAGCGGTCAGCCGCGCCAGATCGAGATCGATCCTCGCCTCGAGCCGGCGACCGCCCGTGATGAAGGTCAGACCGACGTCCTCGATCGCGGTCAGCTCGTGAAGCAGCTCCTCGCCCATCAGCAGCAGGTCGGCCGAGTTCACCGTCGCGCTGTGGAGCGTGATCGTCATGAACGGCACGTCGTCGACGTGCACCGGACGGATCTGGTAATCCAGCAGCTCCGGCGGGAAGCGATGGCGATTGCGCTCCAGCCTGTCGCGCACCCGCGTCTGCGCGCGGTACGAGTTCTCCCCGACGTAGAACCGCGCCGTCACAACGGCGGCGCCGGGCGCGCTGGTCGAGTAGAGGTACTCGACGCCCTCCGCACCGTACAGCGCCCGCTCGATCTCCCAGACCACGCGGCGCTCCACACCCTCGGCCGTCAGCCCGGGCGCCTGAACGAACACGTCGATGAGCGGGACATCGATCTGCGGCTCCTCTTCGCGCGGCGTGAGCACGATCGCGATGACGCCGCCCGCGAGGAGAAGAACCGCCACCATCGCCGCGAGACCCGAGCGCACCCACGACGCCAACGCCCCTTCGCCGCCGCGACCGGTCGCCGACGCGTCAGACTCCTCTCGCCGCTCCGGTCGCTTCCTCTCGCTCACGGCCCGCCGCTTCCAGCGTCTCCGCCTTCACGTCCGGACGCGCCCTGGACCTCGACCGCGTCCGACCACCGGGCCGCCACGCGGTCGCCGGCCGAGAGCCCGCTCAGAACCTCCACCAGCCCCTCGCCGACAGAGTCGCCCGAGCGCACGAACCGCCGACGAAGTCTGTTGTCCTCGCCGACGATCCACACGAAGTCGAGCTGCCGCACCCGGCCGATCGCCGAGGCGGGCACGGCCAGAACGTCCCGTTCGTCCGTCTTGAGCCGGAGGCGAACGAACATCCCCGGCAGACTCCCCGGCGGCGCCTCGAGGTCGAGCCGCGCCAGAACCGCCCGCGTGCGGGCGTCGGCCAGCGGAACCAGCGTGCGAACAACACCGGTGGTCGCGACGCCCAGGGCTTCGATCTCGACCGCGAACCGGGCGCCGACTGTGAAGCGCGACGCCTGCGAGGACGGCACGCTGACCTCGGCCTCGAGCCGATCCGGATCGAACATCACAACGATCGGCTGACCCGGCGTCGCGAGATCGCCCGCCTCGGCCAGGCGATCGATCACGACGCCGTCGATCGGGCTCCGGATCGTCGCGTAGTCGAGCTCGATGCGCGCCTGCCGGAGCGACTCCCGCGCCTCCTCGGCGCGGGCGCGGGCCTCGTCGCGTCGCTGCCTCGCTTCGATCAGGCGGATCTCGCTCGCCACATCGTCCGCGAAGCCGGCCTCGATCCTCGCCAGCGCCTCCTCGGCCCCTCGGAGCCGCGAGAGCGCAGCCTCCGCCGCGGCGCTCGTCCGGGACACGCCCGCCTCGAGCGCCTCGCGATCGAGGCGGGCGAGCACGTCCTCCCGCCGAACGCGATCGCCCGCCTGCGCGGGCAGATCCACGATGCGCCCGATGATGCGCGGCGCCACGCGCACCTCGGTTCGCGCTCGCAGCGCCCCGAGCAGATCACGCTCGCGCGCCGTCGCGAGCGACTCGACCACCACGGTCTCGCGCCCGTCGAGCTCGTCCCCGCGGCGCTCCGTCTCCCCCGGCCCCGTCTTCTCGGTGAACACCTCCGCCTGCCACAGGATGACCAGAACGATCACCGTCGCCGCCGCGACGACTCGGAGAATCGTCCCCCCTCGCCGGCGGAGAAACGCCCCGGCTCGCAGGCGTAGAGATGCGGCCATCGTCCGTCCCGTTCCCCCCGCGCGGCGGGCGCCGGCGCGCCGCGGGACAAGCCGAAACGCTCGGAGAGCCCCCGGCGGGGATCACGCCCCGCGGGCGTCAGTCGTCCTCGTGGATGCCCAGGTCGTAGTCGATCGCCACCGGCGGCGGATCCCCGCCCGGCCCCTTCAGGTAACGGTCCATCCAGCGCATCAGCCGGAGGGAGTAGTCGTAGCGCGAGGCCGCCCGTCGGTTGCCGTGACCCTCGCCCTTGTAGAAGACAAGCCGAACCGGCGGCGGATCCTCCTGAAGCGTCAGGTAGCGATAGAGAATCTCGCTCTGTCGCGGGTCGACGCGGGGATCGGCGTCGCCGTGCATGATGAGAATGGGCGTCTGCGCCCGCTCGACGTAGCGGATCGGGCTCGACCGCTCGTAGAGCTCCCAGTTCTCCCAAGGCCACGAACGGGCGTGGACGAGATACATCTCCTGGGGGATGTCCGTCGTGCCCACCTTGCTGAACTGCTCGCTGATGCCGACGAACATGACGGCCGCGGCGAAGCGTTCGGAGTAGTACGTCGCCCCCCAGGCCGAGGCGTACCCGCCGTAGGAGCCGCCCGTGATGCCGACACTGTCGCGATCGACAAGGCCCTCGTCGATCAGGTGGTCGACCCCGTCGACAAGATCGTCAAACTCCTCCTGCGCGTACCGCCCCTGGCTCAGGAGCGCGAACTCAACGCCCCGCCCCGTCGACCCGCGGTAGTTCGGGAAGAACATGAAGTAGCCCTCAGCGGCCGCCGGCTGAGCGGGGCGGCTGTACCGCGTGAGCCACCCGTTGGACTCGTGCGCCTCCGGCCCTCCGTGAACCGCGAGAATCAGCGGATAGCGCCGACCCTCCCGGTAGTCGAGCGGGTAGACGAGGACGCCCTCGATCGACAGGCCGTCGCGCGCCTCATAGGTGATCGGCTCCTGCCGCGCGAGCTCGACGTCCTCGAGCCACGGGTTGGAGTTGGTCAGACGCTCAGCCTCTTGCGACCCCGCCTCGAGGCGATAGACCTCATTGGGATGCTCGGGCGTCGAGGCCAGCAGCGCGACGTCCCCGCTCTCGCCCACGGAGAACCGCGTCCAGATGGGCCCGCCCAGAGGCAAAAGAGTGGTCTCGTTGGCGCCGCTCGCATCGATGCGGGCAAGGCGCGACTCCACGCCCTCGTGGCTGATAAAGAGGATCGTGTCCTCGTCGCGCCACGCGACGTCCTGCACGTGCCCCAGGAGATTCGGCATCAGATGCCTCATCGAGCCGCCGCGCTTGCCGGACACCATCAGGCGTCCCTCCCGTGTGTCGCGAACCATCGCCGTGGCGATGAACGCGAGGCGCTCGCCGTCCGGGCTCCACTCGAAATCACCCAGCTTCCCGGGGTTCTCGATCCGCCCCAGGACATCGCCCTCGGTCGAGACGATGCGAAGACGCTTGAACATCAGCGTGTCATCGACGAGCTCGCGCGGCGTCACGGTGATCGCGAGCCGATCGCCGGCGGGCGACCACTTGACAGCCTGCACCGAGCCCTCGAGCTCCAACATCCGAGGCTCGCCCTCGCCCCCGAGATCGTGGATGTAGACCCGGCGCGGCTCCCACTCCTCCTCGAAGGCGTACTGGTCGAACCCGAGCTCCTTCTCCTTCTTGCGAGCAGCGTTCTCAGGCTCGAAGGCCAGCAGCGCGACCGCCTCGCCGCTCGGGCTCAGGCTGTAGGAACTGATGGAGGTCTCAAGCGTGGCGATGGGCCGAGCCTCGCCGCCGCCCACCGGGATGGCGTACAGGCGTGTGTGCTCGTCGCCGTCGCGCTTGGCGAGAAAAGTAATCGCGCTCCCGTCGGGCATCCACCCGATCGAGCGGACGCTCACCTCGCCCGTGATGAAGGGACGATGCTCGCCGCTCTCGTCGATCACGTGAAGCTCGGTCCAAGCCGAGCCGTCATCATCCTCGACCAGCCGGCGCGGCACGACAAGGGTGTAGGCGATCATCTCGCCGCTCGGGCTGATGACCGCGTCGCTCACGTCGCGGAGCTCCGCGATCTGCTTGAGCGTCATGCCCTGAGCGCCCGCGACCGCGGCGAACGCGAGCGTGCTGATGATCGCGACGAATGTGGAAATACCGGTGCGCATCGAAGTCCTCCAACTGATGGCGACGCGCCGTCATGGCATACGGCGAACGTCGCCCCGAAGTCTACCGCAAGGCGCCCGGGCGGGGAGATCGGCGCCGAGCGCCTCGATCGCCGCCTCGAGCCCCGCGCCCGCCCCGGTTCCAGCCGATCACCGGCGCCGATCGTCCGGCCCCGCAGGCGGGATCGGCCGGCCGTGCGGGTCGAGCGTCGCCCGGCCCGGGGGCGACGCCGGAAGGTGCTCGAGCCTCGCCGCCGTCGGGTGCACGTGGTCCGGCGCCAGCCCCGCCTCCTCGACGAGATACCGCTCCCAGAGCCGATGCCGCCGGAGGATCGCCGCCGCCTCCGCTCGCCCGGATTCGGTCAGGCGCAGCGCCTCGCCCGACCGCTCGACCTGCCCTCGCCCCCGAGCCGCGGCGAGCGCCGGCCCGAGCGGTCGCCCGCCGAGCAGCGACCGCGCCCGCTCCAGCCCCACGCGCTCCTCACCCGCCTCGAGCCGCCGATAGAGATTCACGAGAAGATCCTCCGTCGCCACCGTCCTGGCGAGCCGACGCTGACGCCGCCGCCGAGCAATCACCCCGTGGCTCGGCGACGCCACGATCGCCAGCGCCAGCGCCGCGCCGCCCGTCATCGCCATCGCGCCCGCGGCGTTCACCGCGTCCTTCTCAAAGATCGCCGGAACGAACGTCGCCGCGGCGTACCCGCCCACGCCGCACACCAGCGCGATCGCCGCGCTCCAGACAACCTGAGGCAGCAGGCGATCGGTCAAGAGCCGCGCCGTCGCCGCCGGGCAGATCAGCATCGCGATCACCAGGATCGAGCCGACCGCCTCGAAGCTCGCCACCGTCGCCGCCGCCACGAAGATCATCAGCAGATAGTGCATCAGCGTCGCGCTGAAGCCCTGCGTCGTCGCCAGCGCCGGGTCGAACGCCGCGATCCGCAGTTCCTTGAAAAACAGCCCGATGAACCCTGCCGCAAAGACCACCATGATCCCGAGCGTCGTCACCTGCCGCGGAACGTGCTCGAGCGTCGACCACGAAAGCAGCCCCGACCACGTCTCCGGCGCCCCGTACCACACGAGCGTCTCGAGCTGCCCGTGAAGCACGCAGTCGGCGTCGAGATCAACATGCCGAACCGCCGCCCGCTCGATCAGCAACACCCCGAGCGCAAAGAGCACGCTGAACACCACGCCCATCGCCGCGCCGGGCTCCACCCGACCGAGCTTCTTGACGACCTCAACGAGCACCACCGTCGCCGCTCCCGCCACGGCCGCGCCCACGAACATCGCCAGCGGGTTCCGGGTCGTCGTCACAAGAAACGCGATGACCAGCCCCGGCAGCACCGAATGGCTGATCGCATCGCCCATCAGGCTCAGCCGCCGGAGCACGAGGAAGTTCCCAAGCAGCCCGCATCCGACGGCCGCGAGCGTCGCGGCCAGCATCGGGAAGAGATCGAGACCGATGTCAAAGCCCGTCACGACGGCGCCCCCGCGTCCCGCCGGCCGAGCTCCGCCTCGAGCTCGCGCACCAGCGGCTCGGAAAGCACATGCTCGACCTGATCCACCGACCAGTCCACATGGCTCGGCGCCACGTCCGCGTAGCTCACGAGATACTGCTCCCACAGCGCATGGTTGCGGCTCACCCGCGACCCCCGCGCCATCCCGGCCGGCGTCACCGTCGCGCCCTCCCGAGCGCTCTCGAGCATCCCCGCCCGGCGCAGGAACAGCAGCACGCTTGTTCGAAACAGCGCCGACCACCCTCGCCGCCGCGCGAGCGCCGCAAGCTCAGCGCTCGTCACGCTCGCCCGCCCGCGGTCGTGCGCCAGCTCCAACAGGTGATCCCCCGCGATGCGAAGGCGAAGTCGCAGCCGCCGGATCGAAGTCGCGAGCACGCCTCGCGCCGGCGCGAGAAGCAGGCTCGCCGCGAAGATCCCGCCCGAGGTCAGCACGATCACCGCCCCCGCCGGCTTCCGAGGGAGCAGCGCCGAGATCACCGAGCCGAAGTACCCGCTCGCCGCACCGATCGCGCCCGCGATCACCACGAGCGCCCACAGACGCTCCGTCCAGAGCCGCGCCGACACCGGCGGGATGATCAGCATCGCCACCACCAGAATCAGACCCACCGCCTGAAGCCCCGCCACCGTCACCACCACCACAAGACCCATCATCAGAAGATCGATCACGCTCACCGGCCACCCGTCCACCCTCGCGAACGAGTCGTTGAAGCACACCAGCGCGAACTCCTTGAGGAACAGCAGCGTCGCCAGCACGCCCGCCGTCGCGATCACCCCCATCAACGCAACGTCCGACGGACGCATCGTCGCCGCCTGCCCGTAGATGAACCCGTTGAGACCCGCCGAACCCGCCGGCGCGTTCGCCTGGATGTAGCTCAGCCCCACGACCCCCGCGCCGAAGAACACGCTCAGCACGATCCCGATCGCCGCGTCCTCTTGCAGCCTCGAAAAACGCAGGATCGCCTGAATGCAGACCACGCCCAGCACGCCCGTCGCCGCCGCCCCGAGCAGCAGCACCGGGAGCGAGCGCCCCTCGGCGCCAAGCCACCCCGCGATCAGAAACGCCCCCGCGATCCCCGGCAGCGTCGCGTGGCTCAGCGCGTCGGTCGTCAGCGACCGCTTCCGCAAGAGCGCAAACACGCCGATCACACCCGCCGCAAGCCCGAGCAGCGTCGTCCCCGCGACCACCAAGCTCGTGTTGTAGCCCGCGCGAAACGTCAGCGCCCGGACCACGTCCGCCAGCGTCGCGCCGCCGTCAGCCGCCTGCGCCAGGGACAGGCCGAGAAACGCCATCGCTCACCCCACGCCCTTGTCCGCGCGCGCCACCGCCTCCGCCGCTTCAGAGAGCAGCGTCAACCGACCGCCGTACGTCTTCTGCAGGTTCTCCTGCGTGAACGTCGACCCCACCGGCCCCGCCGCCACCACGCGCATGTTCAGCAGGATCACATCGTCGAAATACTCCCGCACCGTCTGCACATCGTGATGCACCACGATCACCGTCTTCCCCACGCTCTTGAGTTCCCGGAGCACACCGACAATCGCCTTCTCCGTCGCCGCGTCGACGCCCGCGAAGGGCTCGTCCATGAAGTACAGATCCGCCTCCTGCGCCAGCGCCCGCGCCAAAAACACCCGCTGCTGCTGGCCCCCCGAGAGCTGGCTGATCTGCCGATCCGCGTACTCCGCCATACCCACCTGATCGAGACACCCGATCGCCGCCGCCTTGTGCTTCCGCGTCACCGGCCGGCACCAGCCGATCTTCCGGTACCGACCCATGCACACCACGTCCAGCGCCGACACCGGGAAGTCCCAGTCCACGCTCTCGCGCTGCGGCACGTAGCCCACACGGGACCGCGCCCTGCGATACGGCTCGCCCCAGAACTCCACCTGCCCCGACGCCCGCGGGACAAGACCCAGGCACGCCTTGATCAGCGTGCTCTTGCCCGCCCCGTTCGGCCCCACGATCGCGATCAGCCTGTTCGCCGGCGCGTCGTAATCCACGTCCCAAAGCACCGGCTTGCGGTGATACGCCACCGTCATCGCATGAACCGAAAGCGGACTCTCCGCCGAGTGCTCCGGGCGAGCCGAGAGCCCGCCGGCGCGATCCGATCCCAAAGCCACACGCCCGGCAGCCATCAGCGGGTCAGCCTCCCCTGGAACCCGCCCGTGGGCGCCTCCCCGCCGAGCGCCCGCGCGATCGTCGTCACGTTGTGATCGATCATCCCGATGTACGTGCCCTCGTACGTCCCCGCGTCCCCCATCGCGTCCGAGTAGAGCGTCCCGCCGATCGCCACGGCGAGCCCCCGCGCCCGCGCCCCGCCGATCAGCGCGCGAACGTTCCGGTCCGGCACCGTCGATTCCACGAACACCGCGCCGATCTCCCGCTCCACAAGCAGATCCACGAGCCGCTCGATGTCCCGGACCCCCGCCTCGGACTCGGTCGAGATCCCCTGAATCCCGATCACCTCATACCCGTACCGCCTGCCGAAATAGTTGAAGGCGTCGTGCGCCGTCACCAGCACCCGCCGCCCCTCGGGCACGCTCGAGAGCGCCCGCTCCGCGTAGGCGTCAAGCTCCGCGAGCCTCGCCCGGTACGCCTCCGCGTTCGCCCGGTACGCTGGCGCGCCCTCCGGATCATGCTCGCTCAGCTTCGCGCGCACCACCTCCACCGCCCTCGACCACGCCGATGGATCCATCCACACATGCGGGTCGTGCAGCCCCTCGAACGCCTCCGGCTCGAGCAGATATCCCTCATCGAGCAGCTCCGTCACCGCGTGAACCCTCTTCCCGCTGGTTGCGGCGCGCACGAGCGTGTCGGTCATCTTCCCCTCGAGAAGCAGCCCGTTGTAGAAGATCACGTCCGCGTTCATGAGACGCCGAACGTCCGATCGCGTCGGCTTATACAGATGCGGGTCGACGCCCGGCCCCATCAGGCCGATCACCTCCGCGCGATCCCCCGCCACCTCCCGGGCCACGTCCTCGATCATCCCGATCGTCGTCACGATGGTGTACCGACT
>CAZXGT010000021.1:13553-19402 GCA_964639935.1 uncultured Phycisphaeraceae bacterium
TCATCCCGATCGTCGTCACGATGGTGTACCGACTTTCCGCCGACGCCGATGCCGACGCCGAAAAGCCAAGGAACACGCACGCGACCAAGACCACGCTGCACCATCTCGAAACCATGGCCACTCCTTCCGCCGCATCAGCCGCATAGTTCAAATCACCTAACCGTGAACACATGCAATGCTAGCTCTCATGTTTGGCAAGTCAAACAATAACCGGCGAGCCGATCCTTCCCGCGCCCGTCGCCACCCTCAACTCGAGTCCAGCGCGATCAGGAACTTGCTCGCGACGCTCAGCGACAGGCTCACCGACCGCGTCCGCCCGCCCGCCCGCACGCCGATCGACTCCGCCTCCGGCGTCAGACGCACCACGTCCACGCGTTCGCCCGGGCGCAGCCCGTGCCTGGCCGCGAACTCGAGAAACTCCGGATCCTGATCGCTCACCCGCGCCACCTCGCCGCGATCGCCCTTCTCGAGCTCCGAGAGCGGCGTCAGCGCCTCGTCGGCCAGGTTCCCCTCCGCGTCCGGGATCGGATCGCCGTGCGGATCGATCGACGGCCGCCCGAGAAACGCATCGAGACGATCCAGCACCTTCGCCGAGAGCGCGTGCTCGAGCCGCTCCGCCTCCTCATGAACCTCCGACCAGTCGAGCCCGAGCGTCTCAACCAAAAACACCTCCACCAGCCGATGCCGGCGGATGATGTCGATCGCCATCGCCCGCCCGCGACGCGTCAGTCGGATCCCGCCGTACCGCTCCGCGTCCGCCAGCCCCGCCTCGCAGAGCTTGCGAACCATGCTCGTCACGCTCCCCTTGGTGATCGCCAGCGCCGCCGCAACCCCCGCCACCGTGGCCTCGCCCGATGGCGAATCCTCCTGCAGCAGGTAGATCGCCTTCACGTAATCCTCAACGGTCGATGTCGGCATCACTCAATTCTAGCCAACAAATACGTGCTAGTAGTTCAAATATAGAAGTTTGACAAGTCAAACTCAGCCGGCTACCTTTCCGGTCCTACTCCGGGAAGGATCCAAGGATGACTCCACTGACGTCCGCTTCGATCGCCGTGACCCTCCTGTTCGCGGCCGCCCTCCCCGCCCTTGCGCAGACCGCCAACGGCAACCCCGTCGCGTGGACCGAACCTGATCGCCTCACCGGCGACTGGCGGGGCGCCCGA
Source organism: uncultured Phycisphaeraceae bacterium (assembly GCA_964639935.1). Lineage (GTDB taxonomy): Bacteria > Planctomycetota > Phycisphaerae > Phycisphaerales > UBA1924 > CALNYS01. Next base: position 14,720 of record CAZXGT010000021.1, read on the forward strand.
ACCCGGCTCGAGAAGATCGGCCTGAGCATCGGCGGCCAGTACGTCGCAGAGCTCACGAGCGTCGCCACCGGCGGCGTCGATCAGGACGCCTCGTTCCGCAATCTGCTCACACTCGACGCCGCCCTCGACCTCGACGCCGCCTTCGATATCCCAGGCGGAACGCTCTTCATCCAGTACCTCTCCGTCAACGCCGAGAAGGGGGGGTCCCTCGACGCCGGGGACATCCAGATCTTCACCAACATCGAGAGCGACCGCTCGCTCGATGTCATCTACGAGCTCTGGTACGAGCAGCTTCTGCTCGATCGCCGCCTCAGGATCAAACTCGGAAAGATCGACGCCAACTCCGAGTTCGATCTCGTCAACGTCGCCGGCGACTTCGCCCACTCCTCCGCCGGGTTCAGCCCGACCATCCTCGGCTTCCCCTCCTACCCCGACCCCGCCGTCAGCGTGAACCTCTTCGCCACACTCCTCCGCACCGACGCCGCAGAGCTCACGCTCGGCTACGGCCTCTACGACGGCGCCCTCGGCGTCGACGCCGTCCCCACCGGCAGCCGCGGGCCCTCAACCTTCTTGAGCGACGATCGCTCCGACGACTACGTCCACATCGTGCAGGCCGAGCTGACCTGGGACAAACTCCGAACCGAAGGCGCGGCCCTCAAGGACGGTCGCCTCTCCCTCGGCGCATGGCGGCACACAGGCGACTTCCCTCGCTTCGACGCCGGGACCGAAAGCGGCGCGTCCGGCTTCTTCGCCACCGCAGAGCTCCGTCTCTTCGACCCCGATCGCCTCGCCACCGCGCACGACCGCCCGCCCGCCGCCCACCCGAACGCCGATCAGCTCGACCGCGACAACCCGCCCCGGGGCCTCTATGTCTTCGCTCAGTACGCATGGGCCGATGAGGACGTCGCCGAAGTCGCCCAGCACCTCGGAGGGGGCGTCGTCTGGCGCGGCCCCTCCGCCGCCCGCCCGCACGACAGCCTCGGCTTCTACGCCAGTCTCGCCGACCTCTCAGACAACCCCGCCGCCGGCTTCGAGAAGAACGAGATCGCCCTCGACGCCTACTACCGCTTCCAGCTCACGCCCGCCGTCTATGTCCAGCCCGAGGCGCAGTACATCGTCAACCCCTCCGGCGACCCCGCCATCGACGACGCCCTCATCCTCGGCGTCAGGGTGGGGGTCACGTTCTAGATCAAGCCTCTCGGGTGAGCCGCCCACTGAGGCGCGACGGACTCGCCCTTGCGAACGGCTCGGCGCCCATCTCGGCAAACTCAGCGTTTCCCGACCGGCCGAGACAACCCCGTGGTAATCTGGGGATTATGAAGCCGTCATCACCCGTCAGCGTTCTGTTGGTGGAAGACCACGTCGCGGTCGCTCAGGCCACCGCCGACCTGCTCCAGGAGTTCGGCTGCCGGGTCGTCGTCTGCGCCCCCACGCTCCGCGAGGCCAGAGAGGCCGCCGGTTCCGCGACCCCCGATCTCGCGATCATCGACCATCGCCTCCCCGACGGCGACGGCGCGGCGCTCGTCGCCGAGCTTCGCGCCCGCGGCGTTCGCTGCGCCATGCTCAGCGCGGATCCGCGCCCCGAAACCACGGTGGACGCGCTCATCGGCGTCGAATGGGTCGAGAAACCCCTGACGCCCGACCGCCTCCAGGCGCTCGTTAGTCGTCTCGCCTAAGCGTCTCGTCCCCATCACGCCGCGCGAAGATCTCCGAGAGCGCCCGGTGCGCCAGCTTCGCGGCGAAAAAGGCGCTCGCGTGGTGCGCCTCGTGCGGGCACAGCTCCACGATGTCGAGTCCGACCACCCGCCGAGCCCCCGCCACGCGCCGCAGCAGCTCGTTGACGGTCCGCCAGTCCAGCCCGCCCGGCTCGGGCGTGCCCGTCGCCGGGACCAGCGACGGATCGAACGCGTCAAGATCGATCGTCACGTAGACGTCCTCGCGCAGCATCCCAACCGCCCGGTCCATCCAGTCGTCGCCGGCCGCACGCGCGATCTCGTGCGCCCAGAAGACGCGATCGCGGTCCATCGTCTCCCACTCCGACCGATCGATCGCCCGGATGCCCACCTGCACGATCTCGGCTCGCTCGCGCGCCCGCGCCATCACGCACGCGTGATTGTGCGTCGAGCCGTGGTAGCTCTCGCGCGTATCGCCGTGCGCGTCGATCTGCAGCACCGACAGGTCCGCGAACCGCTCCGCCGACGCCTCCACCGCGCCGATCGTCACCGAGTGCTCCCCGCCGATCACCAGCGGAAACCGGCCGCTGGTCAGCGCCTCGCTCACGCGGGCCCGCACCATCGCCGACATCGCCTCGGGCGGGCCGTCGCACTCGACCGCCTCCTCCGTGTGCACCCCGCGCCGGTGCACCTCCGTCCGCGTCTGGATATCGAACCACTCTACCTGCGCCGAGGCCTCCAGCAGCGCCGCGGGCCCCTTGTCGGCGCCCTTGCGGTACGTGCTCGTCGCGTCGTAGGGGACCGGGATCACGCGGATGGCCGCGGAGGCGGGGTCCGCAAGCTCCGCCGGCGGATCGAGAAACTGCAGCGTGCTCATGTCAGGTCGTGGTCCGGATCAAGGTAGGTGTAGCCGTTCAATCCGCTCTCGTAGAAGTCGATCAGGATGCGGCTCTCGGCGACGCTCATGCGCTTCCCGCGCACCGCTCGCTCGCACTCGCGCTCGAGATCGCGCGAGAGCGCATCCGGCTCGTACTGCACGTAGCGCAGCACCTCCCGGATCGAGTCGCCGCGAACCACGTCGCGGATCGACCACTCACCCTCCTCCATGTCGATGTGCACGGCGTGCGCGTCGCCGAAGAGGTTGTGCAGATCGCCCAGCGTCTCCTGGTACGCCCCGACCAGGAACACCCCGAGGTAGTAGGACTCGCTCGTCAGGGGATGCACCGCGAGCGTCCGATCGGGCTTGCGACCGCCCGAGATGAACTGCGTGATCTTCCCATCCGAGTCGCAGGTGATGTCCGCGAGCACCGCCCGCTCGCTCGGCTCCTCGTCAAGCCGGTGGATCGGCATGATCGGGAACAGCTGATCGATCGCCCAGGAGTCCGGCAGCGACTGGAACAGCGAGAAGTTGCAGAAGTAGTTCATGCACAGCAGATCGTCGAGTCCCGTCAGAGGCTCCGGGATCTCATCGAGGTCCGCGCACGATTCCTGCACCAGGTCGCACACCGTCCAGAAGAGCCGCTCGGAAAGCGCCCGGTCGTGGATGGTCAGATAGCCGAGCGAAAAGAGCGTCAGCGATTCCTCCCGGGCCCGCTCCGCGTCGTGGAAGCACTCGACCAGCCGCGGCTCGGGCTCGGCCGCCGCCGTCAGCGCCGTGCGCAGATCGCGGATCGGCTGCGGCTCGTCCGGTCCGGGCGCCGCGCTAAGCAGATCACGGTCCACCATCGTCCGCGGCCCCGTCGAGCCCAGGACGTCGAAGACGAGCACCGAGCTGTGCGCCGTCATCGCGCGACCGCACTCGGTCACGATCGTCGGGTGCTCCACTTTCGCGGCGTCGCACACCGAGCCGATGCGGTACACCACGTCAGAGGCGTACTCCTCGAGCGAGTAGTTCATCGACGACGTGAGGTTCATCTGCGAGCCCTGGTAGTCCACCGCGAGCCCGCCGCCGACATCGAGCATCTCGAGCCCCGCGCCCTCGCGCTTGAGCTGCACGTACATGTGAGCCAGCTCGTTGATCACCCGCTTTACCCGCGCGATGTCCTGAAGCTGCGAGCCCGAGTGACAGTGCAGGAGCTTCAGGCTCTCGAGCAGCTCGTGCCGGCGGAGCGTCTCCACCGCCTCGAGAAGCTCGGACATCGTCAGCCCGAACTTGCTCTTGACCCCCGCCGAATCCGCCCACCGTCCCGAGCCGCCCGCCGCGAGCTTCACCCGAACGCCGATCGTCGGGCGCACGTCGTGCTTCTCGGCGAAGTGGATGATCAGCCGAAGCTCGCGGATGTTCTCGACCACGGGGATGATCCGTCGCCCGAGCTTCGTCGCCAGGATCACCGCCTCGATATAGCTCGCGTCCTTGAACCCGTTGCACACGATGGGCTGCTCGGGCGATTCGATCGTCAGCGCCAGGACCGCGAGCAGCTCCGGCTTGGAGCCGACCTCGAGCCCGAAGCCGAGCTCGCGCCCGACGTCGCGGATCTCGTGAACGAGCTGCCGCTGCTGGTTGACCTTGATCGGATAGAGCCCGACGTACTCCCCGCGGTAGCCGTTCTCCTCCATCGACGCCCTGAACGCGTCGCGGAGATGACGGAGGCGATGCGCGAGGACGCCGGAAAATCGCAGCAGGACCGGGGTGTTGATCCCGCGCTGCGAAAGCCCCGTCACGACCTCGTGCAGGTCGATCTCGGGCCCGCCCTCTCCCTCGGGGCGGGTCACCACCCGACCGCGTTCGCTCACCGCGAAATACCCACCGCTCCAGGCCCCGATGCGGTAGAGCTCGGCGCCGTCGTCGGGGGTCCAGGCGTCGGTCGCGGGGGCGTCGGCGGTCGTCGTGGCGGTGTTCATCGCCGGGAGTTTAGGTCGAGGGCGGGGTCGAGGGCGGGTCGATCGGGTCAAGCGACGAGCCGCTTTTCCGCTCATACTCTTCGGCCCCCCGCGCAGGCCCCCCGCGCAGGCCCAGCGCCCCGGACCGATCCCGTCGGCCCGATGCGGGGTGAACCGGAGGAGAGCCCAT
>CAZXGT010000021.1:19502-26938 GCA_964639935.1 uncultured Phycisphaeraceae bacterium
GCGCCCCGGACCGATCCCGTCGGCCCGATGCGGGGTGAACCGGAGGAGAGCCCATGAGCGTCCGTCAGTTTCTCGAAGAGCACTTCCGCCACTTCAACGCCGGGGCCGCGCTCGACGCCGCCCGGGGCTACGAGGCTCACCTCGAGGCCGGCGGGAAGATGATGGTCACCCTCGCCGGCGCCATGAGCACCGCCGAGCTCGGCCGCTCCCTCGCCGAGATGATCCGCCGGGGCAAGGTCCACGCCGTCACATGCACCGGCGCCAACCTTGAGGAGGACGTCTTCAACCTCGTCGCCCACGACCACTACGTCCGCGTCCCCGACTGGCGCGACCTCGCGCCCGAGGATGAGCAGAAGCTCCTCGACCGCCACCTCAACCGCGTCACCGACACCTGCATCCCCGAGGAGGAGGCCATCCGGCGCATCGAGCAGGTCGTCCTCAAGCGATGGATGCACGCCGACAAGACCGGCAAGCCCAGGTTCCCCCACGAGTTCCTCATGGACGCGCTCACGAGCGGCGAGCTCGAGGGCGCCTATCAGGCGGACCCGAAGAACTCCTGGCTGCTTGCGGCGGCCGAGGCGGGGATCCCCGTCTACGTCCCCGGCTGGGAGGACTCGACGCTCGGGAACATCTGCGCCGCCCGCGTGATCGACGGCGCGCTCGCCTCGCCCGCCTGCGTGAGGTCCGGGCTCGAGTACATGACGCACCTCGCCGACTGGTACACCCGGACCGTCGCGGACCAGACGAGCATCGGCTTCTTTCAGATCGGCGGCGGCATCGCGGGCGACTTCCCCATCTGCGTCGTGCCCATGCTCCGCCAGGACCTCGAGCGCGACGTCCCCCTGTGGGGCTACTTCTGCCAGATCTCCGACTCCACCACGAGCTACGGCTCCTACTCGGGCGCGATCCCGGCCGAGAAGATCACGTGGGAGAAGATCGCGCCGGACACCCCGCGCTACATGGTGGAGTCCGACGCGACGATCGTCGCGCCCCTGATCTTCGCGTACCTGCTCGGGTGGTGACGCCGGAGATCAGCCGATCCGCCGGCTCCGCTTTCGCCGCGCCAGCTCCCGCATGTCCTCCACCGTGTCCGTCTCGTCGATGATCTCTTCGCCCAGGAGCGTCTCGATCACGTCCTCGAGCGTCACCAGGCCCGCCATGCCCCCGTACTCGTCGACCGCCAGCGCGATGTGCTGCTTCTTGAGCATCAGCATCTCGAGCGCGTCGATCGCCGAGGCCGTCTCCGGCAGGATCGGGATGGGCTTGGCGAAGTCCTTGAGCGGGCGCTCGTCGTTGGCCTCGTTCCGCTGGACGTGAATGACGTGGCGCGGCACGTAGCCCGTCACCTCCTCCCGCTCGCCCGCGTAGACCGGGACGCGACCGAACCGGATCGGCGCGTGCTTGTCCCTTGCCTCGCGCACGGTCATGTCCTCGGGCAGGGAGAACACCACCGTCCGCGGCGTGAGGATGTCCGAGACGCGGATCGAGGAGAGCGCGATCAGGTTCGAGGCGATGTTGTACTCCCGCCGGCGCATCGCGCCCGAGGCCTCGCCGAGCTTGATCGTCGCCAGAAGCTCCGCCCGCGAGATCGTGTTCTCGTTCTGGCCCGTCGAGAAGACGCGATTGATCCACTCGAGCGGCACGATGACCGGATACGTGATCCAGATCATCACCCGGATGAGAATCGCCGCCGCCGGCGCGAGCTTCTTCGCGTGCGTCGCCCCGAGCGTCTTCGGGATGATCTCGCTGAAGATCAGGACGAGCAGCGTCATGATCGCCGACGCGATGCCCACAGCCGCCCCGCTCCCGACGGCTGCGGCCTGATCGACCGCGCCCGCGTTCGCCGCCGCCCCGCTCCAGATCTTCGCCGCCTGAGCCCCGACCCCCGCCGCGCCCGCCGTGTGAGCCACCGTGTTGAGGGTGAGAATCGCCGCGAGCGGTCGATCGATGTTCCGCTTCATCTGCACAAGCCGCTGACCAGCCCGCGAGCCGGCGTCCGCGAGCGACTCCACGTAGCTCCGCGGGAGGCTCAGGAGACAGGCCTCCAGAAGCGAGCACAAGAAAGACACCCCGATCGCGAGAAGCGCATAGGCGATCAGCAGCGACATGGTTCGTCAGCCTGAGCGGTCGCGATCATTCGCCCTGCCCGAGCGAGTACCCCCGCTGCCCGTCGAAGGCGTAGAGGTGCTCGGTCTTGATGAAGTCAAAGCCGGCTTCCTCGAGCTCCGAGAGCAGCTTGATCACCATCTTGTGCTCGATCGCCCCGCCCTCGGTGGTCGAGAGGAACCGGCAGCGCCAGTGGTCCGTGCAGAAGGTCTCGGGCTGACCCTCCGGGTACACCTTCACGCCCCGGTTGGTGATCATCTTGAGGATGAGCCCCTCGGGCGTCGTCTCCTCGAGCCGACTCCCGAGCGTGTCCGGGTTCCGCTTCTCCTGATCCCAGTCGAGGAAGACGTCGACGCCGCGCAGCTCCTTGACGGGACGGGCGCTCACCGCGTGGGAGCGGACCGTGCGAGACGCCGCCGCATGAACCGCCTTGGGCAGGTGCTTCGGCTCCTCACCCAATCGCTCGATCACCGCCCTTGTGAACGCCCTCGAGTCCACCGGCTTGTGCCTGGGCTCGAGCGGCTTGACGTCCGCCGTGTGGATCCCGTCCTCGATCGTCCGGAGCCACGCGTTGTGCAGACGCCCGGCGGGCTCCGGCTGGCCGACGTGATCGAGCATCAAAATCGCCCCGTGCAAGAGGCCCGACGGGTTCGCCACGCCCTTGCCCGCGATGTCCGGCGCCGAGCCGTGGATCGCCTCGAACATCGCCACCGTGTCCCCGATGTTCGCCGAGCCCGCCAGGCCCACCGACCCGGCCAGCTCCGCCGCCACATCCGAGATGATGTCCCCAAAGAGGTTGGGGAGGACGAGCACGTCGTACTGCGTCGGATCCTTGGCGAAGCGCGCCGTCCCGATGTCGATGATCTGGTGATCCGACTCGATGTCCGGGAACTCCGCCGCGATCTCGTCGAAGACCCGATGGAAGAGCCCATCGGTGATCTTCATGATGTTGTCCTTCGTGAAGCACGTCACTCGCTTGCGCCCGTGCCGCCGGGCGTAGTCAAAGGCGTAGCGCACGATCTTCTCCGTGCCCGGCCTCGAGATGAGCTTCAGGCACTGCGTCACCTCGGCCGTCTGCCGGTGCTCGATCCCGCCGTAGGTGTCCTCCTCGTTCTCGCGGATGATCACCACGTCCATGTCCGGGTGGCCCGTCGCGACAAACGGGTGGAACGTCGGGCACGGACGCACGTTGGCGTAGAGCCCCATCGTCTTGCGGACCGTCACGTTCAGCGACTTGTAGCCCTTGCCCTGCGGCGTGGTGATCGGGGCCTTCAGGAAAACGCCCGTCCGCCGGAGCGAGTCCCACGCGTTGGGCTCGATCCCGGACGTGATCCCCGACTCGTAGACCGCCTCGCCGATCCGGATCTCCTCGAGCGCGAGCTGAGCCCCCGCCGCCTCGAGCATCTCAAGCGTGGCGTCCATGATCTCGGGCCCGATGCCGTCGCCGCGGGCGAACGTGACGGGCGCGGGGATCTGGTGGTCGGAGGTCTCCGAGGCGGGCTTGGTCATGGTGTCGGACATCGCGTCTCCCGGCGTGGGAAAGTGGGTCGGGGTGAGAAGACGAGCGAGCCGACAGAATAGAGGATCGGCGCTCGCTCGCTCAGCCCGCCGCCTCGCGGATCGACACCATCCGCTCGGCCGCCGGATCCCACAGGCACCGGTGAAACGCCAGCGCGATCTCCCGGACCCGAGGCCGCACCGTCGGCGGAGACTGCAGCTCCGGGATGGCCTTCATCGCCTTCGGGAGGCGGTAGAACGGGATCCGGTGGTTCAGGTGATGAACGTGGTGATACCCGATGTTCCCCGTGAACCAGTGCATGATCGGCCCGAGATCGAGATAGCTCGAGGAATCCAGCGCCGCGTCGTGGAACGTCCACTCATCCGCGTCGTGCACGTGCGCCCCGTCGAAGGAGTGCTGAAGGAAGAACAGCAGCCCACCGAGCGCCGTGGCGACGGCCATCGGGAGGATCACGCCGAAGAGCGCCGAGCCGAACCCGAGCAGCGACCACACCAGCACGATCAGACCCGCGTGCAGAACCAGCGCGACGCCCGACCCGAAATAGAGCTTCGGATTGCGGATGAACGTCCGGAGGCACAGGCTCCACCCGAAGATCGTCCCGTACGCGAAGAGGATGACCAGCGGGTGCCGCGACACGCGGTACTTGAATCGCGTCCACGCCGATGCGGCTTGCCACTGCCCGGTCGTCATGAGCGGGAACTCACCGGGCGCCGCGACATCCTCGAGCTTTCCGATGTGACCGTGATGGTGGTTGTGGCTGCGTCGCCACGCCTCGGGGGGCGTCAGCACGAGCCACCCGTAGATCGTGAAGATCACCCGGGCGAAACGCGAGTCCCGAAGGATCGCCCCGTGCAGGAAGTCGTGGTACAGGATGAACCCGCGCACAACCAGCAGGCCCGCGAGAACCGCGACCGGGATCGCCGCCGGCCAGAACCAGACGCCAAGGGCGCCCGACAGCCCGAGCGCCACAAGAATCAGGGCGTACGTCGAGAGCAAGCGCGCCCAGCTCGCCGAGCGCGAAACCTCCTCGAACGCCCGGCTCTCCTTCATAAGAACAGGACCGGGCCGCCGATCGCGGCCGACCGACGGAGCGGTGGTCAGGGAAGCATTCATCTGTTTGGTGGCGGACCGGTCCAGACGGAGGCGACCGGGCCCGTTCATCTCCAGTGAGGGGATTTATCGGGTCGGCCGACGCTTCTGCGCCGGATCCCGTTCGAGATCGTACTTTAGGCAAGGGGACAGAGCGGTTTGGAACCGAGGTGAGAACGCATGAAGATGACGCCAGAGACATGGGAACACCTGACGCGCTACCTCGACGACGTCTACGGGAACCAGGACGCGAATCTCGCCGGCTTGATGGATCGAGCCGTCAAGGCGGGCCTGCCCGACATCGCCGTCAGCCCCGCCGTCGGGCGCCTGCTGCTCACCCTCGCCAGGCTCACCGGCGCGACCACCGCCGTTGAGATCGGCACGCTCGGCGGCTACTCCGGGATCTGGATCGCCCGGGGGCTCGCCCCGGGCGGCACGCTCTACACCATCGAGCCCGAGAAGGCTCACGCCGACTTCGCCCGCGGAGAGTTCCGCTCCGCCGGCGTCGCAGAGTCGGTCGAGATCGTCGAGGCCCGAGCGCTCGACGCGCTCCCGGAGCTCACCGATCGCATCGGGCGCGCCGCGGTGGACCTCGTCTTCCTCGACGCGATCAAGGCCGAGTACGAGGCCTACCTCGACGCCGTGATCCCCATGATGCGGCCCGGCGCCCTGGTGATCGCCGACAACACCCTCGCCGGGGGCGACTGGGCCATCACCGACCCCGAGGGCTCAAGCGAGAGCCGCGACGCGATCGACCGCTTCAACCGAAGGCTCGCCGAGGACCCGAACTTCGAGGCCGCCTGCGTGCCCATCCGCGAGGGCGTCTCGATCGCGCGCTACGCCGGGGGCTGAGCGTCCTCCGGCGCCGGCCCGTGCTTGGCCGCCGCGAGGTCCGCCGTCACCCCCTCGAGCTTCCGCTGGCCGCCCGTGTCCATCAGGCTCACCACGATCCCGACCAGGATCGACACCGCAAACGACGGCGCCAGCACATCGAGGTTCGTCAGGTGCTGGTTCAGTTCGTCCAGCCCGGCGCTCACGAGCAGCCACGGCGCGAGGAACTTGAAGACCGGGACGCTCAGGAACCCCGCGATCATGGCGCACCGCGCCGCCAGCGCCGTCATCCCCGACCAGAACAGGCTCAGGATCATCGTCGGGCAGAAGGTCGCCGCGATCCCCGACCATCCGAAGATGATGATCCAGAAGACGCCCTCGTCCTTGTCGTAGGCCAGGATGCCCATGCCCAGCGCGAACGCGATGATCGCCAGCGTGAAGGTCAGCTTCTGCGAGAGCGACACGAGCGCCCGGTCGCCCATGTCCGGGTGCCGCGTCTTCTGCCAGTAATCGCGCACGGCCGCCGACGACGCGACCACCAGCAGCGAGTCGATCGTCGACATGATCGCGCTGAGCACCATCGCGATGAAGACCCCGGCGATAAAGCTCGGGAGCAGCGTCTGGCTCATGAAGGGCAGGATGTTGTCCGCGTCGCCCCCGATCATCGCGCTGTCATAGAGCGCCCGCCCCGTCATCCCGACCAGCACCGCCCCCGAGTCCGCAAGCAGCGTCCACGTCAGCGCCACCGCCGCGCCCTTCTTCAGTTCAGCCTCGCTCCGCAGCGAGATGAACCGCACGAAGACCTGCGGCGAGCCCCAGAACCCAAGCCCGATCGCCGCAAAGCCGACCACCGCCGTGATCGTCAGAGCGCTCCACCCCTCGCCGCCGGTCAGCGAGAGATGCTCGGGCGACGCCTCGCGCAGCGCCCCGATGAAGTTCGTGTACCCGCCGAGCTCCATGAGCCCCACGATCGGCAGGCCCACGAGCCCGAGAAACATCAGCGTCCCCTGAAAGACGTCCGACCACACCACCGCCAGGAACCCGCCCTTGGTGATGTAAAAGAGCACCACGAGAAACCCGATGGTGGCCCCAAGGAAGTGGTCCCATCCAAGAAACGCATGGAACGCCTTGCCCGTCGCGAAGACCTGCGACGCCGCGTAGATCGGCACGAAGATCGTCAGCGCCCCCGCCGCGATCAGGCGAAGCCAGTGCGACGGATCGCGGAACCGCGACTCGAGATAGTCCGGCACCGTGATCGAGTCGTACTGATCCGACAGCCGCTTGAAGCGACGCGCTAAAAGAAGCCACGCGCCGCCAACGCCCAGCATCTCGCCAAGCACCACCCAGAACCCCATCGCGCCCGTCGCGAAGCCCAGCCCCGTCAGCCCGAGCAGCAGCCACGCCGATTCGCCAGTGGCCCGCGCGCTGAACGCGACATTGATGAAGCCCAGCTTCTTGCCCGCAGCGTAGTAATCGCGGATGTCCTTCGTGCGACGAGACGCGACCGCGCCGATGAGCAGGAGAACGCCCCCATAAAGGGCCACGGCGATGATCTTCCAGAGTGCGTCGGCGTCGATATCGGGCCTCCGTTCCGGTCATGCGGAAACAAAGCGCTGCGGAGAGAAAGGCCCAACCTATCGCGAGCAAGCGCCGCCGTCACCCTTCCCGCCGCGCAACCCCGGTGCGCGCGAAAAACGCGCAACCCCAGGTCAAAGAGGTTGCGCGCGATCTCTTCGGCTCGCCTGCAGGGGGATGCGTAAGACGTCCGGAGAGGTAGGGAAGACGGAATGTTTCAAAGCCGGATGCGACTCGCGACTCGTGATGGGCAGGACTGTATCGAACGTCGTCAACGCGTCTATGCCTCTCGCGTCAAGAGATCATAAAGATCGCT
>CAZXGT010000022.1:0-4778 GCA_964639935.1 uncultured Phycisphaeraceae bacterium
CGCTCGGGCTTGACGGTCCGGCGCTGCAGGACGGGCTCGCGGCGGCGGGCGGGTCGTCCGCCGTCGTGGGGGATCTTCCGCCCGAGGCGCGGTTCGAGACGGCGCTCGCGGCGTGGGGCGCGGCGCGGATGATCGGCGGCGAGCGCGAGGCGATGCGCGAGCGCCTCGCGGTCGCGATCTCCGCGGACGCGCTTGAGAATCTGGTGCGATCATGGCGGGGATCGCTGTGCCTGAGCAACGCGGAGCGCTCGGCGGTCGGCGGAACGCTCGGCGGGGTCGGGCGGCTCGCGCGATCGTTCCTCGATGAGCCCGTGGCGAAGCAGAAGCGCGCGGCCGGCTCGGCGTGGTTCGCCGGGGCGCTCTGGATTCTCGAAGCGATCGACCCCGAGCGCGGGGCGGCCGTTCGGGCAAGGGCCGAGGAGTTGCGGCGCTCCGCGGGGGGCGTGGCGCCGGACGCCCTGCTCGATGGGAGCGATCTTCTCGGACTGGGTTTCGAGCCCGGGCCGGGAATAGGACGGGCGCTCGAGCGGCTCTACGATCTGCAGCTCGAAGGCCGAGTGCTGAGCCGCGAGGAGGCGATCGAGGCGGCACGCGGGCTGCGGCGCGCTGATGGACAAACCCTATAAACCAAATGGGGGCTCAGGCGTATAATCGGTAGTGGGAAGGTTCAGTCCCTCATCAGGAAGGCGTAAGTCCATGAATCTTGCGGGTTTGGAACGTGTGGGCCGCTGGGCTCGCCGGACAGCGATGGCGGCGGCGTTCGTGGGCGCGGCGATGGGTCTGGGGTTGGTGAACACTCCCGCGTGGGCGCCGGCGCCGAGCGAGGCGGTCGCCGCCGATGAGGGCGAGGCGCTCGACCGCGTGATCCTCACGAGTGGGCGCGTGGTGCAGGGTCGGATCCTGGAAGAGACGCCAGACTCGGTGCGGATCATGGTGATGATCTCAGGCATCGAGGCGCCCGCGACCTACTCGAAGGATGAGGTTCTCAAGATCGAGCGCGGCGTCATCGAGGTCGGCGACGACGACGCCGAGGCCGACGACGATGGGGACGAGTGGGACTCTCCCGCCGATCGCTCGAGCGGCGAGGGCCCGGTGGTGTATCACCTTGAGCTTGACGGCATGCTCATCTCCTCCGGCGGCCTCGGGCGGTTCCCGCCGCGCCCGGTGATCGCCCCGAGCACGCTCGAGGCGGCGCTGCACGACGCGGCGTCGTTCGATCCCGAGATCGTGCTGATCGAGTACGACGCGGCGGCGCCCGGCGGGCAGGCGGGCGTTTTCATCGCCGAGACCTACGGCGCCGTGGTCGAGCCCTTTATTCAAGACGGGCTCCGCATCATCTTCTGGGTCGAGAACGCCACGGGAGGAGCGAGCCTGCTCCCGTTCTCCTCGCCCGAGATCTACTTCCAGCCCGGGGGCGTCATGGGCGGGCTCAGCGCGGTCGGCGAGATCGCATCGGGCGACGAGATGGTGGACAAGAAGCTCATCAGCGCGACGCTCGGTCACGCGGTCGGCATGGCGATCAAGGGCGGCTACCCGCCCGAGGTGATGCGGGCGATGTGCGTCGAGTCCAACTGGCTCGCGGTGCGGTTCGACCGTGGTCGCCCGGAGTTCCTCGAGCACGAGCCTCGCGAGAGCGACGGCGAGGGCTGGATCATCCTGACCGACGACGGCGAGGGCAAGAACGCCGACGATGAGACGAAGCTCGATCAGAACGACGTGCTCAACCTGACCGCGGACTGGGCCTACCGTCTCGGCGTCTCCAAGGGCGAGTTCGATCGTCGCGACGACCTCCTCTGGGAGCTCGGGCTCGACGACGACTACCGCATCGAGGAGGGTCGCGGGACGTCGATCCTCCAGCGCGACGCCGACCGCGTGGAGCGGACGCTCGACACGTACCTGCGCCTGCAGGAGGAGCTCGCGGATCTCGGTCGAGGCGGCGAGGCGCGGCAGCTCAACATCATGAGGCAGCTCAAGGGGCTTCTCGCGGCGCAGTCGGAAGTGCTCGATCCGAGCGGCGCGCAGCGGGCGCAGCTCGACATCCAGATCCAGCAGCTCCGCGATGCGATCCGCCAGCAGAACCGCCGTCGCCGCTAGCGAGCCTCACGAGACCAACGACCCCAACGCCCCCTGAGAGGAGCCTCCGACATGGGAACCCTTCGTCACACGCTCATCGCCTTGGCCGCGCTTCTGGCGATGTCGATCGCCGCTATCGCGCCGGGCGCCACCGTCCATCTCAAGGATGGGCGGACCCTTGAGGGCGAGATCGTCCGCGAGACCGACAGCTTCATCTACATCCGCGTGATGATCGGCGGCGTCGGCAAGGACGAGCTCGTGCTGCGGTCGAACATCGAAAAGATCGTGCGTGAGGAAGCTCCGAAGAAGCCCTCCGAGAACGAGGGGGTCGACGAGATCGACCGCGAGTTCCGCGAGGCCGCCGACAGGCCGAGCGACGGCGCGGTCCGCGTGGCGTTCATCACGCTCGAGGAGATGGTCGGCCCCTACATGTTCGCGCCCGCTCTCCAGAACTCGATCGAGGCGATCGAGGATGACGACGTGGACGTCGTGATCCTCCGGTTCAACTCGGGCGGCGGGGCGCTCGTGGAGATCCAGCCGCTGATCGACGTGATCGAAGACGAGATCAAGCCGAACTACCGCGTGGCGGCGTGGATCGAATCGGCGATCTCGGCGGCGGCGATGACCGCCTCGATCTGCGAAGAGATCTACTTCATGAGCGAGGGCAACCTGGGCGCCGCGACGGGCTTCCGCCAGACGGGCCGCGGCGCCGAGGCGATGGGCGGTCGCGAGCTCGAGCAGGTGCTCCGGATGATGGAGGGCGTCAGCGAGCGAGGCCAGAAGGACCCGCTCGTGATGCGGGCCATGCAGGTTCCGACCAACCTCTCCGTCGATTTCACGAGCGACGGCCGCGTCGTGTGGCGCAACGACCTCGAGGGCGAGGAGATCGTCGCGACCGAAAACGACATCCTCACCTTCGATTCGCAGACCGCCGTCAAGTACCAGTACGCCCGAGGCGTCGCCGATTCCAAGGACGAGCTGATGCGTCTGATGGGCTACTCCGACTGGGTCGAGGTCGGGCACGACGCCGACGAGATCCAGCGGCGTCACCGCGAAGAAGTCGCCCGCGGGGAGACGGAGATCAACAAGATCTACGCCCTCTTCCAGATCGCCATGCAGAACGAGGACGTCTCGAAGGCCCGGCGCTATCTCGGTCAGCTCAAGGCGTGGGCCTCGCGCAACGAGGCCTTCGCCAAGTACAACGGGCTGAGCGAAGAGAACTTCCGCCAGATCGAGCGCGAGCTCGACCGGATGCGTCGCGAGCAGCAGCGCAGCCGCCGGCGCTAAGCCCCTGGCTGACGACGCGTGACGCCCGATGAATTCCGCGAGCAGGGCCGCCGGATGGTCGAGTGGATCGCCTCCTACATGGAGCGATCCGGCGAGCAACCGGTGCGCTCGCGGGTCGAGCCGGGCGAGGTCTTCGGCGCCCTCCCCGACTCGGCGCCCGAGACGGGCGAGAGCTGGGACGCGATCTTCCGCGACATCGAGCGCATCGTCCTCCCGGGCCTGACTCACTGGCAGAGCCCGCGGTTCTTCGGCTACTTCCCGGCCAACTCCTCCGGGCCGGCGATCCTCGGCGATCTGCTCAGCGCCGGTCTCGGCGTCCAGGGCATGCTCTGGTCGACGAGCCCGGCGTGCACGGAGATCGAGACGCGAGTGCTCGACTGGCTCGCGAGGCTCATCGGCCTGCCCGAACGGTTCGTTTCGACAGAGGGAGTTGGCGCGGGCGTCATCCACGGCACGGCGAGCGAGGCGGTCATCGTGGCGATGGTCGCGGCCCGCGAGCGAGCGATCCGCGGCGGCGCCGACCCGGCCAAGCTCGTGGCATACACCTCGACGCAGGCGCACTCCTCGATCGTCAAGGCGGCGATGGTCGCCGGCCTCGGCGCCGGACGAGTCCGACTCGTGGGCGTCGATGAGCGTCTTCGGATGAACCCGGCGGCGCTCGAGGCCGCGATGGCAAGCGATCGCCGGGAGGGCCTCGCGCCCTTCTTTGTCGCGGCGACGCTCGGCACGACCTCGTCGGGCGCGGTGGACCCGCTCGATGACGTCGGTCGGCTCGCGGCGGACGCGGGCGCCTGGCTGCACGTCGACGCGGCGTGGGCGGGATCCGCGCTCGTGGCCCCGGAGCACCGGTGGATGATCGAGGGCGTCGATCGCGCCGACACGTTCAACTTCAACCCGCACAAGTGGCTCCTGACGAACTTCGACTGCTCGGCGCTGTGGGTGGCGGATCGGAACGACCTGATCCGGGCGCTCTCGATCACGCCGGAATACCTGCGGACAAAGGAAAGCGACGCGGGCGAGGTGATCGACTATCGCGATTGGCAGATCCCGCTCGGCCGCCGGTTCCGCGCCCTGAAGCTCTGGTTCGTGATGCGCGCCTACGGCGCTGAGGGCCTGCGCGAGCACATCCGCCGGGGCGTGCGCCACGGCGAGCTCTTCGAGAAGCTCGCGCGGGAGAGCGAGTGGTTCGAGCTGGCGTGCGAGCGATCCCTCTCGCTCGTGTGCGTCGCGCACCGGGACGGCGACGGGGCGACGATGAACGCGATGGAGCAGGTGAACGCGTCGGGGGAGGCGCTCTTCACCCACACGAAGCTGCCGACGCCGGCCGGCGAGCGTGCGGTGATCCGGCTGGCGGCGGGAGGCGCCCGGCAGACGGATGAGGACGTGCGCACCGCGTTCGCGGCGCTCGAGCGCGCGGC
>CAZXGT010000022.1:4878-11523 GCA_964639935.1 uncultured Phycisphaeraceae bacterium
AATGCGCCCGGGAGGACTCGAACCTCCGACCTACGGTTTCAGCGGTTCCCGCGGTTTCCCGCGGGGCTGGACCATCTCATCGCCTCGCGTCGAGAGAGGTTCTCGACGGGGCGCCGGGCGCTTCGGGCCGAACCCGGAGATTCGGCCCTACGCGGTTTGTCGCCGGGGCGGCTCACCCGCTGGTCTCTACACCTTCCGCCGGGCAGATGCTCTTACGAGTCATCGCCCCGCCCGGCGGCTCGGCTCGGGATCGCCCGCCCGCGACGCGTCGCGGGGGAGGGGTTCCCCGAGTTCACCCGGTTCGCCTCGACCCGTCTCCGGGCCGGGCCCCTCTTTTCGAAGGAAACCGTTGCTCTATCCTGCTGAGCTACGAGCGCTAAGTTGTCAGCCTTCACGATACGCCAGAGAGGGGCGTGACGCGACGTGAGTTCGAGACACCGGGACGAGAAGCGCGGGCTGTCGCATCTGGCGGCGCGCGCGCACCGGCGGGCCGTCCGGAGGCGGTGGACGCGCCGCGGGCTCATCGCGCTCGGGGCCCTGCTCATCATCGGCGTCGGCGCGATCTACACCGCGCGCGGTCCGCTGACGCGCGGCGTCGCCCTCGCCGCCATCGAGGACGCCCTCGGCTACGAGGCCCGCGCCGGCGCCGCGTCGCTCGTCACGCGAAACACGGTGCGCCTGCCGAATCTCACGCTGCGCGCCCCCGGCGTCGAGGGCGAAGCGGGCGTCGTGCTCGAGGCCGAGCGGGTGGACCTCGAGGTCGATTGGCTCCTCGCGGCCCTGCGCCCGGCCGACGCGGTGCGATCGATCGCGTTGCAGCGCCCCATCGCGCGCGTGGGCATCGATGTCGAAACCGGCGAGCTCAGCCTCAGCTCGCGCCGCGCGACCGCGGGCGACGGCGCGTTCCCCGCGGAGCTCCCGCCGATCCGTGTGGAGGATGCGACGCTGGTCTTTGGCGAGCACGGCCGCGAGCGGGACGGGCCCTGGTTCGCGGCGCTCCACCGGATCCGCGTCACCGGCGTGCTGGCCCCGCCCGACGCGGGATCGGACGTCTACGCGCTGCGCCTCACCGAGGAGGCAAGCGGGGACAGACGTCCCGCGGTGCTCGAGGGAGAGCTGGATCTCAAGCGCGGCGCGGGCTCCTTTGCGCTGAGCGAGGTGGACTTCGGGGCGCTCAGGGCGCCCGGCGTCGCCCCGCCGGTGCGCACGCCGCTCCGCCGCCTGCGCGTCGATGGGCGGCTCCCTCTCGCGACGCTCCGCTTTCAGCCCGACGGGACCTACGTCGCCCGGCTCGCCCTCGACGGCGTGGACGTCGGCGTCCCGGCCCCGGTCCTCAATCCCGGAGCCGCCGGCGGCGATCAGACGCGGCCCCTCGAGCTCACCGGCGTGACCGGCGAGGTGGTCCTCGATCGCTCCGGCCTCTCGGCGAACCTCATCGGCCTCTTCGGCGACATCGACGCCCGCGTGCTTCTGGAGACGAGAGGCTTCAGCGCCAGCGCCGACCTCTCCGCCGAGTTCATCACAAGCGACTACACCCTCGGGCCAACGCCCGAGCTGCTGCCCTACGCGCCCGAGCTCGCGGCGGAGTTTCTCCAGCGCTTCTCGGGCCCCGAGGCAAGAGTGAGCGGACGGGTCCGGCTCGAACGCTCTGGCGGGGAGACCACCGCCACCGGCCTCTTCGCCTGGAGCGAGGGCAGCGCCGCCTTCGAAGGGTTCCCCTACCCCATCCGCGAGATCTCCGGGACGCTCTCCTTCAACGGCGACGGGATCTTCGTCCGCGACCTCCGGGGCGCCGGCCCGTCGGGAGCGCGCGTCTCCGCCGAGATCGCCGCGACCCCGATCGGCAAGGACTCGGAGATCGACGCCACGATCATCGCGACCGGCGTCCCCGTCGACGGGCACCTGCTCGGCGCGATCGAGGGCGAGCGCGGCGAGGCGGTGGCCGGGCTCTTTGACGCCTCGGCGTTGCCCGAAGAGACGCGGGCGATCCTCCCCGCGGACTACGCGGCCGGAGGCGAGATCCGCCTCGAAATCCTCGTGACCAAGCGCGGCGGCGAGGACGGCGAGTGGAACTGGGACGTGCTCGCCACCGCCGACGAGCTCGAGATCGCCCCGGCGATCCTCGCCTACCCCGCGACGGCGAGAAACTTCGAGCTCCGCTTCGATCGGTTCGACGCTGCGGCCCGCCTCCCGGAACTCATCGGCCCCACCGGCGCCCGGGGCTCGGCCACCGTCGACCTGCGCCTCAAGGACCAGAGCGGGACCGCCGCGTTCCGTCCCTCGGTGATGTTCGAGGTGGAAGGCGCTCCGATCGACCGGATGCTCCTGGCCGCCGTGCGGGAGCGCGCGCCGGTCGCGGCCGACTGGATCGAGCGGCTCGGCGTCCGCGGCGAAATCGCGGCCTCGGGCGAAGCGTCAACCGAAAACGGCGAGCTCTCGCTCCGCACTCGCGCTCCTTTCAAAGGCGTCACCTTCGAGGCCGGCGGGAGCCGCATCGCCGAACTCGACGGCGAAGTGCGGATCGAGGATGAACGCCTCTCCGCGCAGGCGCGCGGGAGGGCGTTTGGCGGTTCGGCCTCGCTCGAGACCCACGCGTCGCTCGAAAGCGACGCGTGGTCCGTGAACGCGACGATCGACGGACTCGAGATCAGCGAGAACGCGGCGGCGTTCCTGGGAATGCTGAGCGAGGGCGCCGGCCGGCAGGTGAGCGATCTTCTCGACCGGTGGCGCCCGGTCGGACGTCTGGACCTGCGCGTCGCAGCGGTCTCGGCGGACGCAGAAACCGAGTGGAGCGCGGCGCTGTCGGGCTTCGACGGGCTCAGCGCAGAGGTCGGCGACCAGCGCGTCGCGTTTGGGGGAGCCGAAGGCGCCGTGCTCATCGATGGTTCTTCCGGGCTCGCGCGATTCGACGGGCTTCGCGCGACCGCCAGCGCCGGGAGGGGACAACCGGTGCGAGTCAACGCCGACGGCGAGACGAGGCTCTGGGGCGACGCGCCGGCGAGACTGGAGATCGAAGCCGAGGACCTGCGATTCGAGTCGCCCATTGTGCGCCGGCTCGCGTCGCGATTCGGCGGCGAACGCGCCCGGGCGCTGCTCGAGGACGCGAACCCCGTCGGCGCCGGGGATCTGTCCCTGGTGATTGACGCCCCCGAGCGCGAGCCTGCGCGGGTGCGCGGGACCGTGCGCCCGTCGGAACTGACCATCTCCCGCAACGACTCGCGTCTTGCGTTCGACCGCGTGCAGGGTGAGCTGCGCTTCGGCGAGCCCGACGTCGACGCTTCGCTCCGGGGGCTGATCGTGGAAGCGGCGCAGTGGAGGGCCATGCTCTCCGGCGAGTTCAGCGCTGGCGAGTTCGCGGGCGATGTCGATCTCCGCGCGAGCGATGTGACGCCCGAGCTTCTGGCGGGGATGCCGGAGCAGGTCGCCGGGATCGTGCGGCGCATCGACCTCTCGATCGCCGAGGGCGGCGCCCTGTGGGTTCAGGGTCGCACCGACGAAGCCGGGGGGCTTTCCTTTCGCGTGGGATTCGAGGACGCGTCGCTCGAGATCGGCGTCCCGATCGAAGGCGCCGCCGGCGAGCTGACGCTCTCGCGCGCGGGAGAGGATTCCCCGATCGAGGGCGAGCTGCGCCTGGACGTCTTCGAGGCGGCGGGGGCGCCGATGGAGCGCGGGGCCGCGACGATCATCTGGAACGGCGAGAGCGGCACGCTGGGCATCCCGAGCATCGAAGCGATCTGCGGCGGCGGCGCCATCCGCGGGCGCGGCAGGCTCGCGCCCGGCGAGGGCTTCCTTCCCACGAGCGAGTACCTGCTCGACCTCCGCTGCTCCGGCGTCCCGCTCGCCTGGTTCATCGCGCGACCGGACAACGCCGCCGACGCGAGCCACGATGAGCTCGCCCGCCGCGGGCTCATCGGCGGCCGCCTCACGGTCCGCGGCGGGTTCGGCGAGAACGCGCCCGAGCGGGTGGGCCGGGGAACCTTCGCCATCCGCGGCGGGGAGGTGCTGCGCCTCCCGCTCCTGACGCCCGCGCTCGAGCTTCTCAACCTCCAGCCCCCGGTCGGCGAGCAGCTCGACGATGCGGCGATCGAGTTCGGCCTCATCGGCGATCGCCTCGTCTTCGATCGCCTCTTCGTCCAGAGCAAATCCATCATCGTCCGCGCCGAGGGGGAGGCGAACCTCGCCGATCGGTCCATCGAGCTCTGGGTGCGAAGCCGGGGCCGCCGGGTCGTGCCCGTGCTGAGCGAGCTGGTCAACGCGCTCCGCGACGAACTCGTCGCCACGCGGGTCAGCGGGCCCATCGCGGACCCGAGCTACGAGGCGGTGCAGCTGCCCAACACGCGCCGCCTGCTCCTCGGCGCCTTCGCGCCGGGCGCCGCCGGAGAATCCACGCCCACACCCGCTCCCGAACGCCCCGCGATGGTCGATTCGGTACCCTTGAGACCGGAGCCGATCAATGAGTGAAACGATGCCAGAGCCGAAGAATCAGCCGACCGGGGAGACCCTGAGCCCGACCGCGGGCGGGGCGTCCTCCACCGACACCGCGCCCCCGGACAACGACTCCTCGCCGGTCGGGCGTCATCGTCTCTACGACGAGGACGTCTCGCAGATGATCGACGAGCTCATCGCCGTGACGGGCATGAACCCCGAGATCGGCGACGCCCGCTTCGTTCGCGATCTGATCCTCACCAGCCTCAAGCTCTACCCCGACGGGCGCGATCGCGGCGAGCTCAAGCTCATGACCTCGGCCCTCAAGGAGCTCCGCTACGCCTACAAGGTGTTCCACCAGTACCCCGACGTCCCCAAGATCTCCGTCTTCGGCTCGGCACGCACCCCGGAGGACCACCGCGACTACGTCGCCTGCGTCCAGTTCAGCCGGAAGATGGCCGAGCTCGGGTGGGGCGTCATCACCGGCGCCGGCGACGGGATCATGAAGGCCGGGCATGAGGGCCCGGGCGTCGACGCCTCGTTCGGACTGGCGATCAGCCTGCCCTTTGAGACGACCGCGAACACCGTCATTCAGGGCGATCCCAAGCTCATCACCTTCCGCTACTTCTTCACCCGCAAGCTCATCTTCGTCTCGCAGGCGAAGGCCGTCGCGGTCTTTCCGGGCGGCTTCGGCACGCAGGACGAGATCTTCGAGGTCCTCACCCTCATCCAGACCGGCAAGAGCACCATGGTGCCCGTCGTCCTCGTCGAGGGCGAGGGCGGGGACTACTGGAAGCACTGGCTGAACTACCTCGAGAACTCGCTCCTGGGCTACGGCTTCATCAGCCCCGAGGACGTTCATCTGATCAACGTCTGCGAATCGCCCGAGGAGGCGGCGCAGGTGGTGCACGACTTCTACCGCGTCTTCCACTCCTCCAGGTACGTGCGCGACGACTTCGTCATCCGTCTCAAGGCGCCGCTTGAGGATCGCCACGTCGCGGCGCTCAACGAGGAGTTCGCCGAGCTCGTCCGCGAAGGCGAGATCACGCAGCGCAAGCCCTACGACGTCGAGCGCGATCACCTCGATCTCCCGCGCATCGCCTTCACGCACACCCGGCACAACTACGGGAAGGTCCGCCTGCTCATCGACCGGATCAACACGTACGGCGCCGAGACCGCCTAGGGCCGCCCCCGGCGTCCGCCCCGGGCGGAACCGCTGGCGGCTTGAGTGCGGAGTGTGGTACGCTTCCGCCGCTCACCGGAGATCCACCGCGTGCTCATCCGCTCCGCCAAGACGCTCATCGCCCTGACGCTCGCCGCCCTCGCGGCCTGGTCGACCGGCTGCGCGTCCACCGAGCCGATCGAGAGCGCGCAGCCGGCGCCCCGGGACATCGATTTCATCAGCCCCGCGCTCCGCGGCGCCGAGAACGGGCTCGAGATGCACTGGTGGGTCGTCGAGGGCTCGCCCGAGCAGATCCGCGAGGCCATGGCGCGCTACGCCGACGCCGACTGCGGCGTCTGCCCCGCGACCCGAGAGCGCCTGGCGGCCAGCGGCCTCCGACTCCTCCGGGCGCCCCTCACGGACCTCGCAGAGATCCGAAGCGGACTCACGCTCCGCGGGCGCACCGATCGCAAGTGGCTCGGTCAGGCGCCCTGGTGGATCGAGGCGCTCCGCGGCGCGCTTGTGGGCGAGACGCTCATCGAGCAGCACGGCCGCGTCGTCACCCTCCCGAGCGGCCGGCTCCGCGTGCTCGCCAGGGCGTGGACGTCGCCCTCTCCCGAAGGCCCGAGGATGCGGGCCGACGTCGCCGTCCAGCACCTCCCCCGGATCAGCGAGCTCCTCCCGAGCCTCACCCCGGACGACGCCCGACGAACCCTCGAGCCGCAGCATCAGGGGCCGATCTTCGACGAGACCATGGCCTGCCTCGAGATGCAAGAGGGCTACGCCTACCTGCTCATCTGCGACCGTCCCGGCGCCGCGTGGGGTCAGAGCGAGCAGCCGCAGCCCGACCCGCTCGAGATGACCTACTCCCCGCTCCGCCCCGCTCCCGAAGAGCTCATCGGCCCGCCCACGGCGCCGATCCCGACCATCGGCGAGCGCCTGCTCCGCCGCGCGGCCACGCCCCTCACGGGCGACCGCTCCATGACCGCCGTCGTCGTGCTTGCTCCGCGACTGCCCGAGCGGTTCACGCTCCTTCCCTGACAACCCCCAAAGCCCGG
>CAZXGT010000022.1:11623-26657 GCA_964639935.1 uncultured Phycisphaeraceae bacterium
GCCCAAAGCCCGGTGCCCAAGATCAGTACGCCCGCTCGAGCCCCGCGCCGGGGTAGTAGCGCCTGAGGATCTCCTCCGCGGGGAAGCCCTGTCTGGCGAGTCCCTCGGCCCCGAACTGGCACATCCCGACGCCGTGCCCGAACCCGCGGCCCTCGATCACCACCCGCCCGCCGGCGACCGTCACGTCCACATCGCCAGAGAGCGCCCGATCCTTCATCGTGATCTTCGGCAGCCCCGCGCGATTTGTGTTCAGCGCGAGCCGGAGCTGTTCGCCCGTGAGCTCGTGAATACCGCCGTCCGCGCCGGTCACGCGATACCGGTTCGGCCGGCCAGCCGCGTTGCGTCCCGCCACGTCGATCGAACGTAGCCCCTCAAGCCGGCGGATCGGGCGCCCGTTGAGCTCGCCCCACCGGGCGAGGCGCCTCGCCGCGGACGCCGCCGGGCGCGTCACGCTCCACCGGTGACGCGGCGAGGCCTCGCACGCGCACCGGCGCGCCGTCGCCTGAATCGGCTCGGCGAGGTTGTACTCGAATCCGCGCGTGGTTGGCCACGTGTCGCGGGCGCTCGCCGGGCGGTCGCCGCAGGTGCTCGAGTAATAGGTCCGAAGAAGCCCGCCGTTCCAGGTCAGCACCCGCCCGGCGGTCTTTCGCGCGGCGTCCGCGGCGCGGGGGTGCGAATCGGCCCCCGCGTACGCCTGATCCATCGTCGTTGATTCCACGTCGAAGTGATCGCCCGTCCTCATCCGCCGCGAGCGCTCGTGCAGCGCGTACGTTCGCGCCGCGATCGCCTGCGCCTCGTACGCCGTCGGGTGGAACCCGAAGTAGAGCTCCTTCGCGAGCACCCCCGGCAGATACCGCTCGATCGGGATCGACTCCACCAGATCAAAGACCCCGTCCGAGATCTCCGGCCGAGCGACGAGCTCGAGCGTCCCGTCGAGCGTCCACGCCCCCTCGCCCTCGCCCACCGTGAAGGGACCCCGGACCGCGACCAGCCGGAGGCGGTCCGCCGGGACGCTCTCTCCGCCCGGCTCGATCAGGTACCCCCCGCGAGTCCGGCGGATCGTCATCGGGCCCTCTCCCGCCCACGCGATCTCCGGCGACCGCCCCGCGAAAGCGCCGATGCGTCCCGGCGCGTCGACGCGGACGATCTCCGTCTCCCGCAGAATCCGCACGCGGATGGTCGGCCCGTCCGGGCGGTCCGTGCGAACGACGGGCTCCGGCAGCGGGCGGACGCCGGCGCTGCGGGCGGGCGCCACGCGACACGCGGCCAGGGCGCTTGAAAGCAGAAGCGCCGCGGCGATTGTCATCGCGATCCACGGGATCGAATGGCCGTGATGAGAGAGGGCGGCGTCGCGGCGCTCGGGCGGTGTCACGGATCACGGCCCTCCGGGGCGAGTGAGCTTACTCGACGTCGCGAAGGCTCAGGCCGAGGTCGCCAAGCCGTTCCTTGATCTCCACGAGCGAGGTCTGCCCGAAGTTCTTCACGCCCATGAGCTCCGCCTCCGTGCGGGCGCAGAGCTCGGCGATCGTGCGGATGTTGAGCATCTGCAGCGCCTTGCGGGCCCGCACCGAGAGGTTCAGGTCCGCGACCGACTTGTTGAGCGAGTTCTCGCGGCCAACCGCCTTCGCCCGATCAAAGATTTCGCGCTGAATATGCCGCTGCTGCTCGTCGGCTCGCTGGCCGAGCCGCAGGCCCTTCGCCGAGAGCATCTGCTTGATCTCCGTCAGAGACGTCTCGCCAAAGTTCTTGTAGGCGAGAAGCTCGGCTTCGGAGATGCGAAGCAGGTCGCCAAGCGTCCGGATGTTCATCTTCTTGAGGCAGTTTCGCGCCCGGACCGAGAGCTCGAAGTCCGTGACCGGCGTGTCCAGAAGCGCGTTGCGCTTGGCCATGTCGCGGTCCTGGTCCTCGTCGAAGAACATGTCCTTCGACGCCGTCACATCCTTCATGAAGAGGCGCGCCCGCGGGTGGTTCGGGTTGGTGTCGAGCACCTGACGAAGGCACTTCTCGGCGGAGTGATAGTCCCCGCGATCCTCATAGAGCACCGCGAGGTTGATCAGCGCGTTGATCGGCGCGTTCTCCGTCTTGCAGCACCGCTCATAGAGCGCCAGCGCCTCGTCCTCCTCGCCCAGGAGATCCAGCGAGTAGGCCAGCGTGAAGAGCGCCTCCTGGCTGGACGGATCCGCCGAGACCGCCCGCCGGTACTCGCCGGCGGCGCCCTCGCGATCGCCCTCGGCGTCGAGCTTGCGGCCGGCCTCGAGATGCTTCGCGGCGGCCTCGGGGTCGCCCTGGGTCGTGGGCTCGCTGCCGATGACGACGTCCATGGGATCGCTGCTCATGGAGAAATGCTCCTGATGGGGTGCTGGGCGGGTGCGCGGACCGCGTAGTCTACGAGAGCCGGGCCGGGGGCTCAAGCGAGCCGCCGAAAGCGGGGAAACAGCCCACGGCGCCACGGGAGCGCTCCGGCTGGCGTCCTCCGGCTCAGGGCGAACCGGCGCCGGCCGTCGGGGGAAGCTCGGGCTCGCCCCCGGGCGACGCGGCGGGCGCCCGGTGCGCGTCCAGCTCGATCTCCTTCCACGCGCCGGACCACCACCGCCAGGTCAGCGCCGCTCCCAGCGCGATGATGAACGCCGCGCCGCCGATCCACGGCCCGAGGCTCCCGAGCTCCGGGAACTGGACAGCGATGAAATACCCGCCGCCGATCAGGAAGGCCCACGCGAAGATCGCGTTCAGAACGCCCGGGATCACCGTGTCCCCCGCCCCGCGCAGCGCCCCCGTCATCGCGATCCCCAGCGCGTCGAAGACCTGGAACACCGCCGCGCAGATCATCACGAGCGAACCGATGCGGACGAACTCCGCCGACTCCTCCGGCCCGAAGCCCTCAGAGAGAAACACGCGAAGCAGCGGCTCGCGGAAGACGACCATCGCCACGGCGCACAGCGCCATGTACCCCACGGTGATGCCCACGCCGAGCCACGCGCGGCGCTGCGCCTCGGCCCGGTCGCCCCGCCCGATCCACTTCCCGACGACCGCCGTAATCCCAAACGAGATCCCCACCGCGGGCATAAAGCTCAGCATCATGTACCGCAGCGCGATCCAGCTCGCCGCCAGCTCGATCTCCCCGAACCGGCCCAGCAGATAGATCACAAAGAAGCCCCAGCAGAGCATCTCGTTGCCCTGCTGAAGCCCCGCGGGCCACCCGATGCGGAGCAGCTCCCGCAGGCGCGCCCGCGACGGGCGCCAGCTCGACCGCACCGCGTACGTCTTCGCGTATCTCGCCGAGAGAAACAGCGCAAAGGGCAGGCCGAACTCGATGACGGTGGCGAGGACGGTCCCAAGCGCGGCCCCCGCCACGCCGAGCTCCGGGAAGCCGAACTTGCCGAAGATCAGGAGATAGTTGAAGACCACGTTGGCCACGTGCGCGACGATCGCCGTGGCGAGAACCACGCTCGACCGGTGGATGCCGTAGAAGAACTGGTGGATCGTGCGCGACGCCATCATGAAGAACCCGCCGGCGAGGCTGATCTGCGCGTAGACCGTTTCCAGTCGCACCACCTCGGGCGAGTGCCCCGCCAGCTCGAAGATCGGCCCGGCCAGCGGGATCAGGGGGAGCATCAAGAGCCACGCCGCCGCGCAGACCCAGAGGCCGTTCCACGCGTAGGCGCTCGTCTTCTCGAGCCGCCCGGCTCCCAGGTTCTGGGACACGTAGGTGTTCACCACGCTCATCGCGCCCACGACAAACGACGCGATGATCCAGACCGCGAGCCCGCCGTTGCCCTGAGCCGCGACCGCCTCCGGCCCGAGCTCCGAGACCATCCGCGTGTCCACAAGCTGCATGAGCGGGTAGGACAGCATTGTCATCGCGCTGGGAAGACCGACAGCGATGATCTCGGCCAGCGGCGAACGCTGGTCGGCGATGGGATGCTCGGATGTGTCTCTCAAGGGGCGCCTCGCTCGCGAGATTCTATCGGTCGCGAGGCGGTCGACCCGTCAGCCGCGCTCAGGCCGCGCGAATCTCGCCGCCCGATCGCCGGTGCTCACGGAGCTGGCGCCGGCAATCCAGCGCCGCTCGCCGTGCCCGCGCCGCCGCCACCAGCATCGACTTGGACTGCTCCCGGTCGATCTTCAGCCGGCTCGCCGCGTCCCGGACCTCCTCCACCATCCACAGCACGACGTGCGCGTGGGCCGGGTCCTCGCGAAGCCGACGCCGATCGTCCTCGAGCATCGAAAGAAGCGTCCCGGCGTACTCCGGGTCCGGGGCGGTTGAAGCCATGACAGGTGTCTCCTCCAGCGGGGCCGGGGGTGTGGTCGGCGTGATCGCGCCGTGGCCATCGCCCCGAGATCATGGAAGGGAGCACCCGGATCGACCTGAGCCGGTGGGGCGGGGCGATCGGGATTGGTAGAGTGTGTCAATGGCGCAGGCGCACACGACCGAGAACGAGCGGGACGTCAGGGCGGACGCGACCCCCGAGCAGCTGGCCCCCGAGGTGGAGGCTGCGCTGCTCTGCGTGGACAAGGCGCTCTCCTCCGCACGGCTCGCCCAGGCGCTCAATCTCGATGAGCGCGGGGCCGCGCTCGTCGACCAGGCCGTCGATCGCCTCAACGCCCAGTACGAGCAAACGGGCCGCGCCTTTCGCGTCGAACGCGTCGCCGGCGGCTACCGCGTCATGACGAACCCGGAGCACGCGACGGTCGTCGCCGCCCTCCGCGGCTCCGCGAGCGACGGCAAGCTCAGCCGCGCCGCGATCGAAACCCTCGCCATCGTCGCCTATCGCCAGCCCGTCACACGCGCCGAGGTCGAGGCCATCCGCGGCGTCTCGAGCGGCGAGACCCTCCGCTCGCTCCTCGAGAAGCGCCTCGTCGACATCGCGGGCCGAGCCGAGGAACCCGGGCGACCCATCCTCTACGGCACCACGAAACACTTCCTCGAGAGCTTCGGCCTCGCGTCGCTCCGCGACCTGCCCAAGCCCGAGGAAATCGCGGCGGACGACGCATGAGACCCCTCGCCGTCACCGCTCTCCTCGCCCTCGCGACGCTCATCGCCGGCTGCGCCGACTACCGCCTCCAGGGACGCGTCATCGCTGGAGACGCCTCCTACATCGCCATCGTCGACGCCGACGATCCCTCCCTGACCCAGGGCCGCGGCCTCCCGGGCGCCACCGTGACCATCACCACCGACCCCGAACGCCTCAGCCGAGAGCAGGCCGGAAGCGGCGTCACCAGGCCCGACGGCTCCTTTGCCGTCGAGTTCACCGAGCCCGGCGGCGGCTTCCTCCTCTACGACGTCGGCGTCCGAGTCACCCGCCCCGGCTACGCGCCCGCCGAGCTCTTCCTTGAGCTCCCGAAAAGCTCCAGACGCCTCCTTGTCGTCCTCGCCCCCGGCCGTGAGCCCCCCGGCGCTCGCGAAGAGGACCCCCTCGAGCAATACCGACGCTTCCGCGATTGACCGCAACCGCCGCCCTCGGGCGGACGCATAGCATCAGCGGAATGACCGAGCGCCCGACATCCCGCTTCGCCTTCGATCGCTCGGCCCTGCTCTACGTCATCGTGACGTTCCTGCTTGGGATCGGCTCGCTGCACTCCCAGAACAATCTGCTCTTCATCGCATTCGGGGTCGCGATCGGCGTGCTGCTCATTAACGGCGCGTACGCCCAGACCTCGCTGGCCAGCCTCCGCGTCGAGCGCTCGGCCCCACTCCGCGGCGAGGTCGACCGCCCGCTCTCGATCCGCTACACCGTGACGTCCCGCGCCCGCTGGCTCCCCGCCGCCGCCGTGCTCATCGAAGAGGCGCCCGCCCGCGGCGCCCAGAGCGACTGGAGCGGCGCCGTCCGCGCCGCCGCCGCGACCGTCTCCCGCCGAGCCCCCGCTCTCGCCACCGCCTCGGCCATCCCCGCCCGCCGGGGCGAAACGACCCTCGATCGCATCGATGTCTCGAGCCGCTTCCCCTTCGGCGCCGTCAAGAAGACGCTTCGCTTCCGCCGCCCCGCGCGCGTCATCGTCCGCCCGCGGATCATCAATCCCGCCGGCGCCGCGCTGCGCGCCCTCACCGCCGCTCCCCGTCTGAGCCCCGCGTCGATCCCCCGCGCCGGAAGCGGCGAGGAGATCCTCGGGCTCCGCGAATACGCCGAGGGCGACGAGATGCGCAAGATCGCCTGGCGCTCCAGCGCCCGCTACGGACGATGGGTCGTCCGTGAGCACGCGGCCCCCGCGACGCGATCGGTCATCCTCGAGCTCGTGCTCGATCCGGAGCTGCCCGAGGAGGCCAACGAGGAGGCGATCTCCCTGGCCGCCGGCGCCATCAAGCTCGCCTCGCGCCGCTCGATGCGGGTCGGCCTGCTCGACCCCCGCCGCGATCCCGGGGACGCCAAGATCCTCTGGAAGATCGACGCCGCCCTCGACGCCCTCGCCCTGGTCGATGTCGACGCGGCCCGCCCCGCGGGCGACGCCCGCGCGGCGCTGCGCGTCGAAGCCCACGCGACCGGGCCCCGGCTCAGGCCGGCGGCGCGACGCGCAGGGATGGCGTCATGACCGGCCCGGCCGGACAGAAGCTGCGCCGGTCCATCTTCTGGACCGTCGGCGCCTCCCTCGCCGCGCTCGCGGCGGCGGCGACCAACCCGCTCCTGCTCATCATCGCCATCCCCATCTGGGCGATGGCCCACCGCCGCATCAGGCATCCCGAGCAGATGCAGGCGAGCCGCGCCACGCTCGGCGCGCTCTCGCTGGTGATCTTCGCGCTCCTGCTCCTGAGCCTCTCGCTGGAGCCGCGCGAGTTCATCGAGGCGTTCTCGCTCGCCCTCGCCGGGCTGATCCTCGTCAAGCTCTTCGATCGCGTCACCGCACGGGATCAGGCCCTTCTCCTGTGCATGAGCACCTCACTCGTCGTCGGGGCCGCGCTGCTCTACAGCTCCGCCGTGATCGGCCTGCTGCTGGCGGTCTACCTCCTGCTCGCGCTGCGCACCGCCGCGCTCCTCCAGGTCGCCATTGTCGAGGAGCGAGCCGGGCGGGCCGACCGCGGCGCGACCTGGCGACTCGTTCGACGCGGCGCGGTCGCCTCCGGCGCGGCCGTCGTCGCCGTGATGGTCGCCGTCTTCATCGTCATGCCCCGCGGGCTCATCTCCGCCCCGCCCGCCTTCTCGGGGCAGCCGACCGGCGCGCAGAACGTCTCCGGCTTCGACGATCAGATCGACCTCACGCAGACCGGGGAGATCCAGGAATCCTTCGAGCCCGTCATGGAGATCGACGTGCTCGAGGGAAGCTCGCTCCCGGTCCCGGGCGATCGCCTCTACCTCCGCGGCGCCGTGCTCGAGCAATACGCCGACGGCCTTCAACAGATGCGAACCCGGGAGTTCGGGCGCCTGCCCGCCGAGAACCGGGTCTTCACCATGCTCGATCCGTCCTTCGAGCCGACGACGCGCCTGCGCATCAGGTTCCTCCGCGACGACCCGCCCACGCGCCTCTTCACCCTCGGCGTGCCCCACTCCATCAAGGTGACCGACGGCGCCGCCGTGCTCGAGGGCGACCGGGCCACCGGCGAGGTCCAGGTCGGGCAGGGCTTTGTGCGTGAGTACGTCCTCGCGGCCTCGCCGCTTTCGCGCGGCGACGCCGAGACGCCCCTGCTCGAGCCCGCGTTTCAAGACGGCTCGATCAAGGACTTCGCCGACGAGCTCCTCGCCGCCCAGGGCATCGAGCGCGATCCCGCCGAGAGGCATTCCGAGCAGGACGAACGCATCGTCCGCTTCTTCGAGCGTCACCTGAGGCAGAACTACGCCTACACGACGCGCCCTCCGCCCGTCGCGGCGGGCGCCGACCCCATCGAGGCGTTCCTCTTCGATCACCGCACGGGCCACTGCGAGCGATTCGCCACCGCTCTCGCGGCCATGACGCGCGCCGTGGGCGTCGAGGCCCGCGTCGTCACCGGCTACCTCACCACCGAACGCGCCGGCGAGCGGCGGTTCATCGCCCGCGAGGCCCACGCCCACGCATGGGTCGAGGCCCACGTCGAGCCGGGCCTCTGGCTCCGGTTCGACGCCTCCCCGCCCGGCGGCGTCGCCGAGGCGCACCGCGTCCCAACCGGACCTCTCGCCGCGATGCAAACGGCATGGCGATGGGCCAACGATCTCTGGGTCCGCAACGTCGTGTCCTACGACCGCCGCGCGCAGACGGATCTCCTCGGCGCGCGATACGACGCCGCGCTCGACCGGGCCCTCGGGAAACCGCCGACGATCACGTCCCTCGGCGGGCTCGCCGGGATCCTGCGTTCGCTCGCGATCGGCGTCGGCGTCTTCGCGCTCACCCTCCTGATCGGCGCCGCTGCCCCACGGCTGCGAAGGATCTGGGACGAGCGAGCCCGCGGGCCCGGCCGCGTTTCGACCCATCGCCACGTGCGGCTCGCCGATCGGGCCCTCGCTCGCGCGGGATTCCCGCGCCACCCGAGCGTGCCCATGCGGGCCCACGCCGCCGCGATCCGGGGATCACACCGCGAGGGCGCCAGGGCTTACGACCGGCTCGCCCGACTGCACTACCAGGAGCGTTTCGGCGACTCGGGCGCGGCCAGCGAATCCCGCGCCGCCGAGCTCGTCGAGCGCCTCCGCCGGGCCCTGCGCGAGCGCTCCGCATGACCGTTCGCGACGCCGATGAATGGTTCCCCCTGGAGCCCGACGAGCACGAGGCGCAGGTCCACGCGACGCTCTCGCTGCTCGGGCCGGCGCCGAAGCGCGTGATCGATCTCGGCGCCGGGGGCGGACGGCTCGTCGCGCCGCTCGTCAGGGCGGGCCACGAGGTGCTGGCGATCGACGCCGACCCCGAGGCCGTTCGCGAGTGCGAACGCCTCGGCGCCCGCGCCCGCCGGGCGGATCTCCGCGACCCCGAGGCCCCGATCGGCTTTGGCGACGGCAAGCCGGCCGACGCCGCGATCCTTCTCGGTGGGACGCTCATGGAGTTCGTCGACCCTCTCGAGGCGGTCGCGCTGCTCCGGCGCGCGCGGGAGGTCGTGCGGCCGGCCGGGTGGATGGCGGTCGACGGCTCGCTCGTCGAGGTCTGGGACGACGTCGCGGACGGGGCGTGGGCGACGGGGGTGAGCGAGGACGGGCGCTGGCAGCTCATCTGGGCGCCGGGCGACTCGGTGGTCGCGCTGCGTCGCGACGGGCGGGTGGATCCTGAGGACTGGGAGATTCGCGACGACGACCGGCTGCTCCGGCTCTGGTCGCGCGGCGATCTCGCGCTCCTGGCCGAAGCCAGCGGGTGGGGGGCGCCCGAACCGGTGGATTTCCGGACGCTCCTGCGGCTCGAGCGCCCCGCCGCCGCGAAGTGAGCGCGGGACCACTCGCCCGGGCGTCAAGCGGGCGATCCAACGCGTCGATGTCGGACGGGAGCGGATGAAGTTCCGCCGCAGCAATCATTTGGAGGCGCCCCGTGCCCGCGACCCGTTCTCGAACCGAGCAGTGGCGACGAAGCCTGAGGCAGCTCTACGAGCGCGGCGGGAGCCTCGAGATCTCGATCGCGCGCCCGGGCGATGAGAAGCCGGAGGACGAATCCCGCGGCGTGGACATGATCTTCCGCTGCCGCGTCCTCGGCGTCACCGACGAGGAGATCCTGCTTCAGCGGCCCATCACCCTCGGGCAGCCCGTGCCGATCACCGGCGGCGTGCGCCTCATCGGCGTGATCGCGATCGGGCAGAACCGCTGGATGTTCAAGACCGCCTGCCTCGGCCCGGTGCAGGTCGATCGCGGCGGGCAGCGGCTCGACGCCCTGAGGATCGAGGCGCCGAAGAAGGTGGAGCGCTGCCAGCGCCGCTCCTTCTACCGCGTGAGCACCACGGGGCTTGTGCTTCCCAAGGTGCAGGCGCGCACGCTGCTCGAGCCGGCGAGCGCCGTCGCGGCCGAATCGGCGATCCAGACGCGCATCGAGATGCTGCGCGAGGGGCAGGTCGCCGGGTTCGTGGGCGAGGGCGGCCCGGCGATGATCGATCCCAAATGCGGCCCGGCCTTCGCGGCGACGCTGATGAACATCGGCGGGGGCGGCGCGGGGCTTCTGCTCCAGCCCGAGGAGGCCGAGGACCTCTCGCGTTCCAAGCCGCTGTGGCTGATGATCGATCTGGCCCCGCACGTCCCGGCGCCGCTCGGCGTGGTGGCACGCGCGGCGCACACGCACATCGACAGCCAGCGCCGCCTCTACGCGGGCGTGGCGTTCGATTTCGGGCATCACCAGGCGTATCGCCAGTTCGTGACCGACACGATCTGCCGGTACGTTCAGGACGTGCAGCGCGACCAGATCAAGGCGCAGAACGAGGTCAACTCCTCCGCCTGATCGGTTGTTGCCGGCTCACATCCCGAGGCGCTCCTCGATGCGCGAGACCACCGCCCGCGAGCGTGTCTCGTCGCCGAAGGGGCCGTCGGAGATCATGACGCGGATCTCGGTGAGCGAGTCGCCCTTGCGCTCGAGGCGGATGCGCCGGACGTTGTCGGCGGCCCCGCGGGCGCGGATGACGCCGTCGAAGGCGTCGACCGCGGACTCCTCGATCGCCCAGCCCATGTCCTCGGCGACCACGTCCTCGGCGGCCTCGTGGACCCTGTCGATCGGGTAGGGCACGGTCGCGATGAGTTCGTTGACGCGGAACTCGTAGTCGGTGCCCTCGGCGGTCGAGCCGGAGGCGCAGCCGGTGAGAAGGGCGGGGGCGGCCAGAGCGACGGCGGCGACGAGCGCGATGAAGAGCTTCACGATCAGGCTCCTGTTGAATCGGGGGTTTGATGCTGCGATAGAGGATTCAGCCTACCAGAGGATCTCGCCCTCGGTGTGGGTCTCGGAGGCGGCGGGCGTGGCGCGGAAGCCCGTGAACTCGCTCCCGGAGGGGTACCAGGGGACCGCGCTGGCCTTGGACTCGTGCTCGGTGAGCATCAGGAAGGAGCCGTCGAAGCGAAGCGTCCCCATCGCCCCGCGGTGGCGGTAGGAGAGGTCGCGGTTGTGCTGGGGAGCGCCGGCGTCGATCGCCGGGCGACCGCCTCGCTCAGCGGCGCTGGCGAGGTAGCGGCTCACGCCGTAGGCGGTGGAGGCGACATAGATCGGCCCGCTCGAGGTGAAGGAGCTGAAGTAGTCGGGGGCGACGGAGACGTCGAAGTCGAGGAGCCCCGTGCCGCCGACGTAGCGCGTGCCGTCGGCCAGAAAGATCTTCTGCGCGGGCTGTTTGCCGATCTTCTCGAGTCGCGGCTGATAGCCGACGGGCGTGACAACGGGGCCCTGCCACCCGTAGTGCAGCCCGCGGATGGGTCCGCCCGCGCGGGGCCCGTAGAGGTGAAAGGCGGCGGGCGAGAGGTAGCTGATCTGTGTGAAGCCTCGCTGCTCGTGGATGGTCTGGAAGTCGCCGATGTCGGGCGCCCATCCCCAGAGCGCGTCGTTGACGTGGCGGGCCTCGGGGCAGGCGAAGCGATCGAAGAGCTGGGCGGTGCGCTCGGCGCGGTTTGGCGAGAGATCGGCGGCGGCGCCGAGGGCGGGGCTCATCCAGTCGAAGCTGGTGGTGGGGGAGGAGGCGCGGGTGTTCCCGAGGAGATTCTGCTGGGCGAAGATGTCGCCGTGAACGTGGCCCGATGTGTTGACGCCCGGGAGCTCGTCGTCGTGCTCCATCGACCAGGCGATGACGCTCAGGAAGAGCTGGTTCTGCATGGCGGCGCAGCCGGCTTCGCGCGCCGACGACCGGGCCGACGAGAGCGCTGGCGCGAGGATGCCCAGGAGCGTCGCGAGCGCGGCGAGCACGACGAGAAGCTCCACGAGCGTCACGCCCCGCCGGATCGTGTGTTCAGTGCTGCCCATCCCGGTGGTTTACCGCACACCGCCAGAACATCGGAGCGAAAGTTGGGGGATCTGCGGGACACGTCAGTCGGCGCGGCTCGCTACCATCGCGCTCATCACCCCGAAGCGGAGACCCACGCGATGCTCATGACCACCAAGCCCATGTACGACCTCGCCTACGAGGGCGGCTTCGGCGTCGGCGCCTTCAACGTCAACAACATGGAGATCACGCAGGGCATCATCGAGGCGTGCGCCGCGGAAAAGGCGCCCGTGATACTCCAGATCTCCAAGGGCGCCCGGAGCTACGCGAACATCCGATTCCTGCGGAAGATCATCGACGCGTGCGTGGAGGAATACCCAGAGGTTCCGATCGCGATTCACTGCGATCACGGCGACACGATCGAGCTCATCAGGGCGTGCATCGACGACGGCTACACATCCGTGATGATCGACGGCTCGCATCATCCCTACGACGAGAACGTGGCGATCACCAGGGAGGCGACGGAGATCGCGCACGCCGCGGGCGTGGTGGTTGAGGCGGAGCTCGGGATGCTCGGCGGGATCGAGGAGGACGTGGTCGGCCTGGACGCCGCGGAGTATCAGAAGAACATCGAGAAGTTCCTGACCAACCCGCAAGAGGCGAAGGACTTCTGGGAGAAGACGGGGATCGACTCGCTCGCGGTGGCGATCGGAACGAGCCACGGGGCGTACAAGTTCGTCAACGAACCGACGCTCGCCTTCGACCGCATCGAGGCGATCATGAAGACCTGCCCGGGCCTCCCGCTCGTGATGCACGGCTCCTCGAGCGTGCCGAAGGAGCTGGTGAAGGTGATCAACGATCACGGCGGGAACCTGCCCAACGCGATGGGCGTGCCCGAGGATCAGATCGCCCGCGCGGTGCGCACCTACGGGGTCTGCAAGGTGAACATCGATACGGACCTGCGTCTGGCGATGACCGCGAGCATCCGCGAGGTGTTCGCGGAGAAGCCCGAGGAGTTCGACCCGCGGAAGTACCTGGGCCCGGCGCGGGACCGCATCCGCGAGATGGTGGTCGGGAAGCTCGAGATGCTCAACTGCCGGGGCAGGGCGCCGGAGGTCGTGGAGCGGTGGAAGTCCCTCGGCGAGCCGATGCCGGGCTACTACTCGGGGCAGGGCGCGGCGGCGGTCTGACCGACTGGCCCAAGCGAGGCCCGAGTCGGGAAACAACAGACGCCGCGGGCTCGGTGGCTCGCGGCGTTCTTCGTGGGCGGGGCCTGAAGGAGCGGGCTCAGCGGTCGGAGCGGGAGCCGGCGGGGCTGTGGTTGCTCGCGGGGCTCGTCTTGCGGACGGTGACCTCGGGCGAGGGCTCGTCGAGGGCTTCGACGGATTCTTTCATCAGTCGCCCGACCTTGAACTTGACGACGTGCTTGGCGGGCACGTGCACGCGCTCGAGCGTCTTGGGGTTCTGCGCGGTGCGGGCGGCTCGCTCCTTGACCTCAAAGACGCCGAAGTCGCGAAACTCCAGACGGTTGCCCTTACCGAGCTCGTCGATGATCGAGTCGAGAAACTGCTGGACCGTATCTTTGACCGTGACGCGTTTCTGGCCGGTGGCTTCTGCGATCTGGTCGATGAGATCCTTCTTTGTGACGGTCGCCATACTGATTGCCCCCAGGGAGCTCACGCCCCATAACGGCCCAGTGTAGGGCGATCCGGAGGGGGCGACGTCGATCTCGTGCGTCTGACTGCCCTCAGACGCTTTCATCTTGCAGTATGGGAAGTTGCCCTACCCCGGTCAACAACGACTTCGGCGCGAGGGCGGCGCCTTTGGGACACGTCAGCGGCGCCGATGATGCGCGTACGGGCTGCTCGGCCCGCGGCGGACGCGGATCGAGGACTCCTGCGTGACCGAATAGCCGCCCCTGGTGGAGGTGGATCGCACGCGATCCCGCTGGACGATGGTGCGGGAGCGGGGGAGGTCGGTGTAGAGGCTCGTGGCGTCGGCGGGGCGGGCGCCGACGGCGTGGTCGCGGCGGGCGTACTCGGGTGATTGCTCGCGGTAAACGAGCCCGGCGTGTGCTCGCGCCTCGCGGACCTGCGGCGTGAAGAAGACGGTCGCCTCCGTCGCGCCGCCGGGAAAGATCCCGGGCTCGGAGGCGCACCCGGCCAGGAGCGTCGCGCCGAGAGAGGCGATGAAAAGCGATCCGATTCTTCGTTTCTGAACCATGACGGTGTTTCATGCGGCAAGGCCCGCGCCTCGGGTCGCGGGGGCCGCGGGGCGGCGTCGCGGGCGGGTCTATCGGACGCCGCGCGCGATGCGTGGCGTCCGATCAACGCGGCGTGTGGCGTTCCCGCCACGCGCGGCGGGCCCGGTCAGCGCTCGAGGTCGTCGATATCCACCCCGTCGAGTTCGTCGATCGTGAGCCTGCGCGGGGCGAGGCCGAGCGCCTCGCGGATGACCTGCTC
This sequence comes from uncultured Phycisphaeraceae bacterium, assembly GCA_964639935.1. Classification (GTDB taxonomy): domain Bacteria; phylum Planctomycetota; class Phycisphaerae; order Phycisphaerales; family UBA1924; genus CALNYS01. The sequence goes on from CAZXGT010000022.1 coordinate 25,844, forward strand.
CATCTCCAGCTCCTGCCGCTGGCTGTACCCCGTGCCCTTGAAGAGGATCTCTCCCTCGGTCCCGATGACGTAGAAGGTCGGGAGCCCCTTGACGTCGTACTCGCGCGCCACGTGGTCGCCGCTCAGCAGAAGCTGGTAGGTGTAGCTGTTGGATTTCATGAAGCCCGGCGCGAGGTCGGGGGAGCGCTCGCTCGTGTTGACGCCGAGGACGTTCAGGCCTTCGCTTCCGAGCTCCTCGTGGAGGCGCTGGAGGCCCGGCATCGCGGCGCGGCAGGGGGGGCACCAGGTCGCCCAGAAGTCCATAAGAACCACCTCGCCGCGGTAGTCCGAGAGCGAGTGGGGCCGGCCCTTCTCATCGGCGAGGGTCCAGTCCGGGGCGAGATCCCCGAGCTTGACGCCGACCGATCGCCTGGGATTCGGGTCCGAGGGCTTCGCGCCGCCGGACCCCGAGGCGGCGTCGCGGGTGCGGACGGTGGTGAAGCCGCGCGGGGCGGGGCGGATCTCAAAGGAGCGATCGGTCGCGGGCACGCCGGTGCGCAGGCGGTTGAAGCGGAGCGTCACCGTGTTCGAGGCGGTGACGATGTCGAGCCGGCGGGGCATGTCGTCGTCGGTGGAGACGAAGAGGGCCATCTCGTTGTCGCCGAACGTCCCGCGGACGACCATGCACTCCTCGCGCCCGTCGCGAACCGGGCCCTCGAGCTCGAGATCCTCATCGACGACCGCGACGAGCAGCCCGGCGCCTGAGCTGAAGAACATGGGAAGGTAGAGCGGGAGCGCCCCGAGACCGACGGCGTCGACGGCGACGAGCTCGTCG